>NC_014961.1:657319-985979 GCF_000186365.1 Desulfurococcus mucosus DSM 2162
GATTGAGCATACGGGTCTTCATCCCAATGGTAATGGTCTAAGTGGCTGCCCGCCTCATCACTGCCTGCTCCAGGGTATAGTAGGGGAAACAGCTTAATAAGTCCTCGCCACTCTTAAAAAGCGGAGGCTTTCAGCTGAGCCACTACTCCTCCGGCCTAGGCCCTACCAGGCACTTGGCTTCATATAGTTGCCTCGCTATGTTGACTACCGCACGCTCCACCTCGCTCTCCTCTTTAGCCCCTGTGATCACCATTTTACCGCTGCTGAATATTAATAGCACGACCCTGGGATCCCTCATCCTATGTATCAAACCAGGGAACTGCTCGGGCTCATACATACTGTCCTCTAAGTGGTATGCTGCCTTCTCGAGGTTTACATAGGCGTGTATGTCTCCTCCAGCGACAATGTTCTGTATCTGTACACGGGGCCTGCCCCGTACATCTACCCCGCTCTTCATGAAAACCTTTATTATCTTCTTAACCGCCTCTACAAGTTGCTGCGTGCTCTTAGTACCCGTTACAACCATCTTACCCGACTTGAAGACCAGGGCTGTGGCCCTGGGTTTATCCAGCCTGAATATCAAGCCGGGGAACTGATCCGGCTTATACGTGATGCTCGGGATCCTGGTCTCAATGAGCTCTAAATCAAGGTCGTGTTCAAGGATCACGGTGGCAACAATGTTCTCGACACGGTAGCTTGTTTTAAAAGGGGGTTCCCCGCTCACGCTCTCCACCGCCGGGTTTTTAAATATTTCTATATGGGAGGGGCTTTATAAACTATTGAAGATCACGTGGTGAACCATTAATGAACCAACCTTGGCAGCCCGAGCAGTAATGGAAGAATAAACGCGTACGAGACGAGGAGCACCGTTGCCTCTAGATACGTGTCCTTCAATAGTTTCTCAAGCAAGCTTGCCGTGTAACCCATTACCTTTATATCGAACCTCGATGACGAATACTGTGCTCCACGCTCATAGGGCTCCGTCATCAACCCCCTAGTTGCCTCTAGGATATCCCTGACAAGCTCCGGGGACTCGTGGACGGGCACGTAGGCCAGCGATGACCTGATCCCTGTCTCACTGTGCTCGTCGTTTGTAAACACCTCTACATGGTCGGCTCCAGTGATACCCCTAAGGGCCTCCACGAGTCTATCCCTGAGACCGGGCTCCATGTTATTGCCTCTGAGATACAGGAGGATAACCCTCTCCCTTCCCTCACCGGTCACCTCTATAATGCAGGAGTCGCCGTTGATTAATCCAGGGGCATTCGTCTTAATGCACTTGTACCTTGAAAGCACCTCCACGGAGGGACGGCTCTTCTTCAATTCCAGTGCTTTATTCACGGTTTCCTCTATCAGCTCGGCGAGGGCATCTATATGAAACTCCTCCTGCTTCTCCCAGTTATGCGAATCTATGAATACCACGTCGCCGAGCCCTTTCTTCCTGGCCACAACATTATAGTGTAAGTGCAGGTTGTAGGGTATGTCGTCTATTCCTTTACCCGGCCTCGAAACAAATACTATGGATAGCCTGTCGAAGACCAGGGTCAGGGTTTCCCAGCCGTCGTCACCGCGAAGCCTTAGAGCCCCATGATACCTTAATTCCTCTCTTTCAGCATCCATTACTGTCGTGTAAATCTTCTTCAAGTATTCACCCAGGTACCTTGATGAAGCCAGGTTCCTGTCGTGTGAACCGAAGCCGTGAAGCGTGACAGCCGTGTAGCCCAGTTTAGATAGGAGCGAGCTGAGTTCCCCGGGTAGCTCACTGCTACCTGTATTCGAGAAGGGCCCGTAGTGTAGATCCGTGTATACTACTGCGAGGTCGCCTAGGAATACTATGCGTGGATGGACGTTTTCATGCGTGGAGAGCTTGTCGAACACCTCCTCTATGTTCTTCCTCCTCTCAAGCCAGTTTTGAAGGAAGAGCGTGCCTAGATCCGGTGCCCTGTAGCCGTTAATCCGGTGTCTCCCCATGGCGAGATAGATTATGAAGTCTGCCAGGGAGAAGAGCAGTAGCAGTATGATTGCTCTTGAAAGCTCCCCTCGTAGTGTCACCGGGGCTGTAAGCCATAGAGAGATCGCTATGGATGCACCTGCCGGGAGTGTTGCTACAATATACCTCCACCACTTGGTGCCATCTAGCCCCTGGAGCACTGCAATGACTATTGTAGAGGATGCTGCAACAGCGAGAACCCAGTCCCTGAGAACAAGGTTGTATATTAATGCATATATAAGGGTTGTCAGCGACAACCCCATTATCCTCTTCAACTTGTGGAAGACCGTGTAGGGGTAGAGCACCCTGTAGGCCTCTAACACCACTATCACTATAAGGGAGTTCAACAGGAATGGCAACGCGTTGACGCCGAGCGAGATAAGGGCTGCGGCAGCGATCACTATGAAAACAACTGCCAGGATCTCCCAGTGGGGGAGCGAGAACAGCACCGAGTAGTACCTGCCTATAGCGGTGTTAGGCCGGTATAGCCTCATTTTCACCACTTTGAAACTGTATAAAGGTATGCGCGGAGAACCATAGCTAGAAGGACTACTATGAGGGCTACCGCGGGGTTTACAAGGGATGAAACACCAGTGTATATCATTACCAGTCCCCCAATGACTGCTACAATCGTCACCAGTGTCTCAGACACCATATAGAAAACCACTACGAGGAGTACCAGTAGGAGTATCGCCGGGAGCTCAGAGCGGGAGAACCCCAGTAATTTCAAGGAAACCAGCCATATAGGTGTCGATGCAACAAGCGATAAAGCCAGC
Source organism: Desulfurococcus mucosus DSM 2162 (assembly GCF_000186365.1). Classification (NCBI taxonomy): domain Archaea; kingdom Thermoproteati; phylum Thermoproteota; class Thermoprotei; order Desulfurococcales; family Desulfurococcaceae; genus Desulfurococcus; species Desulfurococcus mucosus. The sequence continues at coordinate 660,086 of NC_014961.1, forward strand.
TTGAACACGTACCAGCCCGCTAGGGATGCTAAAGGGAAAACCAGGAGAAACACTACTAGGGAGCCGAGGACCCCGAAGCCGAGGCGTAGCCCGGTTAGATACGCGAGGTACCCGGCGAGGAAGCCCACGCCCAGCGAGACCACGACCTTCATGATAAACCTACCAGCGAACAGCAGGATTAAGCCGTAGAGTGTTGTAAGCAACGCTGTTAAAACACCCATTTCAACAGGTGTCTGAAGCCAATGCATTTCGGATTCCCTAGCGTGCTCATGGCGAGTTAAGCTATCCTGTTGAGTGGTTAATAATTGTTCTCAGGTTAGATCCCCGCATGCACAGAAAGCCTCGTGGAGAAGCATGTGGAGGGAGTCGAGGCCCTCTCCACGTGTCGCCGAAACCTCAACGGCCCTGAAAGGCCCCTTGGTCTTCGAGGCTATGTTAAGGAGGTCGGGCATTATTTCTAATGCGAACCCGGATTCATCACTTATTAACCCGGGTAGATCCATGGGTTTCTCCACCAGCGCTCTCACTATGTCACGTCTCCCCGCTGCATCAGACTTACTTATAACGGGCACGGTGATCAATCCTGTTTTAACCTGGAGTAGTACATAGATGAACCAAAGCGACACAGCATCCGTCACCGAGCCTATTGAGGAAGCGTCTATAAGGTAGGCTAGCACAGTGTTGCCTAACCCAGCTATCTTTTTAAGTAGAATATTACTGGCAGGCCTAAATATGAAGGCCTCCATCTGGCCCGGTGTATCGATGAGTACTAGATCCCATTGATGCATGTTTGAGAAAGGCGGCCTCGCCAATATGTCCCCTAGATAGTCCAGTATCAGCTCGGATGACTTTATGAAAGCCCCGTTTGGTCCGAGACCATACTTCGACATGACATCCCTGAGCGTGAAGAACCACCTTATGTCCAGGGTGGGCTTGTAGCCGGGCTCCTCCACGCCTGGATCAAGGTTCACTATAGCTGTCCTAAGCAGGAGACTCCTCCTAACCCATTCACTATACGCTTTAACAAGGCTGGTCTTCCCTGAGCCTGCTGGACCAGTAAACACAACTATGGAGACCATCCAGGGGCACCGGTGTGACGCTACCTGGTTACTTGGTTAGGGCGGCTTAGGCTTCCTCGCTTGGCTTGGTTTCACCCGTTATCTTCTTCAATTGCTGCTGATACATCTCCACTAGCTCGTTGCTCGTCGTAGCATCCTCGGGACTCTTATCGGGTCTCCACCGTATGAACCTGGGGAACCTTATCGATATGCCTGCATCGCTCTTCACCTTGCCGTAGGCACATGTGTGCACTGGTGAAAGCGTTAGCTCGGCACCTATTATCTCCGCGACCAATGCAGGCTCAACCCATACATCGGGCTCCATGTTGGCTACCACGCGTGGATGCCTCCTGTCCCTCATATACGGCTTCAATATCTCGGGGAGCTTGTCGAGGTCTTCGTCCTTGAAGCCTGACCCGACTTTACACACTGTTTCAAATACGTCTTTCTCATCGTTGTATGCAGCCATGAGCAGGGCCCCGTATTTCCCTCCTCTCCTCCCCTTCCCGTGGAAGGCGCCTACCACGACTAGATCCACTGTGTCAACCATTTCACTCCTGTAGTCGCGTTTAAACTTGATCCATAGCCAGCCTCTTGTGCCAGCCTGGTATATTGAGTCCCCGTGGAGAGCTTTCACCATGACTCCCTCGGCTCCCTCGCTTATAGCCTTTAAGAAGAACTTCTCCAGCTCATCCACCTTGTTGGTCCTTATGTACTCGGCTATTGTGAACTCCTCTACTTTATCCACTACCTCCTCGAGCTTGCTTCTCCTGACCGGGAGGGTTTCCACAGTGTAGTCGTGTCCATTAAGGTACAGGAGGTCGAAGAGAAATACTTTCACAGGGTACTCCTTGATCGCTGAGTGAATATCATGCTTCCTCTTCCTATGCATGAGCTCCTGGAAGGGCTTCAACTCACCTGTCTCCGGGTCGTATGCGACGATTTCTCCCTCAACTATTGCTTCGTCAGCCTTCAAATGGTTTCTGGCGAGCTCGACTACATCGGGGTATTGCTGAGTTATGTTTTCAAGCCTTCTTGAAAATATCCACACCTTGTCGCCCTTCTTATGTATCTGGGCTCTCTCACCATCATACTTGTACTCGATGAATGCGTCTCCTCCAACCTTCTCAAGGATCTCCCCTGGATCACTCAGTCTCTCAGCTAGCATGGGGCGTATCGGTGTCCCAACCTCAGGCCTCACTTCCTTCACAGCCTCCAGGCCTTTCGAAGCAAGTATCTTTGCTACCTCGCCCAGGTCTGCTCTTAGATTATACGCCCTCTCGATCAACGGCCTCGCCGCTACCCCGCCCCCGTAGATTGTTGCAAGCGCATCCATGATCGTTGCCTCACCTATACCGACCCGTAGACGCCCCTCAACAAACCTCACTATGAACTTGGCTTCCTTGGGCGAGGCCTCCTTGAGTAAGCCGGCCAGCAACCTTATCTTTATATCCTTGCTCCCCTCGCCCTGGGCCATTGCCACCCTCACCAGCGTCTCATACACCCTGTTGACTGTTAGCTCGGTTCTCTGCTGCGTGTAGCTCAGCAGTGTGACGCCCTGGGATCTACCAGTGCTCTTAGACTTCAATTGCTCAGCCGCCTTACCCAGGTCGCCGAGGCTCTTTGAAAGCCCTTCTACACTGGCCTCTGTGACACCGGTGGCCAGGGCAATGGCTTTCACGAGCAGCTTCTCGCCGACACCTATCTCAGGGAGCCCTTTCCAGTCGGGCCACAGCCTGCCCTGAATCAGGTAGACAACCCTGTCTATGATTTCTGGGGGCGTTTGCTTGAATAAGCCGACTAGTAGTGCAGTCATCTGGGTTCTAGAGGTTATTGCCTCTATGCGCTCGAAGACATCGGCGAGGAGCCCCACAGGCATGTCTGCCTGCCTACTACTCATGGATTACACCGTCCAATTAATGACTTTACACATACTGTGTTATAAAGGTGAGTGGGGGTCACGTGTTGAAAGCCGGGGTTTAAGCAGGGCCTAGTACACCAGGTTTTTCAACCCCGCTACACATATCGCTATTCAGGTGATGATAACCCGGCAATTATGAGCCGGAGGGCTATGATTGATCAGTGTTACGCTGATAAACCGCCATAGGCTTGCCGTGCTCCTCATACTTGCCGCCCTGATAATCTCCCTGGGAAGCCCCCTGATAAGTGTCGGTGTCGAACACTGGGTTAGGGAAGCCGGCTTCAAGCTACTCGCAGTAGGCGAGAAGGGGGAGGGGTTAACGATAGATGTGGCTGCCACGATAATCTACCCGGGCACCGGGGTCTTGAGAACTAGAGGGGAGGGCAGCGTAGCCGGGGACACCGTTAACTCGATGAGGCTTGCACTATGGTATGCCTCAGTGTTAACCGGTGTTGATCCAGGCGTGATCGACGTGTACATCACGTTGAGGAACCCGGTTAAACTAGAGGGGCCTAGTGCAACCCTGTTGTTCACGCTAGTGTTTACGGCACTGCTACGTGGAGACCGGGTTAACTCCTCCTACACTGCCACAGGTATAATAGCTCCGGGCGGCGTGGTTGGTGCTGTAGGCGGGCTTGAAGCAAAGCTGAGTGCAGCCGCTGAAGCCGGCTTGACGAGGGTTGTAGCCTCATCAGTTGCCCCGGTTGATTCCCCGCTTTACTATCCATCGCTCACGCTTCTCGACGCCTACCACGCGTTCACGGGAGTCGACTTGGTTAGCCGGGTTGAGTGGTCTCCCGTAATGCACGCATTAAACAGCTCCATGCTCGCAGGCTTCAATGAATCCTACAACTACTTCACCGGTCTCTACGAGTCGCTTGATGAGAGGCTACCGGTCTCCTGGAGCGATGAGTACCGTGTAACTGCGAGACTCTACCATGAGAGGTCTCTTGAAGCATACTCGGCGAGGCTGTACTATGCAGCCGCATCAATGGCGTTCGCCAGCCTCCACAGTATCCTAGCCTCATACCTCCACTATGTGAGCACGTACAGCCCCCAGCTACTTCGAGGAGAACTCTCCAGGCTCCTTGCGGAGAGCAATGAAACCATCAATAGAGTGAGGAGTGGCATGGCCGAGCTCAGCAGGGAGATTTCCTCTCAGGGAAGCGTGGACTTATGCCTCCTCGACTCCCTCGTGTTAACTTATGAGAGGATAATTGAAGTTGACCGAGGGATACAGGTCCTCCAGAGGGAGCTCTCAGGCACTCAACGCCTAGAGGACCTAGTACCGGAGGCCAGCTACTTGTATGCTAGATCCCTGACAGCCCTCGAATGGTTAAGGATCACTAATTCGACAAGACACCCCTGCGGGATACCCGTGGGTTTAAGCAGTGTAGAGGGGCTTATAGACAGCCTTAAAGAAGCACTGGAGGTACACGTCGCCTACCTAGATGACCTAACGAACTCCAGCATAATATTGACTGGTGACACATGGGTAGAAGACGGTGTAGGAAGGCTTGCATACTATGTCTCACTATTCCAAGACATCGCCTCACAGTTCTACTCGCTCACCGGGCTCCCGCGAGTGCTCCCTATCCATGTGGATCACGATGCATACGCAGCCCTCCTCGATACGTATGCAAGCCTCCTCGCCGCCCTCAGCCAAGCGGGCCGGGAGGGTTGGACACCGCTTCCAAGCAGTCTTGCACTAGCTGAACTCGTTGAAGCCGGTGTCATGGCAACCGGGAACAACACTTACTCAGCGAGCCTGATTCTCAAGGAGTGCTCCAGGCTCTACACGTACCTCTTCCTGGCAGAGGCTTTGAAACGGAGCGGGGAGAACACCTATATGTATTCATGGATGAGCATTAGGAACATCGTGGCCTACGCATCACTGGTACTGGTAGCCACTGGCTCCCTGATCATGTTGAAAGCCCGTTTTCGAGGAGGAAGACCGGGGCATGTAGACCTGGTGAGCCAGCACCCGTAGCTAGCCCTGTCTACTGGAGTCGCCTAGGAAGTCAAGTATAGTCCTACCCTTCCTACTGGTCGAGGAAGCCTTGAAGGCCTCCTCGATATGCTTCCTTATCACTCCTTCAAAGTCTTTTCTAAGCTCATCCTTTAAACCAGGATTGTAGAGGGCTGCAGCCGGGTGGAATGTCGGTATTATAACAGTGTGAACCCCGTTGATGACCGCGTTGAAGGCTTTTCCATGCATACTGCTCATATTCACCCATTTAAGGCCCCCTAGCTCGAAGAGTGTTCTAGCAGCATGCCTCCCGAGCGCCACTATCACCCTCGGCTTAAGCAGCTCTATCTGCTTCAACAGGTATGGTAGGCAGGCCTTTATCTCATCGTCCTCGGGGTCCCTATTGTTCGGCGGCCTGCACTTGACTACATTGGTTATGTAGAGGCTCTCACGCTTAAACCCTATTGACTCTATGAGCTCAGTGAGGAGCTTGCCTGCCGCACCGACGAATGGCCTCCCGGTTTCATCCTCCCTTTCACCAGGTGCCTCGCCGACAAGCATCACCCTGCTATTCGTGTCCCCCTCCCCTGGCACCGGGTTCTTCCTGTGCTCGCTGAGCCTGCATCTCTTACAGCTCAGTATTGAGTTAACGAGGCTGCCCCACTCATCCATTGCTACCGCCGCCAGATACCAGGTTAAAAATAGTTGTCCCAGGATATTTATCCCTGCATACAGCGGTGTGCGGCAATTGAAACCCGTGTACGTCAAGGTGCTTGAAAAGAATGGTTTGAAACTATATGTGTTGAAGGGGCTTGAAGACCTAGCGAACACCCTTGAACCAGGTGAAGCCAACGTAGTGTTACTGCTGGATACAGGGGTTATCGATAGGATTGCATTCAAGCTACTCGGGATCCCGGCCTACTTCTGCATGGGCAAGGCCGTCATAGGGTTCACGACGAGCAGGGAGGACGATGCCCCTCCATGTGAATCCGAGGGCCACAGGAACCTCTTCATGGAGCGTGACGGAGGAGTAAAGCTGAAGCTGTACAGTCAGAGACTCCCAAGGATCCTCGCACTCCCCTTATCCGAGGTGAACAGGGTTGCGAGATTCATTGCGGTCGGCGCCTCAGGGGTCGCGGTGAACCTGGCCGTAGCCGAGCTCTCACACAGGCTGCTGCAGGGTAACCCGCTGATAGCGAACCCTATAGCGTCCACTGCAGGCTTCGAAGCCAGTGTCCTCTGGAACTTCACGCTTCACGAGGAGTGGACGTTCAAGGATGCAGGGCTTTCAAGCAAGGGGAGGCTGGTGAGGCTCATTAAATACCATTTGGCGAGTATTGCAAGCTGGATGAGCCAGGTCTTCTTCGCTACAGTGATGCCCATCTACCTTGGCACACCATTCTGGCTTGGCCAAGCTGTAGGAGTCCTAGTAGGCTTCACTGTAAACTTTATATTAGGATACATATATACGTGGAGCTGGAGTAGACTGTAACGGGTGCCAGCCATGGGTTTGAAGCACGGTAAATACATCTACGTCAAGAGGAGCGACGGCTGGTATGTTAAGGTACGCGTGCTCAACGTTAGGTTTGGAAAGAAGCAGGGTGAAGGAGTAGATGCGAGTAATCCAACGAGGTACATTGTGACAGGCTCTAAGACAAGGATTCCACCGGTACACGCCGTCGTGGTCGAGGAGGAAGCCATCCCCCAGCCTGTGAGAAGCAGCCTCTACGAGGTATAAGGGTTGAGGAGGCTGCTTCACGAGGAGTTAAGCAAGTATTTTTCCAGGGTTGTCTCAGAGGAACAGGGCCCATATGTCTTCTTCCTGGTGTCGGGCAGGGATGCCGAATACGTTATCTGCGTGAGGAAAGCTGAGGAATACTTATACGGGAAGGTTGTGAAGGCTGATAAAGTCTCCGGCTTCAACTGTAGGGAAATAGAGTACGAGCCCCACGGGCTATATGTTTTCGCAAAGGAGCCCGGCGGGCTCGCTGAGAAGATATTGTTGAAGCTGGGGCAATACAATCTTTGAGAGATCCTGGAGTCATGCAGGCCATCTACCTGTAGCATATGTGAACCGTGTATTGATCTGTCAATGCCACACTCGATACAATGATGCTACCACCCTGCTGAAGCACTTTCTCAGCCACGTAAACAGCATACTGTTTAGCTAGGGCGTCACTATAGTACTTGAACCCCGGCCACGTGAAGTCCACGCATACCTGGGACCCTGCTCCCGGATTATACCTGCCGAGAGCCTTGAACACGTTGACGAGCTCTGAAGCGAAGGCCTGTGTTAAGCCATCCGCCGGGTTAGTGTCCGGGTATAATCTCGCCAAGTCGCCCAGGGATACACGGGTCATTAAGAGCCTGAGAGAACCGTTCTCCAACCATATTCTGTGAAGGAATATGTCGCTGTTCAACGATCCACCTATAAAGGACTCCAGGTCCCTGAAGTAGTCGTCAACCTCCACTGGCGGCAAGTGTTGATCCAGTATGAAGAAACCACCATTCACCACGACGCCTGCCACCGCATGCCCACCGTTCGTTGTGTTGAACACGAGGATGTAGACGTCCCAGCTAATGTTCACTAGTGCCGTCGCCGTGAATAAAGCGTAATCCGTGCATATCCCTTTTTTCAGCGTGGCGAATGTTATCGGGTCGTAGATGTAGGTTGAGTTGGATGCTGCTTTATCATAGTCGTAAGACGCGTTCTCATCAAGCCACTGTAAAACCCTCCATGTAGCATTAGGTAGGCTGGGCTCTGAGCCGGACTGGTAGAGAATACTTGAAACATAGCTTATCGATGTAGAGTTAACATACCTTACCACTGCCTCGATCATGCTCATACCTTTAGCAGGCCCCACGTTCAGAGATACCCGTGAGCAGTTTGCAATAGTCACCGCTGACTGCGATGAAGCAGTCAGGCTGCAACTCCATCCATCAGCAGCCTTGAAAAGCAGGATCGGCTTCGCCATCCCCATTGATGATATCCCGGCCACTACCTCGGCCACATCATAGAGCTCAGTATAGTAGAACCCGTCGTAGGAGAGCAGCTTAGCGTAGACAGCTGGCCCCTTCACCTGGAAGGGCGTGAGATACATACAGGTGGTGTTTGTATTAGCCTCACATACCGCTATGAAGGGCCTCCACGAGGCATACCTTAAAGCGAGGTAGCGTCCAGCCAACATCAGCTCGCCACCGCTGTCAGCCTGCCTAAATGAGGGTATCACAACCTCTACTCTGGTTAACCCCGGGCCCTCGGCAAGGATTATCGTTGAAACAGAGTACTCCGTGAGGGTTGTCGTCACAGTGGTCGTTGAGACAAGCGTCTGGAAAGCTATACTGGTCAAGGTATTCGTGTAGGTTGTGGTCTTCCACATGGTCTCCGTAACAGTTGTCGTCACGGTTGACGCTGCAGCACCCGGAGACCCCGTGGTGATACCTGGGATCCCCACTGGAACCGGGTACAGTGAGCCAATCATATAGGCGACTAGGGATGCCAGGATAACCGCTACCAGAACACCCTTCATGGAAGACATGATCCCACTAACCCATAGAGTGATAAGAGACATTGAAACTATATTGTGTTAGCATGCTTTTAACCTTAACGAGCCTACCTCGGCACTAGATGTTTCCGTGCAGGCACAGGTACTTGAGCTACTGCGAGATCTCCAGAAGAGATTCGGGCTCACATATCTCTTCATATCCCATGATATATCCGTTGTGAAGTATACGAGCAACAGGATGGCCCTGACCTCCTCCCCGCCCTAAAGGGGCGAGGGTCCCCTTAGGGTGGATCACGGGTTTGTGGTTTACCGCCTTCATTCTCACTACTTCATAGCTGGTGGCTTTCAGCCACCCCGCTCCATTCGTCCAGCGGTAGACCACGGGCTGGGTCTTCAGCCCGTTACCCCTATCCCTCTCCGGGAGTTGCCCTCTACTCCCGGTTCCTTGGGACTCGGGGATATGTAGGATGTTTATTGCGGCATTCAAGTCCGCGTTTATAACCCTCCCCATGCGGGGACACTTGAACAAACCACGCTTAACACGCCCATTATCGTGGGCTTCCCCGCATAGGGAGCAAGTCTTAGATGTGTGAGCCTCGTTAACCTTAACAACCTTAATTCCCAATTCCTCCCCGATCTCCTCGAAACGCCTGATAACGTAATCATAGCTCCAGAAGTTTACCGTGAGCTTGTTGCCTCGACTCCTAGAAATCCCCTCAGGATAACCTACGATGATTTCACCCACTTCCCTCCCCTTTAGCTCCTCCATTATCCTCCTAACCATGCTGTTCAAGGCGTGCCTCAGAAACCTCCTCCTCTTGTCGTAGAGCAAGGCAAGCCTTCTACCCCTCCTTTGCCCGTGCCTAGATAGAATCTTCTGAACCCTGCTTATCCTCTTGCCGTAGTACTCATACTGCGAAAGAACGCTACCGCCCTTGAAAATGTACCAGTCACCGTCCTCAACGTAGACGGTGGCTAGGTTGACAATCCCCAGATCCACGGAAGCTCTAAGGTCGCCCCCGGCTTCGGTGGTACCTTCAACTTCCACGGGGATATGAGCGTACCAGCTTTTTCTAGCTTCGTTGTATATTATCTCCAGTCTGCCCTGTTTTCCGTGCCACTTGAGTTTTCCCTTAAACCTCAGAGAGAGGTTGAAGTCTTTTAAATAGATAGTCCTCTTTTCCTCGTCCACCTTGTAACGGTCGTTTCTAATGATGACCGTTAGTTTGTATCTTCCGCTCCCATCCTTCCAGTACCCCGGAGGCCTAGGTTTAAACCACCTCGACAATTTTCCCTCCTTCTTCTCTCCAATCAAGGAGAAGAAGCTCCTCCAGTCCTCGGCGTTCTTCCTAGCGACTTGCTGTGCGTTAACCTTCAACGCGTCCCTATACTTTCGGTACACCTCCCTCTCCGTTCCGGTGAAATCGACCCTCTCCCCCCTCTTAAACTGCCGCATTCTTAACCAGTTCACCTCGTTCCAGCATTTCGCGGTAGCGATACCGAGTCCCACGAGCTTCTCGTGCGTCTCTTTATCTACGACGAGTTTAACCACATTAGTCCTTCTCACTCTCTCATCCACTGTTCCTCAATAACACTTCGAAGTATTCAGGAGTCTTTAAGCCTTACCCCGCCCTAAAGGGCGAGGCTTGTTTCTTGTCAAGGACGTCTGTAGAAGGGAGAGTCCGCCCCTTGTAGAAGTTGAGAAAGACCACTATGTAGCATGCTGGCTCTACAGCTCCGGAACATCTTAACGGGTTTTTAGTCGCCTACAACTGAAGGCCTTGCCTGAAGCAGTTGAATTACGGATCTTACTTCCTCCCCGCACTAAAGTGGTTTTCCCGTTTAGGACGGGGAGATGGCTGGAGGGACACGGGTTAAAAACTCTGACTATATTTAATCAACCCGGGGATGCTTATGAAGGGGTCTAGGAGGTATGTAGCTACCGTACTCGTATTACTGGTTGCATACATACTTGTATACTTCCATAGAACGATGACGGGTGTCATGAAGCCGGAGGTTGATCACTATGCAAGATACTATGGTGTTGACGCTAACCTCCTCCTGGCGGTAATGTCCTCAGCGTACTTCTACGCCTACGCTGTAAGCCAGGTGTTCATGGGTCCCCTGATAGACCACTACGGGGTTAGACGGGTTGGAGGAGTCATGCTCACCCTGCTAGGCGTTGCCACGCTTGTGATGAGCTTGCCTAACCCGGTTTCACTCATAGTTGGCCGCACCCTTATAGGTGTGTCGGCCACCGTAGCGTTCCTCTCATACATGAGGTCATCTTCCCTGGGATTCGGCCCGGGTTCGCAGGGTAGGCTCTCATCCTACGCGTTATTCGCTGGAGGCGTGAGCACTGTTCTAGCAACTTACCCGTTGAGGCTCATGTTGAATACCGCGGGAATATCCATGACGTTCCTGGCGCTAGCCGCCTTAGCATTCATGCTTGCCGCATCAGTGTACATGATATCGCCGGACAACGGGAACGGGGGAGGCAACGGCTCCCTCCTCAGGCAGGTTGCAATGTTGAAGGATATAGCGGGAAGCCCCCATGTATGGGGCGTTGGATTAGCTGCTGTAGCATCGTATGGGACGGGGCTCGCTTATCAATCAGCGTGGGGCCAGATACACTTAGCTAGGGTGTTCTCGCTTGGAAAAGACGCAGTCAGTCTCTACCTGATGCTGCTGGCCATGGTCTTCGTGGCGAGTTCTATCCCAACAGGGTATTTAAGCGATAAGCTGAAAAAGAGGCGGCCCTTCCTCCTGGCCGCTACTCTCGTAGCTGTGGCATCATGGCTTCTAATGTTCCTCTCAAGCTACATGGATAGTACAGGGCTGCTACTGGTGTCCCTTGGTCTCCTAGGTCTCTCACAGGGACTACATGTGATAGCTGCAACCATGGCTAAGGAGCCATATGACCCGGCGGTGTCTGGCACGGCTGTCGCATTCTTCAACATAATACTCTTCATGGGCATAGCCGTGCTTCAAACAATATGCACGGTGCTGAACCCGTTGGCCTCGATACTCGTTAACCTGCTTGTAGCAATCGCTGGTTCTGCTGCAACGCTCACACTGGTCAAGGAAACCTATCCCTCGAAGCATGCTTAAAGAGTACACAAGGGTTTTTAGTTGTTAAAAACTACATGGTAACATGAATTCAGCCGAGCTTATACTCCCCTATGAGTTGCATAGTATCGGCACTCCACTCGGCTATAGAACTCCATGAGACAGTGTATATGCTTCCCCCTATGTAGACGGCTCTGATGGCTCCTGGATGCTGCAGTATCTTCACTAGGTGTAGCGATGAGTCACCCACCTTGACGACTAGGACTCCACTGGTAGTGTATGAGTATGGAATATACGCGTTCCCTCTCAGGGGATCCCATGTGAAGGCATGGTGATCCGAGAACACTGGGCTCCATCCAGGTAGCTCTATGTATGCACTCTCCCTGGGTTCCTCGGGCCTGGAAACATCGAACAGGCTTATCTTAAGCCCCCCGTTTCCACCGAGCCCGATCCCGAGAAGCCTGTCACCGCTCACCGGGTGCAGGTACTCGCTGAAACCCGGGGTCTTCAAGTAGCCGAGCACCCTGGGGTTCTCAGGGTTCGAGAGGTCTATTGCATACAATGGGTCAATCCTCCTGTAGGTCACCAGGTAGAACATGTTCTTGACTAGTCTAGCCGCGTATATTCTCTCACCGGGAGCCAGGTCGCTCAGCACCGCTACTGTTTTATTCACGCTTAGATCCACTACGGCTACGAGGTTGCTGGTGTCGGACCCCGTTAACATGTACCAGAGGCCCCATGCAACGGGTTGCTGAATCATCCTTGAAGCATTGAGGAACACCGGTATTGTTACGCATCTTGATTCAACGCACTCGACGACATTCACCTGGAGGTTTGATGCATCGCCAACCACCATGGGCGGCTGGTAGCGGGTGTAGTAAGCCTTGAAGAAAGCTGTTGTCAGAGTGGTGGCCGTGATAAATAGTCTTCTCCCATCTAGATTCATCTCCTCCATTGCGAACTGGTCTAGTATCAGCCCTTTGACCTTGATGGATCCCCTGAAAGCGAGGCTCGTCCCATTGACGTCCACCATGTAGAAGACTGTGGAATCCTCGACGCGGGGTATTAGGTCGCTGAGAACCCTGTTTACTTCGTCAATCAGCTTGCTGGCTTCCTCCATGCTGCGCGAGTTCAGGTACTCCACTATCCTCCTATACGCAGAGTTGTAGTCACCTCTACTCGCGTATGATGAAACATCACGTAGAACATCCTCCGGGAAAGCCCCTGACATTATTGACGCGTTCACCAATGCCTCCTGGAAGAACACGTCCAGCACCATGTATACAGGGTATTTTGATGCAATGTATAATCGTTCACGCGACATGTATATCCAGTCAACGCTGCCTGTGACCACCGTCAGGTTCGATGAGTCCATTGAGGTGAGGTTAAGCGAGTAGACGGTGACCATGTACAATGGCAGCGTAAGTCCTTCGGGTATCAAGATGTCTTCAACAGGTTCACCATTGATACTTGGGATGAATGGTTTTATGGATCCATTCTCACCGATGATGTACGCTGACGACGATGAAACAACATAGAGTATGCCACTGGAGAGCCTGGAACCGGTGAAGATACCGGATATCACCGCCCTCCCGACTTCAATAGGTGTTGAGGGGTTGCTCACATTGTAAACTACTACGAGTGTGCTACCGTGCTGCAAAGCTATACCAGTGTAGAGTAAGGTTATGCTCTGGAGGACTCCACGGCTCCCCGCTATCACGACTAGGTATCCTTTATCAAGGTAGAGGCCGTGAACCTGGTAGTTCTCGGGGAGCAGTATCCTGGAGACTGTTTTCTTTGAAACAGTGTCGAACACCCTTACTTCTCCACCGGTTGCAACATATATGTATCTTTCATCGTTCTTAACCACGTCTTCTTCGTCGACTCCCTCCACCTGCACATTCGTCCCCGAGTAATACTGTGGTGAAGGCTGTGAGCGAGACTTCTCCAGTAAGGGTAAGCCCCCGACGATTATCGGGGTTATTGTTCTCGGCACACCTGTGGAGATGCTTAGCGAAACCCTCAGCGCCTCAAGCCTCCTTGCAAACAACTCCAGGATTGATGCCACACTAGTGTAGCCGTGTCTCTGACCGGTGCTAGGAGGCGGGACACTTATCTCTACGGGGATCCCGCTGGTTGAGGACGGGGTGGTATTCCTGCCGGTCCATTGCATACTTGTGAATGTCAGCGATAATAGTATCCCTGCTACCACCGCTAGCACGGACAACGCTGCGAACGAGCGTGTTAAGGCATGCATTTCACTCACCGCTGAATTATTTCGCCTGCATCCGATTTATCTCAAATCATTGAACGACTTGTTCAACCCGTTGAACACTTCAAGATTTAAGACTAACTGTTCCAGATGAGTATAGTGGTCGGGAGGCTGTTTTAATGAGTAGTGACCTAAGCGAGACCGAGCTGAGGATCTATGTCTACCTAGTTGAGAAACGTAGACCAATGGGTCTCCGCGAGATAGCTAGGGAGGTAAACCTGCCTGTGAGCACGGTACACTATAACCTTAGGAAGCTGGTTGAGAAGGGATATGTCGTGAAGAACCTTGAGGGATATGTGGCTAAGGGCTCCTTGAACATAGAAGGGTTTATCAGAGTGGGATACAGGGTTATCCCGAGGCTGATACTCTACTCACTCCTCTACCTGGGGATGTCCATAGGTGGAGCTATCTCCATGTATATCCAAGGGTACTCGAGTGAGAGGCTGATGCTCATTGCAGTATCCCTCTCATCGTCATTACTGATGCTTCACGAGGGCCTCACCCTGAGAAGGAGGCTGATGCATCGAGGTTGAAGCCGGTTAAAGAGCTTTATTAGGGTTAGCTACCAATACCTTCCACATGGTTGACCCAGCATGATGGCCCTGCTCATGCTTCTCACAGGGCTGGTTCTCCTCGCAGCCGGCGTAATCCTCCTGGTTTTAGAGGAGGCTGTGGGAAGACGGGAGGGAGGCAGGGAGTTCAGGGGAGGTTTTGTCGTGGTGGTGGGGCCTATACCGATAGTGGTTGGCAGCGATGAGGAAACTGGGAAAACCCTCGTGATCCTTGCGATAGCTCTATCGCTAGTGGCCCTGGCACTCTTCCTGGTACCTCTAATACTGGGGTGAGGTGCTTAGGCCTTGAGGCTCTCCTTACTCTTGATAGCCATCGGCGTAATCCTCTTGATCACCGGGGGAATCGTAGCCGTCCTTGAGGCATTGCTGAGCAGTAGCGGGGCCAGTATCTCGGCTGGGGGGTGTATCATAGTGTTCTTCATACCACTGTGCTTCGGTGTAGGCGAGCACCACGATGTATTATTGCTGGTATCAATGGTTATCGGCGCTGTGATCACGCTCCTACTCCTGTGGGGCATCATACAGGCGTCGAGAAGTAGGAATCCGACCTCCTCCCCGCCCTAAAGGGCGAGGCTCTCAGTTATAACGGATTAAGGATTGACGCCATGATGCTGGAGGGTGTGCAAGGGAAAAATGGATAGAGGGGAGGCCTACTCATTTTCTCAACAGGTGTACAGGTTCGCCGAGAATGTACTCAGCTAGATCCCTGAGGGACTCCGACACTGTGAGGTGCGGATACGGTGTTCTCGCGGCTTCCCTGAAGCACAGCTTCCCTAAGTAGAGTGGAATATAGGCTGAGATAACCTCTGAGGCGTTTGGGGCTAC
Source organism: Desulfurococcus mucosus DSM 2162 (assembly GCF_000186365.1). Classification (NCBI taxonomy): domain Archaea; kingdom Thermoproteati; phylum Thermoproteota; class Thermoprotei; order Desulfurococcales; family Desulfurococcaceae; genus Desulfurococcus; species Desulfurococcus mucosus. The sequence continues at coordinate 675,278 of NC_014961.1, forward strand.
TACATGTATTCCAAGCACTTTCTCCAGTCTTTCATCAAGTAATACCTTTATGAAGGACTGCTTACCGCCCTTTATCTTCACGGCTGAGAGGTAGTATGCAGGGATCCTCACCTTAACGTATTTCACACCTATGCTGGTGAGTTCCTTCTCGCTGTAGCCTATGGATGCTACTTCGAGACCTGTGAATATTGTCACAGGTATAGCCCGGTAATCTATGCGGAAGCCCTCCTCGCCGGCCATCCACTTGGCTGCAGATATGCTTTCAAGTATGGCTTTATGAGCTAGTAGAGGCCCTCCTACAGCGTCTCCGGCAGCGTACACCGCTGGTACCGTGGTCTCCTGCCTCTCGTTTATCTTTATGAAGCCTCTCCGGTCTAGTTGAACACCGTTCTCCACTAGTCCTATACCGCTGGTTCTCGGAGTCCTTCCTGTTGCAACAAGCACCTTGTCGACCTCGAGTCTTTCACCGTTCGATAACTCGGCAACATATCTGTCTCCAATCCTACTGATGGATCTAGTGCTTGTTTTCTCAAGTATCTTGACACCTCTAGAAGATAGATGAGTTTTCAATGCTTGTGCTATGTCCCTATCCATCGAGGGCAGGATGTGATCCATTAGCTCCACAAGGGTTATACTTATACCTAGCGAGGAGAAGGCGTTCGCCAACTCAACACCTATTACTCCACCACCTATTATCAACATGCTCTCAGGCTTCTCCTGCATGTATAGGGCTTCCCTATTGCTTAACACGCCTATTCCATCGAACACTACGCCGGGCACGGTAGACGGGTTGGAGCCAGGGGCTAGGAGCACTTTGCCGGCCTCAATCACCGCTTTCCCTGAGCCTTCCTCAACAACTATCTCGTGCGGCGTCTTCAACACTGCCTTACCGTTTAACACGTTGACTCCGTGGGACTCGAATAATCCTTGTATCCCCTCCCGGCTCTCCTTGACCATGCTTTTAACCCAGTCAACCAGGCTTCCCCATTTAACCGATGCTTCGCCCCCTACCTTCCCAATGCTTCTGATAGCCTCAGCTATCTGATAGAACGCCTTGCTGGGGACGCAACCGTAGTTAGTGCACTCCCCTCCTATTAAGTGCTCCTCTACGACCGCTACTTTCAATCCTTTTCCAGCCAGGTATACTGCGGCAGGGTAGCCTCCAGTGCCGGAGCCCACTACGACTACATCATATCTCACTATATCTCTCCCCTCAGCCTTTTCACATGGATCCTCCAAGTTGGGGTAACATGCTTGGGGTGATTAGCTTTAACCACGTCGACTCTTCCAACACTGGTGTTCCTTGGCCATGTCTTAGGCTCACTGGGGTTGCTGTAGGCTATCCTACTTATCTCCTTGAGTCTCTCCACGTACTTCTCCACGTTCTCAGGTGTCTCAGACTCCGTGAACTCCACCATCAGGGCCTCCTTAACTATCAGCGGGAAGTATATGGTGGGCGCGTAGAAGCCTGCGTCCAGCAGCCCCTTGGCAACGTCTTCCGCTGTCACGCCGATCTCCTCTGCCATTGGTTGCGCACTCAACACAACCTCATGCTTTCTGAAGCGTCCTTTACCGTAGGGTATAGTGTAGCCTTTAACATTCTCCATGAGCTTCATGAAGTAGTTCGTTATCAGCACGGCGTGCTCGGTGGCCTTCCTCAATCCCTGGGGACCCATGCTCAGAATATATACATACCCCCATATCAGCGGCGTGATGTTGCCTAGGAACGCTTTCAACAAGCCGGCACTGTGCTCACCAGGCCCCTTAACCCTGTAGAGCCCGGTGTCCTCATCGTATATCACCCGGTAGCCTGGGGCCAGGTCTGATAGCCTCACACCCTTCTCCTTGTCGACCACTCTATCCTTTATACACACTGGCCCGGCGCCCGGTCCCCCGCCTCCATGTGGAGCCCCGAACGTCTTGTGTATGTTTATATGTGCTATATCGAAGCCCATGTCTCCAGGCCTTGCATACCCCATTATCCCATTGAGGTTGGCGCCATCGTAGTAAAGCAGGGCATCATGCTCGTGGAGCAATCTTGCTATATCAGTTATGTGTTCTTCGAAGAGTCCGAGAGTACTCGGGTTCGTTATCATTAACCCTGCGGTTGAATCCCCAACAATGGATTTCAGGGCCTCCATGTCCACGTTACCGTCTTCTGCCGAAGGTACTTCGACGACTCTGAAGCCAGCCATGGCGGCGCTGGCTGGGTTCGTTCCATGCGCACTATCCGGTATAACTATCTCGGTTTTCCTATCTATCTGGCCTTTGACCTCGTGATATCTTCTGATGGTTAATACACCGGCGAGCTCTCCATGGGCTCCTGCCGCCGGGTGGAGAATACATGTATCCATCCCGGTTATGTTGGCGAGCCACTTCTGTAGCTCGAACAGCATCTCGAGGAGGCCTTGAACCGTTCTTTCATCCTGCAACGGGTGTAGATTAGTTATTCTGGGATCGCCAGCTATCTCCCATGCTATCCTTGGATTATACTTCATAGTGCAGGAACCGAGGGGGACGGGGCCGTTGTCCACTCCAAACGCTGCTTGAGAGAGGTTCGTGAAGTGCCTTACAACCTCCACCTCGCTTAGCTCGGGGAGCCCTGGCTCCCTGTCCCTCCTCATTTCAGAGGGTATTTCTACCCTGCCGACACGTCTCTTGACCTCCTCCTCGGGCTCCGGGATCGCGATGCCGGTTCTGCCTTTACCGCCCAGCTCGAATATCAATGGCTCCCTGTTACTGGCCTGCCTGAACCCCTTCATCTCCCTCTCACCTCCTCTATTGCCTTCTTGAGGGTTTCAATGAGCCTATCTATGGCTTTGACAGAGTGTAGCTCTGTGAAAGCATAGAGTGCTACCTCGCCGAGCTCGGGATAATAGCTTCCAATGTATAATCCTCCATGTATACCGTGCTCCAGTAGCTTCTCATGCACCGCCGAGTACTTGACACCGATGTTGTTGAAGGATACTGGGAACTCGTTGAAGAACTCGCCCTTGAATACACGTGTCAAACCTATATCGCTCATCCTGCTTGAAGCATAGTGCGCCCTATAGTATACTAGCTCAGCCAACCGCCTCAAACCAGTCTTGCCTAGGAGAGCCATGTATACTGCTGAAGCCACAGCCATCAACGCCTCGTTCGTGCAGATGTTTGAGGTAGCCTTCTCCCTCCTAATGTGCTGCTCCCTAGCCTGCCATACCATTGCGAATGCCTTGCTACTTCCATCAATGGTTGTTGTTAAGCCTATTATCCTCCCCGGCATCTGCCTAACCAGGTTCATATCGTATCTCACGGCAAATATACCCAGGTGGGGGCCACCATAGTTCATGCCTAACCCGAGTGACTGCCCGTCCCCAACCGCTATATCTGCGCCCAGCTCACCCGGGGGTTTAAGCAGTCCAAGTGCAACCGGGTACACCCCTGTTATGAATAACGCTCCCTTCTCATGGGCTATTTCACCTATGGCTTTAACATTGTCCTCTATTATGCCGAAGAAGTTAGGGTATTGCACGTATACAGCGGCCGTATCGCCATCCACCATTGATTTAACGGCCTCAGCATCCACTGTGCCAAGCTCCCTGTCGAAGGGAATAGTCTCAATCATTAATCCCTGTGGTTTGACATATGTTTCAACGACCCTCCTATGTAGTGGATTCATGTTTCCCGGCAAGAGGATCTTTCTCCTCCCCTTTCTAACCCTGAAGGCCATTAGGGCTGCTTCAGCTATGGAGGAAGCCCAGTCATACATTGAGGCATTAACAATGTCCATCTCAAGTAACTCGGCCATCATGCTCTGGTACTCGAAGAGAGCCTGCATCAGGCCCTGCGAGATCTCAGCCTGGTACGGTGTGTATGCTGTAAGGAACTCCCCCCTGGAGATAATGTATCTGACGACTGGGGGGACGTAGTGCGGGTACACGCCTCCCCCCATGAAGGGCGGTGGATTGAACACCTTGTTCCTGGACAGCTTCTCTTCCACCAGCTCCTTTACCTCTATCTCGGAGAGAGGCCTACCCAGCCCTATCTCCAGCTTGTTCCAGGAGTCTTCGCCGAGCAATATTTCTGAAGGAATATCCTTGAAGAGCTCGCTTACGCTTCCAACGCCTATTACTTCAAGCATCTTTTTAACCGACTCCTCCGTTAAGCTAGGTATCCAGGGATGACTCTTCGTTTCGATCACCTTGACGCCACTGTATTATTACATCCTAAACAGATATATACCTTATGTGACTAGTAAGAGACCTATGTAGTGGTGTGGGATATGCCTAGGATACCCTTGCTCGAATACTATGTGGAGAAGGGTGCTGAAACTGGCCTCTTCGGAGAATGGGAGGTACCCTATCGTTACACTAACGCGATCGAGGAACACATTAGCGTGAGAACGAGCGTCGGGCTGTTCGATGTATCCCATATGGGGAGGGTTCTCTTAAAGGGGCCTGACGTTCTACCCCTGGCACAGTACGTGTATACCAAGGATATCAGCAGGACAAAGGAGTACTCCATGAGCGGCCCCACACTTGCCTTGAACCAGTGGGCCAGGGTAAAGGATGACGAAATGCTGTACAAGATCAGTGACGAGGAGTGGCTACTGGTCACAAACGCGTTGACAAGGGAACACATGCTGAGCTACCTTGAAAAAGTGAGGAGCGAGAAGGGGTTCAGGGTTGAAATAGTGGATTTAACATTCAACTACTCCATGCTGGCACTACAGGGTCCTAGGGCTGTGGAAGTAATGGAGTCCCTTGGCGCCAAGTGGGCTGGAGACTTAAAGACCCTGGAGTTCCGCATGAATGAGGAGATACAGGGGGTTAGAACCTTCCTCGTCAGCAGGAGTGGATGGACCGGGGAGGACGGCTTCGAGATCTGGGGGGAGAGCGGGGAGCTGAAACGGCTGGTGGATTTATTCCTGTCCAAGGGCGTCAAGCTGGCTGGGTTGATCGCGAGGGATACTCTTCGTATAGAAATGGGCTTCGTACTAGGCGGCCATGAGTATGGTGAGGACCCGACGAGATTCCCATGTGCACTAAGCCTACGGTATGGTCTAGGAGCAATCACATGGGAGAAGAAAGGATTCGTAGGGGAGGAAGCGTTGAAAGCATGTAGACGTGAAGGAGTGAGATGGATCAGAGTCGGATTGAAGCTCGGCAAGGAGGCCGGGAGACACTTCCCCCGTCAAGATGCCGGGGTGTATAGTGAGGACGTGTGGGTTGGATGGGTTACAAGTGGAACATACTCGCCGGTTCTGAACAGGGGGATCGCAATGGCCTACGTTGACTCAAGGTATGCTTTATTCGGTGAGGAGCTGACGGTGGATATAAGGGGTAAGAGGTATCCAGCTAAAATAGTTGACTTCCCATTTATCAAGAAATAGTTTTTCCGGGCATACACATTACAATAATCCGGTCGCCGCGTGGAGGCGGGAAGACTTATAAGTCTAAATCGAGCATTCTATAATAACGTGTACCCACTTATAACGCCTGGGTGAGTCTATTGGCATACGAGTCCGGCGAGTTCCTAGGTATAGAGACCCTTAGACAGATGTATCCAGACCTAGACGCGGTGTTAAACCTCACTATAACCCACACCATGTGGCGTAAGCGTCAAACCATAAACATGATTGCAAGCGAGAACGTGATGTCTCCTCTAGCCATGCTCGTGTACTTGAACGACATGATGCATAGATACGCTGAGGGAAAACCATATAAGAGGTTCTACCAGGGACTAATATATGTAGACGAACTAGAGGTCAAAACCCAAGAGCTCATGGGAGAGCTCCTAGGCACCAAGCACGTGGATCTAAGGCCGATAAGCGGCACAATAGCTAATGCAACCGCCTTCAGGACTTTCACGAAACCCGGGGATAAAGCTGTTGTAGCCCCTGTGCAGGCTGGAGCACACGTAAGCCACACGAAGTTCGGCACGCTCGGCGCACTGGGCATAGAGCAGATTGAGATGCCCTTCGATATAGAAGAATGGAACATAGATGTCGACAAGGCCAGGAAGCTCATTGAGGAGGTTAAGCCGAAGATAGTGACGCTTGGAGGCTCCCTATACCTGTTCCCACACCCCACCAAGGAGATCGCTGATGTCGCACACGCCGTGGGAGCCAAGGTGATACATGACGTCGCCCACGTGCTCGGGCTCGTTGTCGGGGGAGCATGGGAAAACCCGTTGAAGCTGGGGGCAGACGTGATTACCTCATCCACGCATAAAACCTTCCCGGGCCCACAGGGCGGGATAATAGCTTCATCAAACGAGGAGGACTATAAGGAGATGGGTAAAGTAGTGTTCCCAATGTTCGTCTCCAACCACCATCTCCACAGGTTAGCTGCCATGGCTGTGACAGCCATAGAGATGAAGCTATGGGGCAGCGAGTACGCTCGGCAAGTCGTGAGGAACGCCAAAGCCCTTGCAGAAGCACTGGCTGCAGAAGGCTTTAACGTTGTCATGGAGAGAAAAGGGTATACGACGAGCCACCAGGTTGTGGTCGACGTAGCTAATCTAGGTAGGGGGACAAGGATAGCCAAGCTGCTGGAAGACGCATACATCATTGTAAACAAGAACATGCTGCCATGGGATAGGCCGGAGGACGTGAAGGATCCAAGCGGGCTAAGGCTTGGAACACAGGAGTTAACCAGGTGGGGTATGAAGGAAGGAGAAATGAAGGAAATAGCTAGGCTGATGAAGATGGTTGTAATAGACAAACGAGATCCAAGCGAGGTGCGTCAGAAAGTAATGGAGTTCAGGAGGGAGTTCCTGGAGATACACTACGGCTTCAAGTTGACAAGGGAGGACGAGGTAAAACTATTGAAGATAATGCTTCACGCCGAGAGCTAAGCTATTTTTACTTGCTTCAACATCATAGGTTATGTCAGGTGGATACTTCATGAGCGATATCGTGATAGACGTAAAGGGGAAAAAATACGTAGTTAAAACCGATAGGAGGTACACTGAAACAGATGAATGGGCTCTCCTCGAAGGAGGCAAGGTCAGGATAGGCATCACGGACTACGCGCAGAAGGAGCTCAAGGACATAGTATCAGTCGAGCTACCTGAAGTCGGGAGACAAGTGAAGAAGGGTGAGGAACTGGGTGTAATAGACTCGATAAAGGCGTCATCAGCTTACTATGCTCCCGTGAGCGGTAGAGTGGTTGAAGTCAACGAGGAATTACTGTCTACCCCTGAGCTCGTGAACAAGGACCCCTATGGAGCCGGGTGGATCGCCGTAATAGAGCCCTCGAACCCAGGGGAGTATGAAGGCCTCCTCGACGCCGGCAAGTACTCTGAGAAAATAAAGAGTGAAAAACACTAAGCGTTTTTCCCCGCCTCCTCCAGTTAACATCCATGCTTAAAGCACGGGTGATGGAATTGATGAGTGAGCTAGTTGAAAAACTAAGTGTGAAAGACTTAGCCGCTATGATAGACCACACTCTTTTGAAGCCGGATGCAGATGTAAAGCTACTGGATAAGTATATAGAGGATACAAGGAGATACGGGTTTAAACTCTTGATGATCCCCCTCTCACTTGTCGACAGAGTACTGGAGTTAGCGGGGCGAACAATGGAAATCGGCGTCGTAGTAGGGTTCCCCCTAGGCAACACGTCAACGAGAACCAAGGTAGCCGAGGCCATTGATGCAGCCGAGCACGGTGTCAGCGAGATCGACATGGTAATGAATATCAACATGTTTAAGTCTAGGAACTACGAGTACGTGAAGAGAGATATAAGGAGCGTTGTGGAGGCAGTTAAGCCCAAAGGCGTGAAGGCGGTTAAGGTCATCATTGAAACAGGCTTACTAAGCGACGAAGAGAAGAAGACAGCTACCCAACTAGTTGCAGAGTCGGGTGCAGACTACGTTAAGACATGCACCGGGTTCCTTGGCTCAGTTGCCACAGTACATGATGTCAGCCTCCTGTACAAGGCGTCCTCAGGCAGGATAAGCGTCAAGGCCTCAGGCGGGATAAGGCGAGGCCTTGACGCATTAGCCATGATAGCTGCCGGCGCCTCAAGGATAGGTACTAGTTCAGGTGACAGGGTGATCGAGGACTTCATATCACTCAAGGAGGAGATGTAGATGAACGGGGAAGGACTCTACCTTCTGGAGCCAGCCGGCAAAACCTTCAAGCTGCAGTTCAAGGTTCTCAAAGTCTACGCGGTTGAGAAAACTCCCCACCAGGAGATGATGCTAGTGGAGCTCGAGGGGTTTGGGAAGGCATTGGTGATAGATAACTTTATACAAAGCACGGAGGCTGATGAAGCATTCTACCATGAATCACTCGTTCACCCAGCAATGGCACTGCACCCCGACCCCGTAAGAGTACTCATCATTGGCGGAGGCGAGGGAGCAACCCTTAGAGAAGTCTTGAAGCATGGAACCGTGCGGGAGGCTGTAATGGTCGACATAGACCCAGTCGTGGTTGAATTCTCGAAGAAATACTTGGAGTACATGCACCAAGGAAGCTTCAATGACCCTAGATCCCGGGTCCTCATCATGGATGGGTTGAGATATGTGAAGGAAGCCCCCAGCGACTACTTCGATGTCGCAATAATGGATCTCACAGACCCTTATGCCGGCGATGTCGCCAAGCCCTTGTACAGTGAGGAATTCTACAGGGATGTGAAGAGGGTTCTAAAGAGGGACGGGGTCATGGTCACCCAGGCTGGGAGCAGTTACTTCTACACAAGCGAATACGACTATGTGCTCGGGAACATAGGGAGGGTTTACAGGTATACGGCCGAGTACAATATATGGATACCGAGCTTTGGACTCAACGTGAACTTCATCGTGGCCTCAGACACCTATGACCCCTACTCCCTTACTGCAAGAGACTTCGATGAGAGGCTTGCAACGAGGGGTGTGAAGACAAGGTTCATTAATGGCGAACGCTACAGGGGTCTACTAGCAATCGGTGCACTGAGACCTCTACACTGAGATCCACGAGTGCCCTCCACATAGGGTTCAGCTGGTGGTGGATGCCTTGATGCACCTTTACCCTCCTAGATACGGCCCCGAGTGGGGTAGTGGCGGGATCTTCGGCTTAACCTACCATAGAGGCGTCTTATACTACACTGTTGCAATGGAGGCTGAAGCCCACTTCATACATGACGACGGCTTCACTGAAACATATAGATTCCAGGGCCTGGGTCCCGGACCCGCCTCGGGCGGCGACACCTATAACGCTGTAGATGTCGTTGACGATGAAATATTCTTCGGGGGATGGGTTCATAACCCAGCCCTATACAAGGGTAAAACAGGGGGTTCAGGGGAGATCGATTTCAGAAACAAGTATAGCCATATACATGTATACAGTGTGGCCGAGCACTCCGTGAAGCTCCTGTGGAGTGAAAGCATACATGACGAATACAAGTGGGCTGGCGAAGTCTCCCAGATAACATACGATCCTGTGAATGATAGACTACTCATAGGTAGGGCTGACGGCCACGTCAACCTAGGCATCTATTCACTGCCACGCAGGGGAGGCAGGGTTGAAAAAGTAAGCGAGACACCTGGGCTTAAGGGAGCCTTGTTCCTGGACTACGCGTGCTTCGATATGCAGCCAAACTGGCTTAGAGGAGTCGATGGAATCCAATGTGTTGACCTGGTTAGCGGGCAACTAGTCAAGTACAGTGTTGAATCATGGAGCAGGATATCCGTGGATGGCGGAGGCGTTGAGATGCGTGGAAGCGGCTACGGGATCAGCGCGTATACAAGGTACCTGCACTTCTTCCGTGGAGGAGTACTAGTGGGAAACCCTGTTGAGCCATGGATCGATGAGCCAAGGTTCATGAGGCTCTTCGACTTCGGCCGGAACCCCTATGCGCCGCAGAGAAGTAATGCACTGGTACTTGGCGGAGGTATCCTGGCACCCTTCAACGCGTACACCCATGGCTTTCTACACGGCTATAAGGAGGGTGACAACGTACTTGCGAAGCATCTCAACACCGTGGTGGGTCCTTCAGTGCTCGTGTACATTACTCCACCCCAGGCCAGGATAGTAATGGCCCTTGGCGCCAGAGTAACAAGCATGGCTAAGAGAGGAGGCGAAATCCTAGTTGGTTATTCAACCACACCCAACCTGGGGGGCAGGGATGCATCACCACTCGACGCCGGGGTCAAAGGAATCACTATCGTCAGCGAGGAATCACTGCTAAGCGCCTCCCCGCCCCCAGTGGTTTTCAGGGTCTATGGCTGGATGGTTGAAGGCAACTACTTTGGTGGAATACCGCTATCCGGGTACAGGGAGCCGCGTTTAGTGATAGACTCCAAGAGGGGGAACAGGCTTACAATATACCATTATGATGCAGGTCTCCCTCCAGACATTATAGAGGAGTCATCGCTCAGTCTAGGGGAGGGCCGGAGCACTGTTGACTTGAAGGGCTACTGGGGCATAGTCTCATTCAGACTTGAAGAAGCTGATCCAAGTGCTAAGATATATATCATCCTCAACTAGTTTTCCGCCTGACCTTTAAGACACCGCCTTCCAGTATCTCCTCGACAACCACTTCCTCGCCTGGCAGCAAGTGTTCGCTTGAGACCGCTCTCCAATACTCTCCTTCAATAATCACGAAACCCATTTGACCCGGCTTCACCTCCTCGATCACCCTGCCCGTCTTACCCACTGGAAGGAACTCCACGGGCTTCCTGCGCTTCACATTAATCACCTTGTAGATCACGACGCCGAAGACTCCGCCCAGAACTATTGATACTGCTAATACATATAGTCTCAACACGGTAATATATTCACCGCTGGGCGAGACACCTGTGGGGACATAGACTGGCAGTAGTGCGAAGCCAAGTGCGAGCAACACTATCCCGCTTATACCGACTACCCCGAATCCCGGTATAACGAAGAGCTCTAGTGAGAGCAGTAGTGCACCTAGCAGTATTAGGAATGCCGAGATCATGTTAGCACTGAACCCCGTGCCAACTAGGCCCAGTAGTAGTAGCCCTATGGTCAATGGAAGCACCGATAGCTTTCCTGCAACGAGGGCAAATATTGTTGCAAGCATCCCTATGGTTGCAAGTATGTTTGCAACATAGCTATTGGAGAGCACGGATATAAACCGTGACCTGATGCTACAGGAGAAGGTTCTCACGGATGCCCTATCTATGTTTAAAACATACTCTACGCCGTTAACCCTCACATGGGTTCCATTTATTGCTGAGAGAAGAGTGTTGAAGTCTTCGACCTCTAAGTCGGCTACGCCGAGTGAGACTGCTACAGTGGAGTTTATGGTTAGGGCATACCTTACGAATTCCTCTATCAATGTCTGATTCCTGCCGGCTCTCCCCGCATAGGTTCTCGCCTTCTCTATTATAGGGTTGAGTACCTTTGACTCGTTGACGAATTGTATTCGACCGGTTAATGGATCAACCACGACTGGCTGCATATCCCCTATTGTCGAGTACCTTTGCAACGCCACAATGTTAGCTGGAAGTATTATCAGCGTGGCAGCACTAAGAGCCTTGGTTTCAACGTAAGCCACGGTAGGCGTCTTCGAGTATAGCACGGCGTCCCCTATTGTGAAGCCCGCGTCCAGGAGGCCTCCGTAGGAGTTAACCCGGTATATGAGTAGGGAGCCAGTTGACTCAGCCTCTCTCAATGCATCTGTAAAGCACTCTGCAACACCGTTATCTATAGTGTCGAAGGGGGGTGCTATGTCGACTACTAGTACTCTATCTACCACCCTAACCTGCCCCTGGCTCTCCGCATGATTCACAGCCAGGGATGTGAAAAGCAACACCACGGCGACGAGAAAAACAATGCTTCTCGCTAAGTCCACCGCCCCAGGCCCCCTTCTACTCGCCTTTCTCCCTCTCTTTAAGAGCCTTGTAGACGCCGATCATCGAGCCGGTTGACGATGCGGAAGACTCTGTGACGACTACGAGGGCTTTCTCCCTCGCTATCTCTATCAGGGTCTGCAGCTCCCTCAACCTCAATGCTACCGGGTGCTCCTCATACATTCTGGCTGCCTCAGCAAGTATCTGGGATGCCTGTCTCTCACCCTCAGCTTCTATGACTCTAGCCCTCCTCCATCTCTCTGCTTCAGCCTGCTTCGCCATGGCCCTCATCAGTTCCTCGGGGAGCTCAACGGACTTTATGGTTACAGAGGATATTTTTATCCCCCACGGCATGGTTAACTCATCGAGTATGCCTGTTATCCTCTTGTTTAACTCATCCCTCTTTTGAAGCAGCTCATCCAGCTCTGACTGCCCTAGTACATCTCTTAGAACAGTCTGCCCGAGAAGACTCACGGAGTAATGGTAGTTTGCAACCCTGGTTATAGCTAGGACTGGATCCACCACCCTGTAGTATACTACCGCGTCAACCTTCACGCTAACGTTGTCTTTCGTAATGATCTCCTGCTTCGGGACGTCAACGGTTATCACCCTTAAGTCAACCTTCGCAACCTGGTCGAAGAACGGTATCACGAGTATTAGGCCGGGACCCTTGGCGCCCACCAGCCGGCCGAGCCTGAAGACAACCACCCTCTCGTATTCCCTAACGATTTTAACTGATGCTGAGAGTAGGGGTACACCTATGAAGAGTATTATTATCAGGAGTATTAGGAGCCCAAAGGGATCCATTATCCCACCACTGATTAACGATTAAACACTGCTACCTAATAAACCTGCCCAGGCCACGGGCTTTAAGCCCGAGCCAGCATCACTAGACCCCCGGTGAACAGCATTAAACCCGGCTCAGAGGCGAGCGGTGGCAAGGCATGCCTCTTGGAGACATGGCTACAGGGTTGCTTTACCTGGGCTTAAGCGTATTGATGTGGTCTCTGACGCCGAGCCTTATCTCAATGGACAAAGCCCGCTACAATAGCTTCACAGCCAATGGTTTAAGAGCTCTTCTCGCGGGTGTCGTGATGCTCCCGTTCACGGCTGAAATCATACTTGAGAATCCCGTTGACTACCTCACAGCCGGGGCCCTCCTTGGCTTGATCGGCATACTTGTAGGGGACTCCCTGTATATTCTCACGATAAGGAGGTTGGGGCCCGGCCTCGCCGTTGTACTATGCTACTCGTACGTTGCGACAACACAGCTACTTAAACAACTCGTAGCACCAGGCGGTAGCGTGTATGTCGCTGTTGCTGCATCCCTGATAGCTATTGTCGGCATGTATATAGCGGTGCGCGAACAGTTGACGTTCATAGTGTTTAACACCACTGGGTTGCTCGCGGCAGCCCTGACCAATATATCGTGGGCTGCCTGGAGCCTGATCTCATGGATATATGTGAAGGGGCGAGGCCTCAATGTGCTGGCTTTAACCTCTGCCAGGTTCATTATACCCGGCCTCATTCTTACAGTGTATTCCACTAGAAGGCACGGGGCAAGAGAGCTCTTCACACATGCACCCAGAAAGCTCAGGTACACCATGCTAAGCGGTTTAACAGGCTACCTCGTAGGGGGGACAGCTTACCTTGAATCCCTTAAATACATTGATGTCTCACAGGCGACAATAGCCACAGCAGCAGTCCCAGTGTTGAGCCAACTGATCTCCTCGACTACCACCGGCAGCAGAATCCGGAGGAGTGAACTCGCTGGAGCACTACTGGTTGCATTGTCCATAGTGATTTCATCGCTTTACAGCTGAAAGCCTCGCCTTTTAAGGCGGGGAGGAGGTTGGATCAGGCTGGTATCTCCTCGTGGATGATCATGCTTCAAGTTACAGGTGCGGGGGGTGGGATTTGAACCCACGCAGGCCTACGCCATCGGGTCCTGAGCCCGACCCCTTTGACCAAGCTCGGGCACCCCCGCACCTATAGATTACTGGATTACATGCGACGGGTTATAAAGGTAGGGTGCAGGGTTGCCTACAGCCTCCTCAACCGCTTTTAAAGCATATTGGTAGAGCCTGCTATCTATTAATCCCTGCTGGAAAGCCTTATCCAACTCCTCCCTGTCGAGCACGTTGATCCTTCCATCAGGTGTTACTGATACGTCTACTAGGAGATCGTGATACTTCACCGTGTCCGCTGAGACCTCGGGGGGTGTGTTTACATTGATGTATGAGCCTAGCCACGTGTTCCCCCTGTAGTAGTTGTGCACTATGTAGGGTCTTCCAAGCATGATAACCATGTAGTCCACGTCGCCCGGCTTCCTCTCCACGTTTAAGCCATCGTAGATGCCGCTCCCCGTTATCAGGCGCTTGATGATGATGCGCGTGGAATCCGGGCCCCTTAGAACCTTCTCCACTCTTCCAGGCACGAGCTCCAATACTTCGCCGGTTGGCTTTACATGTTTTATCCTGATAGACCTCTCCTCTGAGATCTTTGCAAGCAGAAACTCGTGGACACCCTTTGACGCTGCATCCCTGCCACATCCATGCATGACGCTGAACTCCAATGCCTCGACGAGATCCCCTAGCCCCATTGAGCGAAGAGAATGATGCCCACTTATAGTGGGTGTTACAGCATCCCTTACATCATCCAGGAATGCCTTTGAGAGACTTGTGAACCTTATTAAGCCCAATAGCTCTCCGCTGTAAAGTTTAACCGGTGGCTCCGCCTCCTTGACCCTGGCCATCAGCCTACGGTATTCCCCGAGCAACGTGTCTATCTCATTCAGCAATTCACCTGACCCAGCGAACCTGGCACTACTCCTGAAGTGTATTCCTAGGCCTGTCCCCATGAGCCTCGAGGCTGCTAGCGTGGTGAGCCTGGCTTTCAACTCTGGATCCCTGATATGCTCTGAGAACGTGACCCTTGGCTCCCCGTGGAGTAATGCTACTAGTTTCCCGAGGAGCCTGAAGCCTTTCGATGCAATAACGCGCTCCCCGGGGTACAAGGGCGCCTTCCTCACGCCTACTACCGCTTTATCCCCAGGTGTCTCCTTGCAGGGGGACACTTCTACCTTGAACTCCCCTGCATCAGCCGTGCACACTCCGTTCTCCGCCTTCTCAATCCTAACCAGGTATACTGAGTAAAGCTCCACCTTGGAGAGAGTTTTAAATGTGAACGGTATCGTCGAGGTCAGCTGCTCGAACACCTCCCTGGTTTCCGCTGGTGAACCAATCAATATGACTCCATCTCCGTCATCACTGTCCTTAATGGTTACATCGCTCGGTGAGTTGTTGACTGTTAAACCGAACCTTACAGCTATCTTCTCGCTGGGTTGCACTATTGCGTAACCCTTCTCTACGAGTAGCCTTGTCAGAGCTGTGGCATATATGCCTCTAACCCTTACATTGACCAAGCCTAGATCCCTATCCACGGGCTAATCGTGGATCGTTTCCAGTATGGCTATTACCTGCCATATCTTCGTTCTAGCACTTAAAGGCATATTGGGGTCCTGGCTCACCTGGTCTAGAACCCCTACGGCGTTAGCGGCCCTGACACCGGGCGTGTATCTTTCATCACGGAGATGGTTTAAGGCCTCGGTTGCAGCCCTCCTGATGTTCCTGGGGACAGCTGTGTCGTTAACTATGCTCATCAACAAGTATATGGCGTTCCTCATCTTGACCTCGTTATCTGGCACCTTGCTCAAGCCGGTCACCCCGGAGCAGTATTAATACTCTCTATAACAATACACTACCACTAGTTAAAAACCATTAAACTAGTTTACGAGTAGGTGGGATGTATGTCGGAGCGAGATCCAATAAAGGTCATGGCTGAACTACTGAAGTCAGGTGCAACAATGCTGCCTGAGACATGCCCTGTGGAGGGATGCAACCTCCCCCTCTTCAAGCTTAGAAGCGGAGAGATAGTTTGCCCAGTGCATGGAAAGGTTCATGTCGTCAGGACTGAGGAGGAGGTTAGGGAAGTTTACTCCAAGACGACGCTAGCCCTCTTGCTGGACAAGGTTGAGTCAACAGCCATCAGGGTCATAGATTCACTCGTAGGCGAGCCTGATGCTGATGCATCAGAGATCATAAGGTGGCTCGAGGTACTTGAAAGAGTTGAAAGGTTGAAATCCATGACGAAGGGGAGGCCTCAGGGCTAGCCCCGGGGGGCATGCCCCCTACCTATGACTCCCTGCACTATGCTCCATACCTCGGCGTACACCTCCCCCAGTGGCCTCGACGCATCAACACGTGTGAGGAGCCCTATCTCCACCATCCTCACGTAGGCTTCCCTTACCCTGTGGAGGAACTCTTTTTTCTCGTACTCAGGGAACCTTGATGTACTCGTCGTCTTCCTGGATAAGCCTTCCTCAGGGTCTACGTCAAGGTATATGGCTACATCAGGCTTTAACGCATACTTGTTTACCTCGAGGATCCAGTCGAATGGTGCACCACTAGCCGACTGGTAGGCCACGCTACTGTAGAAGTATCTGTCCGAGACTACTGTTACGCCTTTCTCTATGAAGGGCTTCACCAAGCTCTTCACATGTATGAGTCTGTCAAGGGCGAACGCTAAGGCATCGATGTATGCATCCCGTAAGTCACTGTAGATGGATTTAACGGCTTTAACGATCTCCGAGTCCGTTGGCTCATATGTGTAGATGGCTGGAAAACCCCTTGACTCCAGCTCCTCGACCAGCCTATGCGCCACCGTTGTCTTCCCAGCACCGTCAAGTCCTTCGAGCACTATGAAGTAACCTTTACCATGCATAGATCACACCGGAGCCGCGCATGTATCTAACACGCCTCTTGGTTTTTAAAGCGTCCCTGAAGCCCTCGTAGTCTTCTACTACTAGCAGAGGTATCTCGGCTATCACGCATCCAGCGATCAGTATTGGCTCAGCCTCCTTAACCACCATGCATAAGGGAGAACTACCCTGCTGCCTCATAGCGTAGATCACGTAGGATCCCACAGTGCTCCCCCTTCCCCCCTTGAATACAAGCACCCGGCCCCGGATACTTACCTCGCCACTCTCCGTCTTCACGACACCACGGACTGGGTCCACCTCGCCTAGGAAGCTCAGGTATTGATCCACGACGACTACCTCGCCCTCGCATTCACCGTCAACAACAGCTCTGACCCGCCAGCTACCCGTAGACAGACTCCACCACCTCCCTTACCCCTGCCACCCTGACCCTGAGCCCGTGGATTTTCCTGAGGTAGAATGCTGCCTTCCCACTATTGGTGATAACCACATCATATCTCTCACGCAGCCTAGACACCACCGGGCACGTGCCTGCTGCGATGTCGACACCCCTGGCCTTCAACTCGTTTATGAGCCAGCTGTACCTGGACACGTACTCTGCTGGGATTGTTAGGAGGAGCCTGCCCCTCCGTGGATACCGGTGTCTCTTTAAGAGTCTAGCTGTTTCGACGAGTTCACCAAGGCTTAGATGAGGGCAACCCATGTAGCCGAGCACCCTGCCACCGGGGGGTGGTTCTTCGCCAACATACCTCTCGAGATCCCTGCCTTCAACAGTAACCCTCTCCTCTAATTCCTCGATATATGTGCCCCTAGGAGTCAACCCGGGTATAACTGCCATTGCATGAGAGCCGGATGCAGCCATTGATGCTAACAGTACCTTGAGCTCGCCCATGCCCAGGCGGGCTGCTGAAGGGATGAACGGTGTCTCCCTCAGGTTTTCACCTATCCATAATCCCAGGGTTCCAGCCGGATATGCGTAGGCGTCTGGTGCAAGCGTCACCGCAACCCTGGCGCGACGGTTACCGAGAACATGAAGCCCGGCATGATACGTGTAGCCTGTTATAGCGGCTGCCAGGGCTATGGGACCTCCCTCCCTGTTAGTGAAGCCGCCGTAGAAAGTGTTGGCGAATATTACCGCACTGCTCTCACCCCATGCAAGATGCTCCCCGGGCGCAGGAGGCCTATACCAGTATGGTATGCATGTGAAGACCGGTTTGAAACCCATCCTCACGAGTGCGTCATCTATTATGCTCTGCTGCTCTAAGAGACTGTTATCTATGATGGATTGAAGCCCACCGTAGTCAACGCATCCCGGGTTCACCGTGGTATACACCCTGGCCCTCCCACCCTTCTCGTAGAAGTCCCTTATGAACCTTGAACCATAAACACCAATATTGGAGAATGAAACCCCTGAGACATGTGCGTGAACTATCTCTACAAGCCTGTCAGCTCCCATTGATTCCCCGACTCTCACTATTATCTCCATTGCTTTAGCAGTGCTCCAACCGTATTCCCCCCTCAGCATTGCCTCCTGTTCCTTCGTAAGGTACATTAGGGTATCTCAACCCTCCTATACTTATCCCAAGCCCCGTCAAACGGCTTAACAGCTATAAAGACAACCTTGTCGCCGAGCCCCTCCATACTCCTCGGATCCAGCGTGCTGCCCTTAACGTCCCTGAGCACTATCAGATCCTCGGAGCCCCTCATACGGGTTGCAATAGCCCATTCAACCATTAATGGATCATCCACGTCTATGTCGTCATCGACAACTATAACGTGCTTCACGCTTGGATGCGCCGAGATCACTGCTAACCCCGCCAGCCTCGCGTCACCGGGCGACATCTGTTTAAGCGATACGACAACGTGAAGCCAGCCTGAGCCACCCTCCGTCAGCCTCACGGCTTTCAGGCCCGGTGCAATCCTCTTGACATGACTATATATCACGGGCTCCCTGGGGAACCCCATTAGGAATTGATGCTCCCAGGAACCAGGGACTATGGCGTGGAAAACCGGGTTTCCATTCCTTGCCACATAGACTGCGAGGGGTTTGAAAACAGGTTCTTTTCTCTCAGGGTCCACCAGCATCAGTATATCGGTGAACGGCCCCTCCCTATCTCTTTCACCAGTTATCACGCCTTCTACGACCACGCTGGAGTCTACGGGAACCGGTATCCTGTACAACGGTGTCTCCGCAACCATGTTCCCGCCGCCGAGAGCCGCTCCCACGCCTACTTCAAAGACCCCTAGGGGAGGATTCATTGCGGCCGCTAATTCCTGGAAGGGGTTGAGCCCCAGTACAAGTGCGACAGGGGTGTCACGGCCTCTCTCACGGTTCCTGCTGACTATGTAGTGTAGGTGTCTCGGCACTATTCTAAGAGTGGCCTTGTCGTTGGCGTGATACATTACTCTATGGAAACTGCTGTTACAGTACTCCTCTGTACACGCTATGATAACCGAGCTCGTTAAGTAGTATCCCCCATCCTCCCTGTAGTACTTGATGAATGGAAGTACGTCGAGGAGTCCCTCAATCCTTCTAAAATACTTGTGGAATTCATCCCTCACGAGGCCCGCAGGATTGTTTAAAGCGTTCTCCATCAACTTGTAGAGCTCCTCATCGCTTCCAGCATTGAAAAGCCTGTAAACATCCCTCCTCCTGGTGACTAGGTTAGTGTACCCGGTAATCCACTCTCTCCCCCTGACCTTGAATACTACTACCCTATCCCTGTTGCTCCACGCAATCCTCGTGATCTCATAGCTTGAGTCGATGACGCCGGCGTCAAGTATCTCCTTACCCATGGTCTTCGCCAGCTTCTCCAGGAGCTCTAAATCCATGCCGTCACACCTCGATGAACTCCTCAGTGTAGTCCTCTCCTATCCTGATCTGAGAGAGCTTTAATACGTCTATCCTGTCCTGGAACCTTGTTCTCACAAGGATCTCCCTTCCTTCGAAGTCGAATTTTTCCACTATGCAAGGGTAGTCGCCTCCTCTATGTGAGCCGACCCCGCAGTAAACACCTTTCTCGAAGCCGGGCGGATACGTCTTCACCTTGACGACGCCGAGTCTCCTATTGATCTCCTCACTGTTGAAGGCTTTAACAGTGCCGTAGACGTGTAGCTCGTTCACGAGCTGGGAGGCATATATCACCCTGCCCTCTACCAGCCCATCCAGCATTGAGGACTCTACTTGCACGCCGTGGAACAGGGGATGACCATCCACGAGCACTGTATCCATGTTCACCCTCCGCAGTGGGGCATCTACGAGGAAATCCCTGTACCTCATGCTACGGAGTAATCTCCTCTCCTCCCTGCTACGTGTTCTCCTAACAGTTGGCTCGGGTAGTTCGTATACTTTCACGCCTATCTTCTCAAACCTCTTGAAGTACCGGCTTAAATCGTCTCCGAGTATTACCACTGCATCCGGCTCAACGATCTCGATCAAGCGTTGCTTATAGTATACTGCGCCAGGATCCCTGATCCATCCATCTGTATCGATCACTATGATACTGCATCCAAGGGACTCAGACTTCTCGGCCAACCAGCGGAGCTCCCTAGGGATCACATGCGTGTAGCCCTGGGGACGGATGTCGCCTATGAATCTCATCATGTAAACGGGTATCTCGGTGTTCCATAGAACCTGCCTATCCGGGATCCCCAGTGATATGAAGCCCGGTGGGCCTATGTCGGCTTGCCCCACGTCTCCGTCTATCACGCAGGGCTTTAAGCCTGCCGAGATGGCTGTGTTTGAGAGCAGTGTTGTAAACGAGGTTTTACCGGAGTCCACGCCCCCTATGACCACTACTCTCCTGTGGCCTTTTGAAACTATTTCAAGTGCCGTGCTCGCTCTCTTCCTGTATGGATCATGTTCATCAACGGGCTGTATAGTGGAATCACTCGTCATGGTAACGTCGAGCTCCGTGTCCTCGAGGGCCTCGATAACATAGTTCCTGAACCTGTGCACAATAATATTCTCACCACCCCTAACAGTCTTCCCTAGGATCGCGATGGAACCCTTCACGATTGTAATAGACATCGGCCCGAAAACCCTGACGGCCTCGCCTCTTACAAGGCTTAAACGAGGCAAGCTACTCCACCTCAACTCCCTTCATCATGGCGATCTTGAAGGCTGCATACACATCCTTCTCCCTGAACGGCTTCACCCTTCTGAGCCTTTCCCCCAGGACCCTTGCTTCATCAATGCTCACTGAACCAGGAGTAGTTGCATCCTCATCCACGATCTCAACCCTTAACCCTGTGTCTCTTCTAAGCATCGAGGCCAGCTCCACCCCCCTGTGCCTGGATCCAACTCTCACAATTACCCTGTCTGCCGGCATACACTCCCTAAGATAGTTAGCCATGTTGACTACATCTATATAGTCCCCCGTGCCGTGCTCCACGTATTCACCGTCACCTATCACAATGTAGCCTAAGCGCCTCCCTGGGTCGACGCCGAGCACCAGCTCCCTGTAACCTGTTTTAAGGCGGGTGGCCAGGATGGCTTTCTCGAGGACTCTGCAGTCACGGGATGGATCGTAGAAGACAACCACATCCCTCCTATCTGAGACCTCTTCCAAGAACACGGTGTAGTCTGTGTAGAACACGCTTCCATAAGGCACCTCATCCCTAGAGTAATAGTGGCTGAACGATACATTCCTCTCCCTGAGGACAGCGAGCACTTTGAGGAACCATCTCGGCTCGTAGACGGCTATCACCAGGGGGCGCTTCTGCAAGCCCTTAAATCACCGTGTAATAATCACATCACCATGGATATATCTCACGGGTGATTTTTATAGGGCTCTACACAGGGCATCAAACAATAGACTCGCTAATAGAGTCCAGCAGCACCACGCTATTTTACGGTGTAGCGGGATCAGGGAAGACAACTATGCTGATGACCATAGCAGGCAACTACTGTAGAAACCGGGTATGCCTGTACGTGTCAACCGAGGAGACCCTCCACTATGAGAGGGTTGCCCGGGACCCGGAGAGGTATCGTGGAGTACTCTTCACGGAGATATATGACTTCGGAAGGCTCGTCGACCTTGCAACATTTATATATCTGCATGGATTCGAAGCAGTCTTTATAGATAGCTTGAACTCTCTCTTCAGGCTAGAGCCCTTGGGCGAGAACTCTTTATCCAGGCTTGCCTATATAGTTGCATCACTGAGAAAAACCGTGGAGAACAACTCGGGGAAGCTCTTCGCGTCTGCACAGGTGAGGGCTGGTGAAGGAGAAGATAAGCCTGTGGGGGAGCCGGTGCTCGATTACTACTTCGATGTCGTGGTAAGCCTCTCGATAGGAGGGGATGGGAGATACGCGAGAATAGTTAAGCCCCCTGAGGCAGATGAAGGAAGAGTCTTCCCATTCAGGATAACGGAGAGTGGGATTGAATGGATGTAGCCTCGTACGTTGTCTGGTTGATCAAGTATTATCTCCCCGCTATGGTTGCCAATGCATCCCCTGTATTGGTCAAGGGGAGGATAGCTATAGATAGGGGGCGCCTCTTCATCGATGGGAGGCCGGTTTTCGGCAACCATAAGACATGGGAAGGGTTTACAATAGGGGTTGTGAACGCGTTCATAACCGGCTCAGCCATCGGAGTCGTCCTCAGGGACCCCTGGATACAAGTGCTCTCTCTTGCAGCAGGGGTCTCCAGCATGCTCGGAGACCTAGCTGGGGCGTTTATAAAGCGCAGGCTGGGCATAGCGCCTGGAAAACCCTTGCCTATAGTGGATCAATTGAACTTCGCGTTGGCGACAACAATCCTCTACATCGCACTACGTGTTGAAGATGTAGTAGGCCGCATGGATTTCGTTGCGTTAACACTCCTCCTAATACTCATACTGCATGTGGCCACGAACAGCTTGGCATACTTGCTCGGGTTGAAGGATACATGGTGGTAGCATTCGGTTACCGTTGAAAGCCTCCACCCTTAGGACGGGGGAGGTCAACCCTGGTGTCAGCCCACGGCGTTCCTGGTTATCCTGTCGAGTAGTTTCTCCACCTCTCTTTTCACGGCAAGCGGTATGCCGGGCACCTCGATGCTCATGAAGCCCCTTACAAGCACCGATTTCGCCTCGTCCTCTGTGAACCCTTTGCTCATAAGGTACTGTATCTCTTTCTCAGCTATCATGCCTATGGCTGCTTCATGGCTTAGGAGGGCACCCGGTTTCCTCGATGTGATAACCGGTATTGATGACACCATGGCTTTCCCCGATAACAATAGTCCAAGGCACTCTATGTGGCCGCGTGTCTCTGCATCATACGCGTCGATACTGCTCCTAGCGTAGACTTCAGCATGGTCGCTTGCCACTACACGGGACACCACCTCCGCTGAACTACCTTTACCGGCTAGCACGGCTGCTGACCCCTGATCATATATGCCTCGCCCGCTACCAGCCACTATTGATGCTAGGTAGGCTTTTCCACCTGCTGAGAGCTCTGTTCTCGGATATGTTTGCAGGCTTGCGACAGGGCTGTAGATTATGTAGTAGCTAACGTATTCAGCCCCTTCCTCAACCCTCACAGCTGTCCTAGGCCTCACGTGCATTCCATCCGCCCATGCATGCATCATTGTGAAGGTTAGCCTTGCATTCCGTGACACATAGAACTCTGAGACACCTATGTGCACTCCTTCCCTGACGCCGTGGGGCACCGCGCAACCAGTCACCACGTGTGCCTCGGCACCCTCATCAACGAACACTATGTTATGCGCATACTGTATCCTGCGGTCACCTGTTATAGCGAGGCAGGTATATATTGGAACCGGAACCCTGACGCCCCTCGGTACATAGATGAAGTATCCGAGCTCGCCGCCTCGAAGATACGTGGATGCCGTGTACTTATCGGTAGCTGGATCCACAAGCCTCCATGCAAGGCTCCTCCCAACGTCAGTCTTCTCCAATGCGAGCCTTGTAGGCATTATCTTAACACCGTACTTACCCAGCACCCTCTCCATTAACCTGTAGAGGGCTGTCTCATCGAGCTGAATATATGAAGCTGCCTCAACATTCATGCCGAATCTCTCGCCGGCACCCCTGGCCTCAGCCGGAATCCCGCTTTCGCCGCTAACCTCACCCACGCTGACCGGTTCAGCTGTATAAGCATCTAAATCTACATCGGGTCCGAACGGGGCGGGCTTAAGCAATGCCTCCCTCACTCTACTAGTGTTACGCTCACCCAATCCCACCACCCCTAAGAGCCTCTACTCCCCTCCTGTAGCCCAGCTTGAATACCACTGGAAGCACCTCGTCAGGGGAGCCGCTGTGAACAATCCTCCCCTCCATCAGGATGTGGACCCGGTCTATCCTGCTCAATTTATTCGTTATTAGACCCGTATGTGTCACCAGTATCACTGAGCTACCCTTACGCGTCAACAGGTCTATCACGTGCGCTATGCTGTCAGCGCTCTCGATGTCGACACCGCTATCTGGTTCATCAAGCATGGCTAGCTTCGGCGACTGCAAGAGTGAAAGGAAGAGTTCAGCCCTCTTCTTCTCGCCACCACTGAACCCGAGGAAGAGATCCCTCTCGAGTAAGGGATCTACCCTGAGGAGTTTCGAAAACATAGCTGAGTCCTCGCACCTATACTTCTCCAACATGAATCTAGCTACATCCCTCAGCTTAACGCCCTTCACCTCTGGAGGATTCTGATGGGCCAGGGCTATCCCAAGCCTCGCCCTCTCATAGGGGGGTAAATCAGTGATGTCGCGTCCTCCAAAGTATATTTTCCCGGAAACCACCTTCAAGTATGGTAAGCCCATTATTGATGCTAGGAGCGTTGATTTACCGCTGCCATTGGGACCCATTACTACGTGCAACTCCCCATGTTGAACAGTAAGGGATACATCCCTGAGCACCAACCTATCCCCTACAGTAACAGAGAGACCTCTGATCTCTAGGCTCATCTCAAACCCCTATATCAGGAAAGGATCCACCATGAATATAAGTTGAAGCCCTTCCAGGTTTAATAGCGGTTTGAAGAACCGCTTACGCCTTACAACCGAAAGCCTCGTCTTTCAAGGCGGGGATGAAGGTTTATAGGCTTGTTTTTATATATGGGTAATGGTGATGAGGAGAGGTATTTAGCGGTGAGGGGGCTGCAACCCTTCGTGAACGAGGGGTTGTTCCCGAGCAGAGATAACCAGATGGGGGATCTCTGACCACCCCGACTGCCCCGCAGATGACAGATGTAAACCCGAACAAATGCGGGGAACCCGTGAACCGCCCTAAGGGAAACCCCCTTTTAGGGCGGAGAGGAGGTCAGAAAGGCATTGCTTCAAGCTGACATCCTCCCGCCCTGAAAGGCGATGCTCTCGGTTGTAATCCTATAAACCCAGCTCTCTTCTAACATTATCATCTATTTCCCTACCGATCTCCATAGACCTCTTGTATGATGCTTCAATAGTTTTCATTAATGCTGCTTTAACGCCTTCAGACTCCATGGTGATCAAACCCCTTATGGTCGTGCCTGCAGGTGTAGTGACCTCATCTCTCAATATAGCTGGGTGGATATCGTTATTCCTAAGGAATCTCGCAGTGCCTTCTAATACATCTAATACAGCATCACAAGCTAGGTCTCTTGGCAAGCCTACTAGAACACCACTCATTACTAACGCGTCAACTATTTCAGCAATAAAAGCGGGTCCACTGCCAGCTAGAGCTGTCCAAGCATCTAATAATTCTTCGGGAACCCAGTAAACCCTACCCATACACTTCAATAGCTTTTCAACTAGCCCTTTACTATCATACTCTTGGTCAACCGCTACAGCTGTAGATGACAAGCCTACAAGAGCATTCATATTCGGCATGGCCCTGTATACATGGCTATTGCCTACAATTAGCTTAATAGTATTGATCCTTACACCGGCCATAAAGGATACGATTATTTTACCAACCCAGCTACTTCTATTGACCTGCTTAGCTAGTGCTGGGAAGTGGTATGGTTTAACAGTTACGAAGATGACATCGCTAGATTTAACGGCTAGATCATTGTCTCTAGTTACATGTGCACCCAGAGACTTAGCGTTACTTAAAGTCTCATCTCTCCTACCAGTAGCTACAATATCACTATAACCACAAGATATAAGCGACTTTACAACAGCGGTGCCAATCCTACCAGAACCAAGTACAGCTATTCTCATAGAGACACCATGCGATACTCTGACCTCACTCCCAGCCCTAAAAAGGTTTCCCCGTTTAGGGGTTCACTGATTCCCCTGCATCTCCCCGGGTTTACACCCGTCATCTACGGGGCGGGGATGCCCCGTGGGCTCAGGGCTAACCCTGAATGCAACACTCAGGGGTTAGGAGCCCCTCACGCCACACCTAAACCCTTCAACCCCGCCTTAAGAGACAGAGCTTTCAGCTGTAACCATAGGCTTTAATGATACATCGCAACTTAACAGGGAAACCCTCACCCTTCCAGGGCGGGGAGGAGGTCAGGTGAAACAAGCATCCAGTGGGCAGGCAACTATGCTTGCTCAGAGAGCTGGCTTCCCTCACCGAGCCTCTGTTTGACGAGTTCATGCAGTCTTGCAAGTAGCTTCCTCATGTCCTCCATCAAGACTACATCGCTATAGCCATGTACGACTATGCTGTGTGCAAATGGGCTCGGTACATCAACGGGACCCATTAAAGCCACCTTTATCTCGCCGCTCCTCACCTTTTCGAGTACTTCCACCGCCTCATCTATGTGCATGTAGTCCATTAGTATCTCCCTATAGGTCTCCTTTAGAACTGGGAACCCAGGTATTTCCTCAACAGCCTTCAATAACTCTTCAGCGTTGACCTGGAGCTTGTTGATGCTTTTCTCAGTATCCCTATACCTCCTTAGCAACATGAAGCTTCTGACAGCCGTGTGCCTGAATCTCCTCTTAAGTAGATCAGTCCTCCTCACTACTTTCTCAAGTATCTCCCATGCCTTCTCCACCGGTATGGTTCTAAACCATTCAAGCCACTCCCCACGGGGATGGCCGGGCACCGTGAGCATAAACCCGTTGTCCGTCACGGTTAGCTTAACGTTTACTCCGAGTCTCTGCCCCACTATGTAGGCGTAAAGCCTTGCTAACGCATCGTTGGCTTTACGGCCGAAGATCGAGTGAACTATTATGTTCCTCCTAGTCGGCTCATCATATATTTCTATTAGTATCAGCTCGTCTGATGGCACGAGGCCCTTTGCATAGAGCTTCTGCTCCATGATGTAGTCGCATATTGTTTCAGCCGCATGCCTCTGCAACCTGTATTCTTTAACAAGGTACTCCACTGTGCGCTCCCTCCCCTTCTCATCAAGCATCTCGGATATGAGCCTCCTGAAACGCCCAACCTCCCTCGCTGAATCGTATGCTAGCGGAAGCATTTCACTGAACCATGAGGGGACCGTTGGCCTCTGTCCATCCGCCTGCCTCACTATCACCTTGAAGCCCTTGCTTTGCAGGTACTCGTAAACCCTGCCTCCTAACACGAAGAGATCGCCTGGTGCAAGGTACTCGACGAAGGCTTCTTCGAGATCTCCGACGTAACGGTTGTCAACCGTGAAGACGTGTGCCTTGCTCTCGTCTGGTATCACGCCTATGTTCTGATAGTATATCATCCTAGTCGTCTTCTTCCTCCCGAATACTCCCTCATTCTCGTCAAGCCATATCTTAGAGTACACTTTCTGATACTCGTAGAAGTCGCCTAGCTGCCCAGCTAGGTATCTGAGCACTGAGAGGAAGTCGCTGTAGCTTAACTCATGGAAAGTATATGTCCTCCTAACCAACCTATAGGCGTCCTCTATCCTCCACTTCTTCTCCAGTGCAAGCCCCACGATATGCTGTGCGAGAACATCGAGAGGGTTACGCGGTATCCTTATCCTATCGATCTTCCTCTGGAGGGCGAGCTTGGCGAGCACTGTGCACTCGAGGAGGTCATCGCGGTCGACCACTATGACTCTCCCCTTGCTTGTCTCCCTGATATGGTGTCCAGCCCTCCCTACTCTCTGGAGAAGCCTTGTAACACTCTTAGGGGAGCTCAGCAATACAACTACATCTATGTACCCTATGTCTATTCCAAGCTCAAGCGATGTAGAGCTAACTATGGCTCTCAGCTCGCCGTTCTTCAACTTGTTCTCTATTTCTATCCTTACATCCCTACTCAGGCTACTGTGATGCGCCTCTATGTCATCTATGTCGATCACGCCCTCCTTCTCGAAGATCTTCCTGAGCTTGAAGACTACTCTCTCGGTGGAACTCCTGGTGTTCGTGAATATGAGTGTTGTACGATGCCTCTTGATTATCCTTCTAAGCTCATCGTATATTGCTTCATTGATCTCCTCGGCAGATGAATATATGAGGTCTTTAACCGGGGAGACAACCCTTATATCCATTTTCTTATCGAACCTAGCGTCAACTATTTTACAATCCCTGGGCGAGCCATCGTCATTGTAGCCTACCAGGAAGAGGGCTACATCCTCTAATGGCGCTATAGTAGCGCTTAACCCGATTCTCTGCAACCGTCTCCCAGCGAGGTGTTCAAGCCTCTCAACGCTCACGGCCAAGTGGCTTCCCCTCTTGCTTGATGCAAGCTCGTGAACCTCGTCGACAATGAGTATCCTGGCATTAGCCAACCTCTCCCTGAACCTCGGAGCATTCAAAGCTATAGCCAGGCTCTCCGGCGTCGTTATAAGGATGTGCGGGGGATCCCTGTTCATACGCTGCTTCTCGCTCGGAGTGCTGTCACTGGTTCTTACAGCTACCTTTATCCTTGGAAGCTCCAGCCCCATGCTCCTCGCTTCTTCAACTATGCCTTCAACCGGCTCCAGGAGGTTCTTCCTCATATCGTTGTTGAGCGCCCTGAGGGGGCTTACATAAACCACGTAGACGCCGTCCGGCATCCTCCCTGTTTCCTCGTATTGTCTATAAATGTCGTCTATTATCCCCAGGAAGACTGCCAGGGTCTTCCCGGTTCCCGTTGGGCTTGAGACAAGCACGTTGCAACCCTGCTTGACAAGAGGTATTGTCCTTCTCTGGACTGGTGTTAGCCCTCCGTACTTCTTTACGAACCATTCCCTCACGTATGGTCTGAGACCTCCTAGAACCTCTTCATCCGTGAAGTCCTCTAGCGCTGTAACTATAGGCGTTGCCCCCACCCACTGAGACACTGATGTACTTAAACCGATTTAATCACATACCGCCTGCCCCTACTTGAAGAAGACGTCCCTGGGCCACCTGTAAATCACGTAGCTGTATGCGAGAGCGTTGGATAGCAGCCAGAGCCCTGTCACCACTGCTCCACGGGTCAGGCCGAGTAGCCCGGTTGCCGTGAAGAAAGCGGCGAAGACTAGCTCCCATGGTGCTCGGAGTCTCCCGGACGCTGATTGATGAATCCCCTTAGGTGTCCTTGCATACTGCATCCTCACTCTTACAAGGGCTTTTACAACTGAGGAGAAGTAATAGGGTGAGAGGGCTGTGGTAACTGCTGCACTCCTCCCCATGTTGATAAGCGCCTTTAAGCCGGAGCCCGAGTACTCCTTTAGCTTCCTGTAGTAGTGTCTTCCAAAGATGGCTTGCGAAGCCAGTAGTAGTAATAGGAGGTATGCATACTCCCACAGCACGTCCACGGGTCTCACCACCACTTGAACCGCTAGAACTAGACTCCCGAGGAACACTAGTGAAGGCACTATGTACTGGGAGAGAAATGCCAATGCCTCCATCTTACCCAGGAAGCCCTGCTTGGAGCGCAGTATGTGGCTGAGCCTTGTGACAAGCACATCTGTGGCACCGTATGCCCATCTAGACTGCTGGATACGTAGCGCCCTATAGGTTGACGGGTTCTCCACGTAGACAGCGCACTCATCTATGTACTTTACCCCGAGGCCGTGATACATCATCCTGGCCCCTATCTCCATGTCGTCCTGTATCCTCTCTTGATCCCATCCTTTCAGGATCCCTTTGAGAACCCGGGCTCTGAACAAGGTTCCCGTGCCAAGAGGGAACACGCTTAACCCCATGCAGCTTCTACCACGGTATATGGCGTCAATTATGAACTTCATGGAGTATCCGAGGGCCTCGCTTAGCCTGGTGTCGAGGTTCAACGGCTCCCATCTACCGACCACGGCTGCTACATTCCCATTCGCCTCGAGAACGCCTATAGCCTTCTCCAGGAGACATTTATCAAGCATTGCGTCAACGTCAACTACGTACACATAGTCACCCCTGGAGAGCCAGAGCCCCGTGTTTACAGCGCCTGTACGATATCCTTCGGGGATACTTCTCCGCACGAGCCACACGTTCACCCCCTTCCTCCTCCACTCAACAAGCCTCTCGAACAACACTTCTCCAACATCCTCATCGTCATCGGAGACAACTATTATCTCGTAGTCTTCAACGCCTAATCCATGGATGTAGTTCACAGCCCTCTCAAGGTACTCAATGGGCTCCCGCCTAACCGGGATGATAAAGGATACGCCACGGGCTCTGCCGGAGAGGTGGGTCTGCATCCTGCAACCAGTAGCCTTCAATACTAGTACCGTGTATGTAGCGTAGAACCATGCTTGCGGCAACACTATCAGTAGCACTGCGAGTAAACCCGTCATCGAGGCCACGCCCTAGTCAGGGATAAAAACATGGCAAGGTAAATATGCATACTTGGTGGAAGACATGGTAAGGGTATCGTGGCATGGACACGCCTGCGTCTCCATTCTAAGGGACAACGGCTACACCATCACCATAGATCCCCATGACGGGTATAGTATAGGGATTAAGAGGCCTGAAGTGAAAGCCGATCTCGTCCTGGTCACACACGACCACTTCGACCACAACGCCGTAGACGTGGTTTCTAAGAGTGGGAAGACCAGGGTGCTTAAGTCGTTCAGAGGGGAGGCAGTGGTCGATGATGTAAGAATACGTGGCTTCCGCACTTTCCACGACAAGTATAAGGGGAAGAGACGCGGCGAGAACACCGTGTACATTGTGGAGGTAGATGGGAAGCGGATAGCACACCTCGGGGATCTCGGCGATATACCTGACGCCAGCGTTCTCTCAGCACTTAAAGGAGTAGACCTATTGATCACACCCGTTGGCGGGACCTTCACTATTGAGCCTGGAGAAGCGTGGAGCATAATTGAAGAGGTAAAGCCCCTCAATGTACTGCCAATACACTACTGGATCACAGGCGTGACCCTCCCGCTTAAGCCTATCGACGAGTTCCTGAAGGCGGTGAAAGGCTACAGCGTGGTCAGGCTGGACTCCAACAGCTTCACACTCGAGAACTACTCTAACAGTGTCATCCAGCCAAGGTACGTTTAAACGGTGCGGGCAATGAGCCTTAGGCACGAGGAGAGTGTCGCCAGGGAACTGGAGTTCCTGAGGAGGGCTTCAGTAAGGTTCCTCGTCAACCACTACGGGTTGCCAAGGTATGTTGTCGAGGGGAAACTTAGTAGGGCACAACTATTATTTAACCTGATCAGGGATCACGCTAGGTGGGTTAGGAGGGGTGATGAAGGGCGCCAAGCCCGCTAGTGCTGAGCGGTGAAGAGGGATCAACCGGCTGAAGTGATCCATCATGGCGTATACGTGGGAACCTAAATGGGAGCCATTCAAGGTGAGTGTTGCGGGAATGGTCTTTACCACTTGCAGAGACAGGGTGACCGGGCTCATCGCGTGCCCCATATGCATACATGCTGTATCCAAGTGCCTCGGGGGGAGTCAACCCCCCTCCTACCAGTATGAGAACTCATTCTTCTTCACTGTGGACGACCTCATTTCCCACTTGAAAACATATCATTTAAGAGGATGGCATAGGAGGATAGAGAAAATAGCCAGTAAGGCTAGGGAAGAAGAGGAGTAGCTAATGGAGGATGTCTGCATCTACGGTAATCCAACCCTAGACTACATTGTCCTCGAGGACGGCTCAAGGAAGATTGGTTATGGAGGCGGCGTCTACTACTCCTCACTCCCTTTTCAGCGTGAGGGAAGATACCGTTTAAACGTGTACGCCGTGTACTCGCCGAAGATACATAACCACCCGGTCTACAAGGCTGTCAACAAGCTCCAATACTCATCCACGGCAACGATCTTCAAGCTCGTCTACAGGGGTTCGTCAAGAACGCTCTACCTCGAGGAGCGTGCACCTCCATTATACCCGTGGAACATCCATGAGGGATTATGCATATCCATCGTGAATCCCGTTTTCCACGAGGTCACTGAGGCTAATCTAGCAATGATAAAGGTAAGGTCGCAACTGCTGGCTGGTGACATGCAGGGGTTTGTGAGGAGCTTAGATAACGGGAGAGTTGTCTACTCGTGTTCGACGAGAGCCCTTCACCTGCTGAGATACTTCGATGTAGTACACATGGATGTAGACGAGTTGAAGGCCGCTACATGTGTATGGGATGAATTAAGAGCCCTTGAGAAACTCTTAAACATAGTACGTGGAACCAGGGTAGTTGTGACAGGTAGGTTGAAGCCAATCCATGTCGTAGATCACGGTAGCCTTGAATCAATCAATATTGATGACTCACCCCTCGTAAGCGATAAGACTGGAGCAGGCGACTACTTCCTAGGTACACTACTGGTGAACATGTTGAGTCATGAAGACTTCACGAAGGCTGTTGAGAAGGCGCATGACGAGACAACCAAGTGGCTTATTGAAAGGAATGCCTCATCGCCGCCCACCACCCTCTAAACAATCGCTGAACCACAGTGCTTCATCCAAAGGGTCTGCACTGTATGCTAAACTTGCTCCGATCCTCGTGTTACTTGACGCGCTGTAAACCATGTATTGCTTAAAAACATCGGCGTAATATCGTATACTTGTCTTACTCCCCCGGTGGTGGGCGGCTCTGCAATTATTTCTTTGGCTTAACCCCCTTTTATATGTTTCAACGAAGGAGAGCCTGCTGCACCGGGGAAACACGAGGCAAACAACTTAAAATGCGAGGACAGCGTCGCTCATACCACCGTCATAGAGCCTGGTCGCCGATACATTGGTCTCCTCGTTTTTAACCGGGGGCATGCCAACTCTCTCCATTATGGCAGACTTGAGCTCACTGATTGACGGAACCCTCCCGATGAACCTTAGCTTGCCATTTACATATATTTGCGGTAGATCCATTGATTCGGCTTCAAGAGGATCATTGAACCAAACGTGCTCTGGGATTATCTCAACCCAAATCCCCTTCCTATCGAGGAGCTCCTCGGCGACCTGGAAGAGCCGTCTCAACGCCTCATCGCTTTCCTCGCTGAAGTCGAGGCGTACTTCCACAATCACTTTAGTAGTGTCCTCGGATTCGCTCATTCAGCATCCCTGTATGCCTCATCGAGGATTATTGCCTTTTAAAGGAGGGGGCGGTGGAATACTCGGTGTAGTGGCTATGTTTTACTTATAAAAACAGCTCCCGGTGAGACGATACCGGTTTACTCGGTTTCCTTCTTCACGGGGTGGATGTAGTCCCGGGGCGCCTTAGAGAATACCTCGAGGTATTTCCTCAGAGCCTTCGGAATAGTCACGGTGCCATCTTCATTCTGATGATTCTCCAGTATCGATGTTATAGCCCTAGTGCTGGCGATCGCCGTACTGTTGAGCGTGTGAACATACTCTTTGATCATTCCTCTTCTACGTATGAGCCTCGTCTTCAACCTGAAGGATTGCCAATCCGTGGTATTGCTGCAACTCACCATCTCCCTGAAGAGTCCTTGAGCCGGCATCCATGTCTCCAGGTCGTACTTCTTAGCGGCCGGTGCTCCGAGGTCACCGCTCGCTATGTTCACAATCCTGTAGGGTAACTCGAGTCCCCTGAAGAGCTCCTCAGCGTTCCCAATGAGCTCCTCCATCAGGCTCCAGCTCTCCTCCGGCTTAGCGTAAACGTATTGCTCAACCTTATGGAACTGGTGGACTCTGAAGATCCCCTTGAGATCCCTGTTGCCTGCGCCGGCTTCTTTCCTGAAACACGGTGAGACACCTACATATTTAAGCGGTAACTCTTCCTCGGGTATCTCCTCGAAGGCGTGGAGAGCTGCCAGCGAGTGCTCCGCTGTAGCTATGAGATAGAGGTCTTCGCCCTCTATCTTGTAAATGGCATCCTTGAATGTTGCAAGGTCTATCACGCCCGACATCACCTTGTGACGCAGCATGTAAGGTGGTAGAACCAGCCTGTATCCTTTACTAGTCAAGCTGTCTATGGCGTACATTAGTAGAGCCATGTCGAGGAACACTATGTCATCGAAGAGGTAGTAGAACCTGCTTCCAGCCACCTCCCCGGCTTTAACGGTGTCGCCAAGCCTTAGAACATTCTCGAGCATATCAGCATGTCCAACAGGCCTCCATTCTATCAGCTTGTAGTCCACCTTGAACCCATACCTCTCTGTCTGCTGCTTGAACTGCTCGAGGTGCCCGGTCCACACCTTTGGAGTGCCCCAGAACCTTATGGGTACATTATAAGTGTCGTCAGGACCTATAGGTACGCTCTCGTGAACCGTGTTAGGCAGTTTTAGCAGGGCTTCATCCCTGAGTTCCTCGAGCTCTCTGAGCTTCTTCTCAAGCTCCTCTAACTGGGATAGGAGTTCCTTCGCCTCATTTATCCTGAGGCTTCTCTCCGGCTCAGGTAACCTGGATATATCCCTGCTTATAACATTATGCCTGTGCCTGAGCTCTTGCACTTGTGACAGCATCTTGCGCCACTCGAGGTCTAGCCTATACGCCTCATCCACCAGGCTTGGATCCATGAATCTCTTTTTCACATGTTCCTTTAACTGCTCCGGGTTCTCCCGGAGCAGTGTTAGAATACTCCAAGACACGTTGCTCCACCACTGTCTCCAACACTATTTCACAGAGTGAGACTTGAATTAAAAAGTGTATCTTAGGCTGCAGGCCACTGTCACTCCCTGGCTTCCTGCGTGCTCTTAGCGTACTCCTCGACTATGTCGTAGCCGAAGCGTTCCTTGAACATCTGCCTCCCCTTCTCCGTCATCCTGAGGGGGGTCCACGGGGGGTCATAGACTATGTCTACGTCGGCGTCTACGCCTAGTTTCTCTTTCAATACGTCGATTATCATCAACGGCAGGGTGGCGGCGAGCGGGCAAAACATTGTCGTCAAGGACATAGCTATCTTCACTGTCTTTTCATCGACCACCCTTATATCGTAGATTAACCCGAGGTTGTACACGTCGATCCCTATCTCCGGGTCTGTCACTGTCTCCAATGCCTCGATAACCTTCTTCTTCAAGTCCTCGCTCAAAGCTCTTCACCCCTCTTTCCTCCCCGTCGACATTAAGCCCCTGAGGTATCTAGCCATGAGCACGTGTGGCGGGGTCTCAGATATTTTCACGGCTATCGTATACATTGCCTTAAGCTCCTCTTCACTCGCGTAGTCGAGGGGTATCCCCTTCTGCTGGTTGCGCTCCCATTCAGCGATCAGCTTCTCCATTATGCTGGCGACCGTGGGGTCAGAGTAGAAGGCTATCTTGTACGCCTGCTCACGTGATTCATCTATCAACCGTATGATTTCCTGCCGCATCCTGGATGCGTCGAGCATACATATCTACTCCAAGAGGTCTTCAAACCTTATGCTAGTAAATGTCGACACACCCTGTTTAATCTTTTCCAAGGCCCATCCAAGCCTCTCCATCAAGACTAGTATTGCTGCCTGCGGCGGGATGACACCTATCTCTGTCACTATGGCGTCTATGTACTCTGGTGGAGTAACATCGAAGGAGGGATTCAACACTTTGACGCCTGGATGCTGCTTCAACCAGTCTTCGGGGACAACCTCTGTTGGATCCCTGAACTCTATGGGGACCAGCTCGCCCACCAGTGTGACAGGTGAGAACTTATATGACTCGGCAACCACGTAGACGCGTACCCTAGCCTCCTTTGCTGCAAGCGCCACCTGGCTTGTACCGATCTTGTTCACTACGGCACCGTTGCTGGCAACGGTGTCGGCGCCTATTACAACGTAGTCTACCTCACCCATGACATATCTTACAGCACTATCAGGTATCTGAACCACTGGCACACCATTGTTGATCAGTTGAGTGGCCGTTATCCTCCCCTGGTAGAATGGGCGGGTCTCCGTGCTGTATACCTTGACCACTCTTCCCTGCCTGTAGGCCTCCGTTATAGTGCTCACAGCCACACTACTGTGGCAGTGAGTCAGCACTATCGAGTTCTCCTTTATCCTTCTGGCAGCCATCTCGCTTATCTTCTTCACAGCGCTGAGACTCTCCTCGATGAACCTATTGGCTGAACCTATTATGGAGCTGCGTGCACTCTCGTAATCCTGGGCATTCTTCAATGCTGAAACAACAAACATCACTGCGTTGGGGAGGCTGACAGCGGTTGGCCTCGTCGATATAAGTATGTCTGCAACCCTACCAATATACTTCTTGAATACCTGGAGATCCCTGGGACCCGCATACTCTTCCGCTGCTATCTTCAAGGCCTCCGCAGCCGCCCTTCCTATCTTGCCGGCGCCCCTAATCTTCATGCTCCTTATGCCTTCAGCTATCTCCAGTACCCGGGGCGGAATCCCTGCCTCACTCACTGCAACCACCTCTTCACCTCGGCTACGATGGCTTCAAGGGGTTTGACGAGTGGCGGGAAGGAGCCGTGGATCTCGCGGAGAACTATGGGTATGGCTTGAGGCGCGAAGAGCCCTCGCTCAGTTGCGATTACGTCAATGTACTCGGGGGGTGTTACATCGTAGAGCGGTGCCGTCGCCATGTAATTCTCGGGTAGTGTTCTCCGGGTATCCTCATCCATCAGGAGCCTCCAGTCTCCCTCCGGGAGCTTGAGTAGCTCGCCGTAGATCGTCTCGATGCTGAACTTCATTGTTGGTGCTACCACGAAGACCCTTACCCTTGCCTCGTGTGCATCTAATGCTATGATGCTTGAGCCAGCTTTGCCGACGACTGCCCCATTAGCTGCAACAGCCTCAGCCCCAAGGACAACCTTGTCTATGTTTTTCATGAAGAAGCGGGCCGCTGAGTCAACTATGAGGTATACCTCGACGCCAAGCTTCTCAAGGTACTCTGCCATCGCCAATCCCTCCAGGCCCGGCCTGGACTCCGCGACGTATACTTTCACCTTCACCCCACTGTCAACCAGCGTCTTGAAGAGTCTTCGGAGAGTCAGACTGTTACTGTTCGTCATCAATGCATCGCCGTCTACAACGCGCTTAGCCGCCATCTCGGCTGCACGTGTAACGCTCTCATCGTACTCTGAGGCAAGGGCATCTATGTATTCCTCAATACCCTTCAAACCGTTTTCAAGGAAGTATGTGCCGATCCGTCTTAGAGCATTCAGTGAAGCCATGGAGCTCGGCCTCTCAGCCATCAGCTTCTCATAGAGTTCTACAAACATCTTTGCAAAGGCCTTCGCATCCCCGCTGGATGCAGCCTTCCTCAGTGTTGAAGCCGTCTCAAAGAATAGCTCTGAGCCAGTTGACCTGGCGGCAAACCCGTGACGCATCAGGCTAGACATTTCCGGACACCCATATTCATTGAACCAGGCTACTTATTGTGGATAATGAATTCACTCAATCTACTTATAAACTCATTGAAGCCTTCGCCACCGGTGTAGGGTATGTCCATCGAGTGAAACGGTTTACCAAGCACCTCGAGCACGCTCGGCGTCTCCACTGTCCAAGGCCGTCTCCCGATGCTAAGTGCCTCAACGGCTCGCTTATAGCGTCGTCCATCATATATGAGTAGCTTCGATGGCGCCGCCACGAGAACCACATCCGCATCCAGGGAGGCTGCTGTGGGGGCTGAGGAGTTGTTATAGCTTTCAGTCAACACTATATCGTAGTCGTTGAGCAACCCGTAGACAGCATCCACCTCCCTGTAGAGATCCTCGCTATCCAGGAGGCCTGCTATCTCGCTCCTAGTGGCATCCCTGAAAACAGTGTTTCCCGCTTCACCGAACCTTTTGATCAATGCTTCGACAACACTAGCTGTAACGCTGTTAAGCCTAGCAATGTTCTCCCTTACAACCAGGTACTCGTCGACCCTCCCAGTAACCCGGCTTACCCTTACAAGCACAGCCTGCGAGACGACATCGCTGAGAACACTCAGGTAGAATCTGGCTGAGCCCCCGTGTCTCAA
This sequence comes from Desulfurococcus mucosus DSM 2162, assembly GCF_000186365.1. NCBI lineage: Archaea > Thermoproteati > Thermoproteota > Thermoprotei > Desulfurococcales > Desulfurococcaceae > Desulfurococcus > Desulfurococcus mucosus. The sequence goes on from NC_014961.1 coordinate 712,914, forward strand.
TGGATCCGGCGGCATGGTGAGTATGTCCACCGGGTTGACTAAGCGGAGTTCGCCAAGTAATCCAAGCTCCCTTGCAACAACATAGGCGTCGTGCCCTACAAGGATCCCTGTCTCCATGGAGAATCCAAGTGTTTCCGGCTGGTACCATCCGCTGTGTCCTGCAACAGGCTTAAAGTAGTAGGTCTTGAACCTCCTCCCTAGCTCCCTTGCAAGGCCTAATGCCACCGTCGTCTTACCTGAGTCGTGCGGTAGCATCCCAGTGATGAGTACCCGCATCTCGATGCACCTGGAACATTTATAATCCATCCCCCCTATACAATCTTGAATCATGATGCATGAAGGTGGATGATGTGCGGGCCCTGCCACCCTTGATCCTGCTACTACTGGTTGTGCTCAGTTCCCCAGGCCTGATCCATGTATCCGCGCAGGAGGCTCCGGGTAGACTCATATACATCTATTTCCCCGGTTCAGATGGGCAGAGAGTAGCCGGCGTACTCAGGGAGATATACGGTAATTCAACGCCTATAAGCTTCTACAGCGTGGAACCTGAGCAAGGAGGCAGCCCGCTTTACTATTTATACTGGATGACAACGGGAGCGAGGCCAGCCGGCTCATCCACCATCCCCCAGTACGGGGGAGTGAATCAATCCACAGTGCTCATTCTCTGGAATAACACTGCCCTCGTAGGCAACCCTCTTGTGGATCCATCAATCCACCCCTATGCCTACAATCCTCTTTACAATCTATCCGGGAACTACATTCCGCCGAGGATAATATCGGTTAAGGCTAACAACAGTTTCCACTGGGATGAAATAGACTCGGATGTCCGCTTAAACCTCTCGGGAAGCGTGCTCAGCATAGAGGTCGTTAAGCAGGGCTATACGTGGACGCTTAACACGACGCAGAGCAGGGAGCTAGCCCCGCCAAGGATCTTTGTACTGCTCAATGAGACAAGATTCCTCTCAGCTGGAAACTACACTATCACCTTCTACGTTATAAGGGCTGACCCCGAGAACATAACCCTGTTCTTCCCTGGTAGTGTGAGGATGGACATCGGTGCAGGGAGCGGTGTGAGCGGGATAATCTCGCATACTACCCCGTGGAGTATAATAGACAGGGATCTCTTCACCAGGCTTCCCAGCGATGCCGCAGCATGGTGGCTGCAGCAATCAGTGTTAACGCTTGGCGATGTAACCAGGTTGGCCGCGGGCAATGTAAATGTATCGGTGACGCTAGTCTACATGCCCCACCTAGTCTTACTGAAAAACCTCACCGGTGGCGTGACATCGCCCGACATGGTTGACGCCGTGTACAATGGTTTCAAGCTCGTGGCAGCCTCACTCATCACCACGTATAGGGATGCAGCAATAGTGGTCTTCGACACCGGTGAAGCCGGGAGACCCGGCTACCTCGCCATAGCTAAGGGTAGTGTCCAGCAAGCGAATATATCCCTCACAAGCAGTCAGCTTGTGGCATTCATCCTCGCCGGAAGCTCCCTCACACCCCTAGGCTACAGCAACCTCTTAAACCTGCTGCAGCAGAGGAAACTCGAGATCGGCGACTTAAACGTCAAGGTAAACGAGTTAAACAACACTGTGACCTCAATGAACCAGACGATCAACGAGTTGACGGGCAAGCTAGCCACGTGTAGCTCGGAAAACACGTTGCTAAACTCAAGGATAACGCAGGTTAACGCAGAGCTGGAAAAAGCCAAGGCCCTCTACACCCAGGCATACACATACATAACGCTGGGGCTCGCGACAACAATAGCAGTATCGGTAGCCCTAGGATACATCGCGATCCTGGCTGCACGCAAAAAGCCTTGAACATTCACCAAGGCTGAAAAGCCCCGTTTTTAAGGCTAAGTAAAGGCCCGTGACCCTCGAGGCTTCCTTGACCCTTGCCCCCACCCGGGTGCAGTTACATAGCCTCATACCGCCGTGGACAATCCTGTAACAGAGTGCGACAATCGGTCCTCTATTGTACTTGAGCGTCCCGGTCACTGGCCTGGGGCTGACCCCAAGCAACCTGAACCCTCTCCCCAGAGTAGCCGGGCTAGGAGCACGAAGGGGAGCTAGATGACTGTGGCCGGCTTCCTCACTCCATACTACCGGGACATTAACGCTGGCCTCGATCCACATTGCGTTCAGGGTGGCGAGTGAGTTGAATGCCGGGTTGAAGTTGCCACGAGGTAAACTCTCTTGGTGCCCAGCGGCTGCTTCCAGCGGAACTCGACGAGGAACTCCTTGAGCCTGCCCTTCTGTTGTCCATCCACCAATGATCACATACATACCGCTTAACTCCTGACTCTCAATTCGGGCCTTCCGCCGAGGGCCTGCAGACGATGGCTATCGAGCGTTCCCCCAACCCTCAGCTGACAACGCACCCTTAAGCTCAGTAGCGTCTCCTCGACTTTGGTTGCGGCTTGACTGAGTGCTCTCGAGTAACTGTGGAGCTGATAGGTTAAATACCCTCCGCCGAATTCTCAGTGTGCTTCATGCAGTGCTATCGACTCTGGATCCCAGGCGAATTAAAAAAGCGAGTGCCTGGAGAAAGCAAGTACTGCTCTCGTAGGTGGACAGAGAGCAGAGCTCCAATGCGACAAAGCCCACCATGCTCGTCTCGTACAGCGTGCTCTATCGCTGCAAGCCCAAAAGTGCTCGAAGAAAACATTTTTAGCTATTGTATCCAATAATTTGTTAGGTGAGGGGACTTGGTATACATAGTGCCCTTATCCATAGTCATAGCATATTTAGTGGGAATGCTACTCGTAGGCATATATACGAGCAAACGCCTAATAAGAACGAGCGAGGACTTGATTCTCGCGGGCAGGAACCTCGGCGTTATCCTGGTTGCGGCCTCTCTCTCCGCGAACAACATCGGTGGGGGCAGCACCGTGGGCGTCGCGGCGAAAGCATACGGCGATTGGGGCTTGTCTGCGGGCTGGTACATCCTCACCGCTGCCATAGCCATGATCCCACTTGCACTAGTCCTGGCTAGGTTACGACGATCTTTAGTCTGGACCCTTCCAGAGGTTATTGGAAGGAGATATGGCACACCGAGCTACCTCTTGACTTCAATTCTTCAGATCGTGTCACTGGTCTGCCTCTCAGCCATGCAGGTCTTGGCATCTGGAACCATAATTGCTGCCCTGACTGGTCTGCCCTACGAGGTCGGCGTCGTCATCGCCGGCGGCATATCAACCGTGTACACTATAATGGGCGGCCTGTGGGCAGACGCGTTCACCGACCTTTTCCAGTGGGCGATCATATTCTTTGGCATGCTTGCGGCCCTACCATTTGTCATCAGCAATGTAGGAGGGTTTGAGACAATGGTATCCAAACTCCCGCCAGGGCACTTCGACCTCTTCAAAGCCGGAGGAGGAACCATAGTGAGCCTGTTGATAATGTACATTGTGACCTTTATCATGGGGTCAGAAATGATAACACGAGCGTTCGGAGCAAAAGACGAAAAAACGGCCTTCCGGGGCTCCTTGCTCTCGGCCGTGTTTCAAGGGATGTTTGCCTTCATCCCTGCTCTCATTGGACTAGCCGCCCTAGCCGCGTTCCCTAATATCAAAGCTAGCGATGCGTATGCAACAGCGATGCTGAGACTCGCCCCACCCTGGATAGCCGGCTTAGGGCTGTCGGCTATTTTGGGGGCTACCATGTCAAGTGCGGACTCCGATATGCTCTGTGCCTCCTCGATCTTTTCAAAAGATATCTACCAAAAGTTCATCAGACCTAAGGCAAGCGATAGAGAAATAATTCTAATTACGAGGGCAGGGATAGCCGTAATAGGCGGTATCTCAATATTGATCGCGCTACTGCGCTTGGACATCATAACTGTAAACACCTTCGCCTTCATGCTCCGTGCAGCTGGCCCGTTCGCCCCGTTCCTGTTCGGAATTTTCCGGGAAAAAGTCTCGAGGAATGCCGGCATAGTTGCCATAATTGCTGGGAGTGTTGCCGGCGTGGCATGGCGACTGATGGGTCAGCCGTACATTGGAGACGTAGTCTTAGGTTCGGCAGTCAGTGTACTGGCGTTCATTGTGACCGATAAAATTGAAAAAGCTCTCAACAGGCCCCTAGCTCCGCCACTTACACCTCGGTAGGATCTTTGCCTGAGGCAAGCACATCAGCAAAAAATATTTTTTCCTGTGCTCGTCGTCGTGGTTCGAAAAAGTCGCTAGCCCGAAGGGTTGCTCAAATTTAGCCGTTGCCTTAGGCGTCGCTGCATAGCTCTGCTAGGTAGACCCCGGAAACCCTGTCACGCACAACCTTGACGCCCTCGTGCCTCGGCAACCTGCCGTGAACAGCTACTACCAGCTGTATTGAAAGCAGACAGAGTTTTCAACGAGCCCCGAGGCGGAGGGGTATGATTATACTCTTGTCCGCGACTATTACGACTAGCCCGGTGATGAGTAGTAGGGGCTGCGGGCTTCGGCCGCGTCCTCCTCATGCCTCTGCTAATGGGAGCCGTAATGTTTAAAAATATGGGTGGCGATAAAAACGTAGGTAAAGTATATGAGTCTGCGTCTGCTGACAGTCCTCCTGCTGATCGCGGTAGCCATTCCTCTAGCTGGGGCCCAGCAATTGCCGTATAAGGCGGGGGACTGGATACGCTACAGCTACATGTTTAAGAGGTACGGTGGCGAGTGCACTGCAACAATATACGTCAGAGTGGATGAGGCTAACTACCCGTATGTGAACTACTCGGTGAAAGTGGAGAAGACAGAGGGGGATCACACTATCTGCCCGTGGGGACAAGGTTACGAGTTCTCTATGAGTATAAACGTCACGTGGAGCCGGCCCGAGTCAAGTGGCCCATTCCTTTTCTTCGTTGACCCCTCCTACACTGGTGAGATAAACCTTTACGGGGTAGGTAGGGTCTGCTACGTTAACGGAGTGCTCAAGTCGTGGGAGGTTAAGCAGAACGGCCCCGCTGGGGTTGTTGAGGTCAGTGCTTCTGTTGTGGACTCGAGTATGGGGTTCCTCAAGCCCTTCCCCACAGACACATTGTCTCAGAATACATTGTCTCAGTCCCTGCTACTGGTTGCAGTGGTCATTGTGGCTGTCGCCATGGTGGCAGTAGTCCTCTTCAGGAAGCGTAAAATACGGGTAACGATCTCCATGCCTCTCAGCAACCCCGGCCCTTAAAAAGGGTTCGGGCTCCGCGTCGCGGAGGCTCCGAGGAGCTTGAACGCTAACCCCGATTCCCAGTCCAGAGGCACGGGAGGGCATCCCACCTGGGCAAGCCCTTCTGCCTGTCATCACTTCCACTGGCTTACGGATCCCCGGAATGAGGGTGCTTTTCTCCTTTGCTGTCCGTACACAACTTTTTCATTTTGTCCGAATGCCTTGCGAAGCTCTAAAAGCGATCGACTGGTGTCTCCCAGCCTATATGAAGCCCGGATCGAGAGCCGGGAGAGACGGGTGGAGTGACCGGGGCAAGCCGGGCTTACTTTCTCTTCCTTGAGACAAGGGAGCACGCCACTAGGGCGATCACCGTTGCAGCCATTCCAACGCCGGCATAAATCTCTAACCCCGTTGGCCTAGCTCTCGGTGGTCTAGTCATATCATGCTATGTGTAGTAACTCCTTCAGTCTAAGGGTTATCAGCGTTATGGAGAGCAGTGATAGGGTGATGTTTAACACTGGATTATTGCTTCTAGCTATTTTCAGTGAGAACGATGCATCGGAGAATGGGTGTAGGAGGCGAACTCCCTGTATATTCAACATGTCTGCAAGGATATGGGAGAGCCACCCTACTGCGATAGCCTCGAGTATTAGCGTGTTATACACCTTCAAATATCTCAGCAAGAAGGCGGCGCCAAGGATGCATAGTGATAAAGCAAATATGTTGTGAAGCGTTCTACGGTGTTTAAAGTGGACATCTATATCCGGGATCAGTGAGGCAAGCCCGGCCACAGTGAGGGCTGTGAGGGATGAAGCTATGTCCGAGCCGATGTAGGAGCCCAGCGCTGCTGCCAGCAAAACATGGGTGGTCTTCTTCAATCTCCCACCGCTTCAGCATCACTGAGCCTTCTTTTTAAGAACCTTGACTCCGGAGGGCTCCCCCACTATAACCATGTCGACGAGCTCTGAGGGAAAGACCCCTGTTTCAATGACGCCGTGCAGTAGCTTTAACGCGTTGTGGAGTGCGAGAGGGTCCCTCACCGGCTTAGACAGCTTGTAGTCAACTATATAGTTGCCGTTGTCCGATACCACCGGTCCATCCTTCCCCGACCCTACACGCAACACGGGTTCCCCGTAGCCCAGCTCCCCCAGCTTTCTCACCACGTAGCGAAGGGATACCGGGAGCACTTCCACCGGTATAGGCTTGGCGTACAGGTAGTCTACCCCGGTGTACTTCGTGTAGTCGACCACGTAAATCCTTTCCCTACTGCGTAGGGCGAGTGTTTTCTCCCTCGCGAAAGCCCCGCCTCTTCCCTTAACCATGTCTAGTTTACTGGAAACCTCATCAGCCCCATCAATGTAGACATCTACCTCGTCCACGCCGGCTGGGTCGAGGAGCACTGTGTAACCTATTGAGGCAAGGTGAAGCATCGTGTCTGCCGATGATGGAACAAGCCTCTTGCCCGTGAAGAAATCCCTGCAGTGATCGATGAGGAGCTTGATTGTGGAGCCTGTTCCAACCCCGATCACTGATGCATCCCTATATGTTTCGCGAAGGATTCTACATGCCTCCCTACATGCATTAAGCTTAGCGTGCTCCACGCTGCTTGATGAATCCATGTCGACACCCTGGTGAGCCACATACCTAGTATTTGTTGCACAACGTTAAAAGCATCGAGGAGCTGCATGGTGGACAAGGTTAATTACGGCTCCACCCCGTATCTAGGGTTAAGGTGTCGAAGTAATGAAAGCATATATATCCGTGGATCTCGAAGGGCTGCCAGGGGTCTCATCCCTCACAATGCTCAACCCGGGGAACACGCAGTTCAACAGGCCTGTACGCGTCTTAACGAAGCTCCTAAACACCGTGGTGGATGAGCTCTCTAACCACGGTTTTGAAACAATATATGTCGCGGACAGCCATGGATTAATGACTAACATAGACTACCTTGAGCTTGACAGTAGGGCTGAGCTGATACAGGGTTACCCACGCCCCTTCAGCATGGTGACACTCCTGGACTCCAGCTTCGATGCCGCATTGTTCATAGGCTACCATTCAGCGGCTGGAACAATACATGGGATACTTGATCACACGATGAGCGGGAGAACCTTCGCAGAGATAAAAGTCAACGGTGAGAAGGCCAGCGAGTTCATAATTAACAGCCTCTACGCAGGGGAGCAAGACGTCCCCGTGATACTGCTTGCCGGAGACGAGCATCTAGGTGGCGAGGTGGAGAAGCATAGCCCCTGGACAGTGTTCGTTCCATTGAAGAAGGGTTTATCGAGGTATAGTGCTATCTACCCCGGCATAGACAAGGTAACCGAGGCACTTAGGGAGGGCGTCGCAAAGGCCGTGAAGAAGTTGAAGAAGGGTGAGATGCAGCCCTTGAAGTGGGAGAAGCCCTATAGGGTTGAGTTGAATCTAAGGGACTCCCTTATAGCCGACATCCTTGAGGCCCTCCCAGTGTTCAAGAGGGTGGATGCGTACAGGGTTGAGTTCTCGGCTACCACGGCTAGAGAAATGCTGGGGTACATAGAGCTCGTAGCCCATGTAGGCTACGGCATAGACGCGTTGAAGAATAGCATCAAGTAGACCCCATGTACTCTGAAACCACTTGGTGAAGGATCCCTTTCAAATCTCCATTGGCTTTTTCATTGATCAACCTGTATAGGTGGTCCCGTACATTGACAACTATCTCCTCAACCTGGCGATACCCTGTGTCAACCAGCCTCGAACCCTCTAGGATCGTTGCAATATCATCAGCAGCCTTAACAACCAGTGCTTCGAGGCTTCCAGCCTTAGAGAGCTCATCGTAGAGCTCACTGTATCCTTGAAGCCCCAGCTCCTCGATGGCTTTGGACTCCACCATGGAGAAATATTCTTCCACACCGTGCTTAACCTGTCTAACCACGTCGCCGGTCACCGCTTCAGGGATATCGTGTATTATGCTCATAGCGAGGACACGTGCCTTATCGATCCTCACACCCATGGATCCAAGCCTCTCAGCTATATCCATCGCTATAAGCGTCGTGAGGAATATGTGGTCGGCTACGCTTTCAGCTACAGCTGGAGGAACACCCCTCAGAACCCAGCCGGTTCTAGGTATGTGCCTGAGGTTAAGGATGTATTTAAGGTTCATTCTTCACCACGCTAATAGCCAAGTATCTCGTCCCATAGGTCGCGGCCACCGGTTTTAGCGGTTGAAGCCTGCCTCCTATTCTTCTCGAAGAATTCTGTTGCCACATCGGGGAATAGGCAGTATGTCAACACGTCTTCCTCCTTCGTGTAATATCCTTTCTCCTTAACCGTTTTCACGCACTCCTCATACATGGGCTTCAACAAGTCTGCTGGACGCACATCTATAGGCTTCTCGCTACCCAGGATGAGTTTGACGACTTCCTCCTTTAATGGTGCAGGCGGCCTACCGTACAGTCCCTTCACATAGTCCCTTACCTCCTTCGTTACAACCTTGTAGCGGCCGTTGATCACGTTTAGGACGGCTTGAGCCCCAACTATCTGGGATGAAGGTGTGACAAGGGGTGGCCAGCCGAGGTCTTCTCTCACGCGTCTGACCTCTTCAAGCACCTCGCCTAACTTGTCCTCTGCACCTAGTTGCTTGAGCTGCATTATGAAGTTCGTTATCATACCGCCGGGAACCTGGTGCTCTAGGACATTGGGGTCCGGTATGAACACCTTCATGTTTAATAAGTCCTTGTACTTGCCGAAGACTAGTTTCTCAAGGTATATGCTGATCTCCTTAACCACGGAGAGATCGATGCGGGGCCTTGCGTCAGGGTGTAGGGCATAGTATACTGTTTGTATGCCCGGTTGCCCTGTTCCAAAGGCGAGGGGGCTTATCGAGGTGTCTATGAAGTCTGCTCCTGCTTCAACTGCTTTAACATATGTTGCAACAGCTAGTCCTCCAGTGTAGTGTGAGTGTACGTCCACAGGTATCTTGAAGTTCTCCTTTATGGCCTTGACAAGCGAGTACGCTGTGTAAGGGTCGAGTATCCCGGACATATCCTTTATAGCTATGTGATCCACGCCGAGCGAGATCAATTCCTCTGCTATCTTCAGGTAATGCTCCACTGTGTGAACGGGGCTTATGGTGTAGGTTATTGTGCCCTGCACTATGGCACCGAGCTCCTTAGCCTTCCTTATCGAGGTCTTCATGTTCCTGACATCGTTCAACGCGTCGAAAACCCTGAAGATATCTATGCCGTTCCTATACGACAGCTCGACGAATTTTTCGACTACATCGTCAGGGTAATGCCTGTACCCAACGAGGTTCTGGCCGCGTAGAAGCATCTGCAGCTTGACTCTCTTCACTCTTTCACGTATAATCCTGAGCCTCTCCCATGGATCCTCATTCAGATACCTGATCATCACGTCGAATGTTGCCCCTCCCCACATCTCTATGCTGTAGAAGCCAGTCCTGTCTATCTTGTCGAGCAGCGGGATCATGTCCTCCGTCTTTAAACGGGTTGCAAGCAGGGACTGGTGCGCGTCCCTTAGAGTTGTATCAACTATCTCAACCATACAGTACCCCCTGTTGAAACACACGGGTTTGAAGAGCTTTCCCGGTTACTGATAGTGAATGATACAACAATGTTATAAGCGTTGCAACCGAGGGCGACACCAGTAGCCTGTTGTGAAAAACAATGGTGGAAACTTGCTTGAGATGTTGATAAGGCTACTTCTCACCGACGAATTCCGCGAGGAGTTCTATGCCTTCCACAAGGTTCTTCTCATCCATCGTGACGAAGGTTATCCTGAGGTGGTTACTCCCGGATTCACCGAATATGGAGCCGGGCAGCATTGCAACACCCTTCTCCTCGATCAGCTTCATTGTGAAGCCGACGTCGTCAAGCCCTTTCTCCCTGATATAGTGGGCCATGTCGGGGAACAGGTACATGCTTGCAGCCGGTTTAAGCACCCTTGCCCTCGGCAGATTCTTCTTTAAAGCCTCATATGCTGCGTCACGCCTCCTCCTGTACACCGGTATCACTTCACGCAGATACTTCTCCTTGAAGCCGCCGGAGAGATAGTAGTAGGCCATCCACTGCATTGGTACAGGTGCCACTATGCCGAGCACTCCCTTGAGCTTCGTCATCTCAGCAATCGCATTGCTGGGTCCGTAGACGTAGCCTAGCCTGCCTCCAGGGATGGCTATGTCCTTGCTGAAGGAGCCCACTACCACGAGCCGGTCCATTGAGGGGGCAAGCTTCTCGAACCACACATGTTCCCCTTCGTACACTAAGTGCTTGTAAGCCACGTCATAGATTATCCATGCCTTCCTTTCATAAGCAACATCCACGATTGTCTTAGCTACCTCGCTATTGATCACCCTGCTCGTAGGGTTATCAGGGCTCGCTAACAGTATAGCTTTGGCGCTGGAGCCCAGCTTATCCTTTATGCATTCAGGATCCGGGTTGAAGCCGTTTTCATATAGCTGTCTACATGTCTCAACCCTTAAGCCGGCTAGCCTTGCTAGATCCCAGTACACGCTGTACGAGGGGTCTAGGAGCAGCAGGGTGTCGCCCTCGTCAAGCAGGGTGTATATCGATAAGACGAGCCCATCGGCACCGCCGGTTGTAACAAGGATGTTTGAAGGCTCCACATCTACCCCGCCGTACTTCCTCAGATCCTCGGAGATCGCCGTCCTCAACTCTGGGAGACCCTGCGTGGAGACGTACCTGAAGTGCTTGAACGGGTCTCTTCTAAGCATCTCGATGAAGTAGTTAAGTGCCTCCGTATCCGGCGGTAACCCTGGTTGACCTGCTGTATAGTTGTACACCTTGACGCCTCGCCTCGAAAGCTCCTCCGCCTTCGCGATGAGCACTCTTTGAGGGTTAACTGGGAGAGATGATACTCGCCTTGATACGCTCATGTCCACCGCCTCTATACGAGTATCAACCATACGTATATGCCTATATGAGGATAAAAACCATGTCGCCGTGAACGAATCCATCAGGGCTTCCATACGAAAGGCTGTATGAGTTCACTAGGAGTGAAAACCTTTCCACGGGGCATCCTGTCAAGGGGGCGCATAACATGCTTGAATACATGGAATGGCGGCTGATAACACTCCTTACCCAGCCGCCTGGGAACCTCAATAGTCTCCTTGCCCAGTTCAGTTGTCCTGAAGCCGCAGTGCCTGCACTTGAACCCCTTGCCCCTTCCCGCACTCTCCATCCTCCTACCGCATACAGGGCATAGAGGGTTACGTGTAATGGTCTTCTTGGAGAGCTCCTTCACACATATCTTCTCAAGGTTCAATGTTGCACCATGGGTCCTGCTTCCCGGTCTCACGCATCCCATCGCCTCGACCCTGTCTCCTGGCTCCAGTTCCCCGACCACGTCCCTGAAGTGCTTCGTAGGCTCGTAGACAGCTACATCTATGCAGCAGTCATCGCATAATTTGAAGACCAAGTGGCCTCCCTGAATCCTCCTCGGCTTCGAGGCCACTACTCCAGTCAGCCTTACACACATGTATGGGTGTACATCGCATATGGAGCCAACTGGTTTGAGATGGCTGTCGGTGTGCTGATTTGTACGGAAGACAGCCATGTACTCTATGGGCTCCAACACCCTGATTAATTTCGATGCCTCAATGACATCCAGCGGTGTCTCCCCTCTAACACCATATAGAACTGGGTCGGGACCCCTGGGGATTACGAGGGGTCTCCCGGATTCATAGTCATAGTTGAGGATCGTCCTACCCCTGGTTGCTTCATCCATCTCCACTATGCTATCCTCGTCGACCATCCTGGGCTTACCAATGTACTCCCGGGTCCTGTAGGCTATTAGCTCGTAGGTGTAGTCTCCGCTGAGCATCTGGTTCCCTATGGCTGCCAGGGAGCCTATTACACCCCTCTTCCCTCTTGGAGCATATACCTTAACCGCTCCCCCTAGTTTGCCAACGATTCTCAACGCGTAGTCGAGCGGGATGAAGTCGTAGAGTGCTTTCCCACCGTATGCACCAAGGTATTCCGGGACATCGCCCTCTAGAAAGACTATTGACGGCTGATGCTTTGGGTTAGCGTATTCAGCTATATACTCCTCAACCTCTGATTCAACAAGTCCAACCACGTCATCTAAAGCCGCCTCGCCTCGGAGCAGTATCCTCAATGCTACCGCACCGTTTCCCCTGGTCTTCCATGGGACAGCCGGGTTTAGCCTGATAAGGTTGGGGTAGTCGGTGAACTCTACATCGCTTCTCTGGGATAGCTTGTATGCTATTCTAACCGCTAAGTGTGTTGTACAGCCACCTAGAGGTGAATCTACATCATCCAACCCTATGTGGAGCCTAATCCAGCTCAATACTTAGCCCCCTTTCCTCGCCCGGCAAAGCATGCCTCCAACTATCAGGGGGAGTGCTATAGTTGCATCAGCATACACGACTACATGCCTTCCCGACGGCTTCAGCTTTCCCCAGCTGATAGCCTCCCTTGGCTGCGCACCGCTGAGGCTGCCATCGTACTCCACGGCTGTTGTAACATATACGGCGTAGTCTAATCCATCCCTCAGCTGGGCCCACCATATCGTATGGTGTTTGCTTATTCCTCCACCAATGATTAATGCACCAAGCTTCTTCGCCGCGAACACCATGTCTATTATCTTTTTTTCATCACTGATGATGTCGACCTCTATCCCCGTTGAAACCTGGTTGAAGACTATCTGTGAGCCGAAGCTGCCGTCGAACACCCCTGGCACGAAGACAGGTATGTTTTTCTCGTAGGCTGCACGCAGTATGCTGTTCTCATCCCTTATCCTTTTACCCGCCTCGTAGAGGAGCTCGCTCACACTCCACTTCTTCTTCACCTTGGCCAGGTCCTCGAGGAGGGGCCGTGTAAACTTCTCAACAGCCAGCCCGTAGTTTTCAAGTGGGATTAAAATGTTTCCAAGCCTATGTATCTCGAGCGCCCTCAACATTGTGTCATCGTAGAGCCAGTCACCCTTGTAGTATGCGTGTCCAGTTCCCCTTGCTATGTCGTGGTCAACCGCCCCGCAAGTAGTTATGACGCCGTGGAAGAATCCCTCCCTTATCATCTCCGCGAGGAGTCCGCGGATACCTGTGGAAACAATGTTGCCTGTGAAAGCAAGGAGTCTTGTAGCGTCGGAGTCCGCTATCATCTCGTAAAGTATCTGGCTCGCCCTGTACACGTGTCCAGCCATGAAGCCGTGGGCGTTTCCAAGCTGCTCGACTAGGTCGCAGATAGACATGTCGGCTGCGATCCTCACGTCTTTCACTTCCTCCTTTAAAACGCTATTCCTCATCTCATCCAGGCTGAATGATTGCTCCAATGCAGCCACCCTCAGCCACGGGGTTAAATAGAGATAGTGGTGCACTATTATAGTTATAGCCTTCCAACCTCCTCGCAGTCCCAGGGCCCTGGGCCTACCTCTTCTCATCAATATTAAAACCGGTCTACCGTAGATTTTGAAACGGCGATCCAAGTGGTGTCAAGCCTGGAAAAAGAGATCCTGCTGAGGATACTTGGATCCAGGAGAATACTGCTGGATGAGCTGGAAGCCCTGTACAGGGTCCCCGAGGAGAACCTCCTAGGAATCCTGGAGAGGAACAGGGATATCATAGCGTTAAATGGGAGAACCGTGGCAGCTGTGAAACCATTGGAGCTAGCATTAAGGCTCCTGGAACAAGGCGTCAGCATAGAGAGGATTAGCAGGGCTGTTGACTGGAGGGACTTCGAGCAACTCGCCTCCTACGTGATGAGCGAGCACGGTTACCTCGTGGAGTCCAACATAACTCTCACAACACCGGTTAGGCTGGAGATAGATGTAGTAGGCGTTGACACGGCAAGCGGGCTCGGCATAGCGGTGGACTGTAAACACTGGTCGCATAACACTAGGGGGAAGCTTATTGAAGCTGGAACCAGGCATGTTGAACGCTTGGAGAAGGCTCTATCACACTACGACTACCTCAAGGAGAAATACCTTGTCTTCAAACACTTGAAGGAAGCTGTCCCAGTAATCCTGACCCTGAGGCAACCGTCTTTCAGAGCATATGGAAACGTGGTGTTCATCAGTGTGAGAGAGTTCAATGAATTCCTAGGCAACATAAGGTACATCATAGACGTATTCGGTGTGAAACCAGTTAAACCCTCCTAGATGCCCAGGGTCGTAGAGGAAAGCGATTTAATACTCGGATACCATATTATAATCAACCCGGGTTGAAGCAGTATGGCTAGGATTGTTTTACCTGAGGCAAAGATCTTCAAGGAGATAATAGGAGCCGTTGGGAAACTAGCTGATGAAGTCGCTTTGAATATAACCCGTGAAGGAATATCCATCAAGGCGCTTGACATCGACCAGTCATCGTACATAGAGATTGTTCTTCCAAGCGACATGTTCCTAGAGTACACGGTAGAGAACGAGGAAGTCGTTGGAATATCCACAAGCAACATTAAGAAGGTGTTAAAACACCTTAGGAAGGGAGAAAACCTCACCATTGAAACCAGCGGTGAGTACGTGGGCTTCACCGTGGGAACCGTGACTAAGAGAAGGTACAGGTTCAGGAACATAGATGTAGCCGTACCCGAGATACCTGAATTCAACCTAGATTTCAAGGTAACAGCCCAGTTAACATCCTCAGGTGTGAAAAAAGCCATTGAAGACGTGGAAAGCGTTGGCAGCGTGATCGAGGTGGATGCCTCAAGCGATACATTAGTCTTCAGGGCCGTCGGCTCCTCCAGAGCCGAAGTCAGGTTCACACAGGGCTCCCCTGCTTTAATATCACTCGAGGTAAGGGAGCCATCTAAGTCGACGTACGACGTAGTAAAGCTTGCAACCGTACTCGGCGTTGCAGAGATGTCGGACATGGTCACCTTAGGGTTCTCGAGCAAGATGCCTCTTAAAATGGAGTTCCACATAGGCTCCGGGAGGATAACATACCTCACTGCACCCATAGAGGTAGGCTAACTAGTGGAACCCTACATACCTGCATCAGTGTTCAGCAATGCGACCACAGCATCCAGGATGCTTGAATCCCGCGGTTGCACTATTGTTTTTCTAAATGATTTAGCAGTCAACCTCTATGGCCTGGTGATTCCGATCGCCGAGGTACGGGTCCTCCTGCCAGAGCACTGTGCTGATGAAGCCCTTGGAACCCTGCTTGAGTCCTTCGGCATCCATGAAGACTACTTAAAGGCGGGTGAACGGCTCAGTGAGAAGGGATTAGTTGCCGTATCAACGAGGACGAGGCCCCTGCTCGTAGCGGAGACAGCTAAGACTAGCTTGGACAACCAGATACTTGGCTCCCCGGTGAAATACCTGGACGCCCCCTACGAGTTCAACATACCGGTACTCGAACACCTGATAGTGAAGCTGCTGGCAATGGGGCTCTACCCCTACTCTGCTTATGGTGCATCACTTCTCTTCTCGTGGCTCGACCATTTGAATCCAAATGTATGGGCTGAAGCCGTGGAGGGAAGCGGGTTACCCAGGGAGGCCTTGAAAGATATGCTTCGAAGCGTTTCCACCCATATAGGGAACTTCCAGCCAGCCGGGATAGATGGCCTCAGGGATAAGTTAAAAGCATTATTAGACATGATTTAGGGACTAGGCAGATCCCTGGAGTTTATGAGGCTTGTAAACGTTATCAGCACCGGGGTGAGAGCATGGCGACCAATGTGTTCGGCAAGATAAGCCCTCAAACCCCTGGTCAAGAGGAGATTGTGAACGCTCTGAGCGATAAGCGATACGAGATCATAGGCTTGTTTGGTCCAACGGGCTCGGGGAAAAGCCTTATAAGCATACTGTACGGCGTGGACTCCGTGCTCAACAACAGGTATAAGCGCTTCATAATCTCACGCCCCCTCATAGATGTTGTGTCAGGCAAGGAGCTCACGGCAGCAGACCTCGGTGACTCCTACTACCAGTTAGCGTCCTCCTACATACAGGATATAACATCCGGGGTCGTTGAGTGGAGCCTTATAAGGGAGTTAATGGAGAAGGGCTTGATAGTTATAGCTGACTCACACTACCTGCGCGGAAGAACATTCGACGACTCCATCATATTCCTCGACGACGCCCAGAGCATACCGGTGGAGAGCGCTATTGAGATAGTTATGAGGATAGGGAGGAACAGCAGGCTCATCATAGCAGGCGACCCAGTCTTCCAGAGGACTGTGGGAAGCAGGGATTCCGCAAGCATGCTAAGGGAGATCCTCCTCGGAGAGGACTCCGCCAAGGTCATAGACCTAGGGCTCAAAGACATAGTGAGACCCGGGGCCCGGAGAGGGATAAAACTCCTACTTGAATCCAGGATGAGGGCCAGAGTACTCAACGAGGCTGAGAAACAGGTAATCGACGCAGCGAGGGTACGGGCACCGGACGCCGACATAGTCACCGTGGTAGAGTTCGTGGAGTTGAAGAAGCACCATGGAATCACCGGGGAAGGATCACCGGACGCCGTGATAATAGTTAAGGAGGGATACATTGGGAGACTTGTCGGTAAAGGCGGCGAAAGAATAACCGGGATCGAGAAGGACACTGGATACAGGCTCAGGGCAGTTGAGTTATCCCTAGACTTCAAGCCGTTGATCAGAGCCATACATCCAGTGAGCTGGATACACAAGCATATAGTGGATGCAGACTTCGCAGGCCCCAACCTCGCTGTCAAGGTGACTAGTGAAGGCTACGGGGCCTTCGTGGGGCAGAAGGGCTCCCATATACGGTTCCTAGAGGACGTTATGAAGAAGCTGCTGGGCGTTGGAGTCAGAGCATATGAGGTGGAAGCTAAGGAGGAGAAGAAACGGAAGAAGTGAGGCGGCGACGGCTTAACCAGATAGCTACAAGTAGAGTAAACACTGCCACCGCGAGCACCACTAGTATCACGGGTAGTCGGCCATCCACATGCATCCCTCCACTAGTGGCGGCACCACTAGTGGTTTGTGCAGGCTGCGACTGGATGCCAGTAGTCGTGTAAGGCGTGGTCATCGTGGTAGTGGTGGGCGTGGTGGTCGGTGACGTTGGCTTCCCCCCGGGGCCGCCGGCCAGGCTCTCAATGAACGCCTCCATCCTTGCGGGTAACGTGAAGTCGGGGCCACTGAACATTGAGAGATACTCGTTTCTCTCCATGATTGAGAATACCTGGACAGCCGTGATCTCCCTGTGGAGATCCACCACTTCTCCGACCTCTGTTTCATTCACGTATGTTTCACGCGTATAGCCCTCGAAGACGAATGAATAGTCGAGTAGGCTACCTGCTAGAAAGTCCAGTGAAATCCACCCTAGCCCAGGTATGTATGCGAGGACGAATGCATGGGGGCCATTATGCTTGAAGACGTATGTCACATTACCTATCTTGGTGGAGAGTACCCCGTTAACACCTATGTCACGTATGTACACGTAGCCTGAGGCTATTACTGCGGGTATGCCGTAGTAGCTTAACAGTTCCACTAGTACACGCGACATGTCATCGCAGTCGCCCTGCCTGGAGTCCACTACTTCGTCGATCGTCCTGGGGAGATCTGACGCATTATACGTGAAGTAGTATCTGTACGTGAAGAAGGCCGCGTTCACAGCCAGGCCGAACACGCTGGCAGAGGAAGCTGGAACCCCGTGTGTTTCATTAAACCATTCCTCGAAGGCTGGTACTACTACATTGGTTACCTTGGCATACGGCTTCCTCACGTATTTCTCAACGAGCTCATGCGGCATGGTACTATTTGGAACCGGGGTATACGAGGGGTCCCCTAGGGCTTTCGAATAGTAGTCTAGGAGTGCCGAGCCCTCCGGGTGGCATACGGTGACCTCGGATACGAAGAATCCGAAGAAACTTTGATTCATCGCCACTTTAAAAGTGAAGTAGCCCGCGGTCTCATTAAACTCCAGGTTGTACACGTAGATCGCTGATGAATTCTGATAGAAGCCTTCGACAAGCGTTATGTTCTGCGGGGTTTCAAGCATAAGTGTCTCGTTGATTGTTGAGTTGTATACTTTAATCGCGTTAATAAAGTAGAGGGTTTCACAGGTCTCCGGCACGGCCACCGTGGGTGTTGCGTAGAGGTTTGAGAGCAGTGAAAGCATGACCATGATAAGGGTTGCTGTATGAGGTGCCTTCAAGCATTACACCTTCTTAAGCCATGTGATAGCTCGTATAGTTATTCTGGGCACGGGCTTCCCCTCCGATACCTCATCTATTCTCAGTATTTCACCGGGGGCTGCATCAGCGGGCACCACTGGGCCCGCCTTACGGGGAACCAGGTATATTCTCCCGCCTCTGGTGGCTGCTCCGCTGTCATCGAGGCGGGGGAACACGCATCCAGTAGAGCCCCCATTCACCGCCACGCCTCCAGTGCTTCCAGTGGCTAAACTAGCTTAAAACCTTTACCTAGTGAACAGTCTTCAGGGGATTTTAACGTCTAGCACAACCTGGTGCATGCGGGGGCCAACGTTCCTTATCTTCCTCTTCCCGGCTATCTCGTAGCTTCCTAGGCCTAGTGATTCAAGCCTCTTCCTTAATGCTTCTTCAGCTTTAACCAGGTAGTGCTCTCCTTTGAGCGTCTTCACGTGGAGGTATACATGTATCCAGCCCCTTCCACCCCTCAGCGCCTTTAACGCCTTGTCAAGGTAGTCGAGGGCTAGCTCGGGGTATGGCATGAGAACTCTGTCGCTTGAGTTGGAGAGCCTTGAGTCTACAACTTCTCCTGCGTCCCCTAGGATTGGTTCAACAATATCCTCCACGTGGTTCAGCCTTATGTTTTCAACCATGTATTGGTAGGCGTACGGGTTGATGTCTATGCTGTATACTTTCCTAGGGGCTGCATGCCTAGCTATTATTATGCTGAACAACCCGGCTCCTGCAAACATGTTTAACACTGTTTCGCCGGGTCTCGTTAAGCGTGCGATCCTAAGGTGCTCGTAGTTTAGGCTGGGCGATATGTATACTTTGTTTATATCCACCTTGAAGACGCATCCATGCTCCCTATATATGGTCTCACTCCTCTCCTCCCCGGCGAGCAGTACATGGCTTCTTAACCTGTAGGGTCCCTCAACACCTGGGATCGCTGCCCACACGCTTTTAACAAAGTTGAAGCGCTTAAGGAGCTCTTCAGCTAATGGTTTCAACTCCCAGGGCTCCATGCCGAGTGGAACCCTTATCAGGGCTAGATCCCCGATGAACTCGACTCTCTTCCATACTTTTCCAGCCTTCTCCTCGCCGAGGATCTCCCTGGCCAGCTCCTTTATTAGGCTACCTCTAGCCATGTACCGTTTGCCCCTGAATATTCATCCTCATCTCTTTATATCGTTTATATCTAGGGTTTTTCTCCCCATCCACGCCTTCATGGGTAGCCAAGCCGCCTCCGGTGCGGGTTCACAGGGCATGGAGCCCAACGGCACGGGGCCCTCCGCGAGGCTTCCGAGGCCCCAAGGGGCTTGGTGCACTGCTCCCATCACCCCTCACAGCCGGGGCACCACCTCCCCAAACCCATAATCATCAACCCAGGGAAACAGGCAATACAAAGGCCTATAAAATGTTTTCACCAGCCATCTAGTATAGTGATAGCCTACCCTGCTGGTAGTGTTTACATAGATCCCTGAGGACGCATTCGTCGCAAAGCGGTTTCCGTGCCTTGCAAATCCTTCTACCATGTGTTATCAGGTATAGATGTAGCTCCAGGTAGTTCCATGGACTCGTGTTCTCCATCCAGAACGATGAGACATCGCTGTACCGGCCCGTCTCAGTAAACCCCATGCGCCTAGTTATCCTTGATATATGGGTGTCGACTGGAAACACCGGTATACCGAAGTACCTTAAGAGCACTACGTCGGCGGTTTTTTCACCTACCCCCGGTAACTCCATGAGTCGTCTCCGTGCTTCATTCACGTCGCCTGCACGAGTCACCTCAGCGGTAAGCCTCTCGGTGAAACCCGGCTCTTGGAATAGTTCAGCCAGCTTCCTCAAAACCCTAGCCCTGTTCCTGTACATGCCTGCAGGCCTCAAGATGCCTTCCAGCATGTGTTGCTCCATTGAGAGGATTACCTGCGGGGTGATCCTCCCCTGCCCGATCTCCCTTAGCCTCGCTATGGCCTTGACGGCGTTTCTATCACTAGTGTTCTGGCTTAGCACTACTGCTACGAGCACCTCGAATAATGAGGTTGTCTCTATGTGTTTCTCGGATACTGCGAAGTCTCCTTGCTCGAGTCTATGTGTCTTCCGCAACCTCTCCAGTATAGTGTCGCCAATCCTGGTGCTCGGAGCCCTATGGATAGATCCTCCCCCTGAACCTTGGGAAGGGAAGCGTGTCCCTTATATGGTCTAACCCAGCGATCCACATGGTAGCTCTCTCAACGCCGAGCCCGAAGCCGCTATGGGGGACGCTACCGTACCTCCTTAGATCCAGGTACCACTTGTAGTCATCCGGGTTCAAGCCCTGCTCCACGATCTTCTGGTAGAGTACATCATAGTTGTCCTCGCGTTCCCCGCCGCCGATTATCTCACCATAGCCTTCTGGTGCAAGGAGGTCGAAGCCTAACACTACGTTTGGGTTTGATGGGTCGACCTTCATGTAGAAGCTCTTTATCTGCCTCGGGAAGTGTGTGACGAAGAAGGGTTTCTCGAACTCCATGGTTAGAATCCTTTCCTCATCGGCTCCAAGGTCATCCCCCCACTTGATGTTAACGCCCTTCTTCTGCAGGATCTCCACTGCTTCATCATACCTTATCCGTGGATACGGGGGTTCTGCAGCTGGTTTAAGCCTCTCTATGTTCCTCCCGAGATCTATGAGATCACCCCTCCTCTCCTCTAGAACCCTTCTAACTATATGGGATACGAGCTCCTCTGCAACCCTCATCATGTCCTCCATGGTGTACCATGCTGCCTCAGGCTCCAGGTGCCAGTACTCGGCGAGGTGACGCCTCGTCCTCGATCTCTCAGCTCTGAAGCTTGGTGTAAGGCTCCAAACCTTCTCTAGGACGTAGATCAAGGCCTCTAGGTATAATTGCGCACTCTGACTGAGATATGCTTTCTGCCCAAAGTAATCAACGGGGAAGAGTGTTGCTCCTCCTTCACAGGCTGAGGCGGTGAGTATCGGGGGGTTCACCTCCCACCATCCGTTAGATGTGAAATACTCCCTGCCGGCTTCTAGAACGGTGTGCTTGACCTTAAGGATTTTAGCGAAGCGGGGACTCCTGATCCATAAGTGACGGTTGTCGAGCAGGTATTCTAGGCCTTCACCACCTTTTATCGGAAAGTCTCTGCTGTACCCGGTTATCTTGAATGACTCTGCCTCCAGCTCGTATCCCCCTGGGGCACGGGGCTCCTCCCTTACCGTGCCACATGCCATGACACTGGCTTCTAGACCTATGTTCTTCAATTCGTTGACGAGCTCCTCGCCAAGTCTACCCGAGTCTACAACGACCTGTATTACGCCTGAGGAATCCCTGACCCTGATGAAGGCTTTACCACCTACGACACTCCTCCTGTATATCCAGCCCCTTATGCATACGTGTGCCCCTATCATATCCTTGTTCATTACATCAGCTATACTCCTGTATTCCATCCCAGTCACCATCATCTCCACGGATATATGTGGACAGGGGATAAATACTTGCCGAGCCACCTATGGAAGCTCTCTGGCCATTACGTATGCGTCCTCACCGTCAAGGTAGTATCCCTTTTCAACCTTCACTTTACTGTATCCGAGCTTCTCGTAGAGGGAGATCGCCGGGGTGTTGGATACCCTTACCTCCAGGTATGTCTCATTACACTTGTACTCGTAGTACATGGATCTCATTGCATGGGCCATTAAGGCATACCCGAGGCTCTTCCCTCTATGCTCACTTAAAACCGCTATGCTAACCACGTGACCGCTTCTCGCGAGGAACCTGTGGAAAAACCCTGGTTTCCACTCGACACGCGTCATAATGTAGCCGACTACCTCGCCTGACGGTGCTTCAGCCACGTAGAAGGCTTTACCGTAGTCCTCGTACAGCTCCTCGAAGAAGCCTCTGGGATAGTGTTCTGGTAACGCAACCATGTTTATCTCTATGACTCTGTCGATGTCGCTACTGGTAGCATTCCTGATACTGTATCCAGGGGCCTCGTTGCGCAACCTCTCCAAGGCCGTGTTAAACAACGCGTCGACATGGGGTCTCCCCGGTGACGCATCCATAGGCATGCCCTCGAAAGCCGTGTTCCAGTATGCAACATTATAAGTGGAGTTAAAGGTATAAAGCCTTAATGGGGTTCACTAATGACTGAGGAAATAACCAGGTATCTCCACCAACCCCTCCAGGGAAGAAACCTTGTCCTCGGTTTAACCGCGAGCTCCTCCATATATAAGTCCATAGATCTAGCGAGGAGGCTCATACGCATGGGGGGAAGCGTGAGGGTAGTGCTGACCAAGAGATCCCTGACGTTAATAGGCCCAGACCTAGTCCACTGGGCGACAGGCAGTAAGCCATTCCACGAGATGAGCGGTGAGACGGAGCACATAGATCTAGCACGCTGGGGGGACGCGATGATCATAGCCCCGGCTACACTCAACACCATGGCTAAGATCGCGGGCGGGGTCTTAGACGAGTTGCTGACGCTTACAGCAGTTACAATGATGGGGTCTGGGAAGAAAGTGATGCTGGTGCCAGCTATGAACCTCCGCTTAATGAATTCCCCCCAGTATAAGAGGATCACAGGGATCCTTGAAGAATACGGTGCCATCATAGTGCCACCCATGGTGGAGGAGGATAAGGCAAAGTATCCCCCGCTAGATGACCTTTCACACTGCATTGATGCCGTAGTCAACAGAGGGCTTGATCTAAGGGGGCGCAGGGTTCTCGTGACAGCAGGCCCTACACGGGAGCACATAGACCCGGTCAGAGTAATAACTAATCCTAGTAGTGGCTTAATGGGGGTTCTAGTAGCTAGGGAGCTAGCCTGCAGAGGAGCATCCGTTGACCTGGTGCACGGTCCCATGGCCGTTAAGCCGCCTTACACCGTCAGAGCCTTCGGGGTTGAATCAGCCAGTGAGATGGCTGACAAGATCAGGGAGCTGACGAGCATAGTGAACTATGATGCAGCCGTCTTCGCTGCAGCACCAGCAGACTATAAGCCCGCGACCACAATGCAAACAAAGATCTCTACACGGGAGAAACCCGTCCTCGAGCTGAGGCTGGAGCCTACTCCCAAGACTATAAGAGCCATTGTTAAGAGACCCAGGGTGCTCGTAGCGTTCGCTGCCGAGACATGCGGCGGTGAAGAACTGGTTGAGCGAGCCCTCCACAAGGCAGCTGACTACGGTGCCGACTTAGTCGTAGGCAACAATGTCTCATCAAGCAACGCGGGCTTCGGAAAGGATATGCTTGACGTAGTAATGGTCTCCGAGGGAAAGGTACTGGATAAGGGGTACAAGCTCAAGGCCGAGGTCGCCAGGGTGATAGGGGACTTCATAGCGAGCCGCCTTCACGCCTAGCTATCTCTGTGAAAACCTCTAGGGGGGAGCCGAAGACCTCGAAGACCCTGCCCTCATATTTCTCCCTGATAGTGCTGAGGAAGCCGAGTAAACGGTTCTCCAGGCTTTCAAGAGGCATGTTGAGCGGCACCGGCTCATAGAAGTCCAGTCCTTTCAACACACTGACGGCGAAGTACCATAGCAACTTACCTATCTTGCGCCCCTTAACCTGCTCAACGGATACCCCGCTACTCGAGAAGCTTGTATGCAAGATGTATATCGAGGAGGCCTCCACACCATCCCTGAGGAGGCTGGCCCGCTTCTCGTCGCCGATGTCGAGGACCCCGTAGCCGTGTCTCGTTGTATAGTGCGGGGAAACGTTGACCCCATACAGCTCCTTGACCCTGGGGTCGAATACAAGTATCGATGAACCAGCCCTTACCCGGAGCCCGCTGCCCGAGGCCTCAACCACGGTGTTCTCCGTGGACAGCACCGTGAACCCCTTTGAGTACGCTATGCTGGAAATAGTGCTTTTACCGGTATGGGGATAGCCCAGTAGCAGTACAGCCCTACCTGTTCGAGGAATATGTATGCTCACCGAGTCCGTTAATATGAAGCGGTCGCGTAGAGCCAACCTCCTGGCAAGTGCCTGTATCAGGAAGAACACGGGGGCTTCATTGACGTATGGTTCAACCGGGGCTCCCTCCACCACGTATTTATCTGGAAGCACATCATAGTATCCTGTGGCAAGCACCCTGAAGCCCGTGCCCCGTATCCAGGATACCTCGATATCTACAGTGCTACAGTAGTCGGCAAGCCTGGGATCTGGGAGGTATCGTCGTGAAAACGATGATGTAAACGACTCTGCGATCTCCGTGACGCCGTCCCCGAGTAGCTCAACGCAGACCTCATCTACGGAGATATATCTCCTCAAGTATCTCCCTACAGTGGCTGATGATGGAGGGGAAATATATTGATTGTGCTTCCCATGCGCTGGTCGACCAACGGGATTGAGGCAGCCTACGGGTTAATGAGGAGTTGAGAAGACGACAGCTCTCTTAGTCTTTCAAGGATCGCCCTGAGGGCCTCCTGGAGCACAGCGTTGTTATCGTAGCTCCTAATCATCTCCTCAAGCCTCGCCTTCTCCATGGATTTAAGTTGCTTAGCCTCCTTGATCATCAGGGGTATTGCTCTCACTATGTTGTCCACTATGGTGACTGATGCTGCACGTGCAGTCCTCGATAACGGGTTTAAATCTACCGCTATAACCGTCTTACCCATCCTCCTTAAAGCCTCCGTCCTGTCACCATCCTCCAGGGGGACCAGGACCACGTCCGCTATAAGTATTCCTCGGGGGCTCACACGCCTCCTCTCACTGAATAGCTCCGGTATCGTGGCGGATGCGTCTTCTCCGACCCCGAGCACCTCTACTGCACCGTGCTCTAATAGCTGCCTGGCCACGGCTTCCTCTCTCTCCCTGGTTCTGTAGAACAGGTTGACCTCTATCTTCGCCCCCACGGTCTCAGCGAGTTCAACGATCTCCCGTGGGACAAGGGCAGCCGTATTACCGTTAACCGAGATCACCGGGTGCTTGGCCAGCAGCATGTGTGCTACTGCAACCCTAGCCGCCTTCAAGGCGAAATCATGCGTTCTCTCACCGAGGAGGTAGTCAAAACACTCTCCCCGTCCATGCGCTATCAACCCTTCTGGGGCCACGACGCCTTTCTTAAAGCCTTCAACCAGTCTCTCCCTGATTAGCAGGCTCTCTCTTCGCGGGTGATTTGGTGGAATATTCAACTGTGACACCTCTGCTTGAAACCCTTGTCGTGAACACCTTTACCCCCTTGCTGCCTAATAACTCAGATACCTCTAATGCGTACTCATCCTCAACCCATATCACGAGAGCCGCTTTCTTAAGGTAGAACGATACCACACCCTTCACGCCTTGCAGAACCTTGTCGACCGTGGAGTAGTCAAATATCCTCCTAGTGAATGCCTGGGAATACGTGAAGAACTCGTGTAGATCCTCGGTTTCAACGATTCTCCTATAGTAGGAGAATGCCTCACTGTATAGGCTACTGCTTATTCTAGATAGCATCATATGTGTGGGCTCCCTGTAGGGTAGCTCCCCCACCACTAGCACAGGATTCTCGGGGAGCATTACTCGGTGAGCCACTCCAACACCTGGAGCACCAGGCTTTAAGCGTATGGCGAAACCCCCAGTGTACTCGGAGAGGACGTCGCCAAGCCCCGTTGAGTATTTCACCTCGAGGACATGCGCTACTTGAAACGCTCTAAGTGATGGAAGCCCCTTGGCACGGTATGCTGCAAGAGCGTGCGCTATCAGGAGGCCGGCCGACAAGCCGAAGCCGCTTCCCAGTGATACAGGTGAATACGCGCCTACACTTACCCCTGGGCCCCCGCTGCATATCTCGAGGGATTGATCCCTTAGAACAGTCTCGTTGTTTACCCTAATACCGCAGTCCCCTGCAGTAGCCTCAGCCTCCATGTATAGGTCGAGGTTCAACCCAGCCCCATAGCTACCTGTCTCAAGGGGGTTTTCCGACTTGAAGGGTATCCATAGCCCGGAGACGTGGAGAGGCACCTTGACCCTCAAAAAACCACCCTTTGGAGCTGTTTCTACTTGGAGAGATATCTTTCGATCAACCCTGGTAGGAGGAGCCATCCGTGCTCGATGAGCCCGAGGCTGCCTTTCCCACAGTCTCTCTCGGTGAACCTGCTGACTCCATCCGGCTCTATGCCAGGCATGTAGAACGCCACGGGTACCGGGTCGTCTGTATGCGCCTTCACGCTCGGAGGGGTTGCGTGGTCGGCTGTAACTATTAAAGCATACTTGTCCCTTACCTCATCTATTAATGGTTGCACAAAGTACCTGTCTATCTCTTCGATCCTCTTCTTCTTGGACTCCACGTCGCCGTCGTGGCCGGGCTCATCCGGGCCCTTCAAGTGGACGTAGACTATGTGGTTGTCCCCGAGTGCCTTGAGCGCCGTCTCCAACCTGGCCTCATAGTCCCTGGCCGGGTTCCCTGTAGGCGGCTCCATTATTATTGTTTCTGCACCGAATGCTCTACCTATGCCTACTTCAACAGGCATCTCGGCGAGCACTGCAAACCTGCACCCGTATTTCTCGGGTAGCTTCACCGCCCTGGGTAGTGAGCCACCGGCATCCCTCATGAGTATGGCGTTTGCAGGGAGCAGGCCTTTTCTAGCTCTCTCCGCGTTCACAGGGTGCTTTGAAAGTATTTCAAGGGATCTCTCGAAGAACTCGTTCGCTATCTCGGCCGCTACCTTCGCCTCAGCCGTATCGTCCAGTGGCATTATCTTCGGTACTTTTCTAGATGGAGATGGCACTGCCACGCTGACCATGCCATGTCTCTTATAGGCTGGATCATTATTGTCCACCATTGGTGAAAGCCTATGCCTTCTACTGCCGATCACCACCACTGCGCGATGCCCTATCGTCGCAACCACCTTGGCGTATCCCTCGTGGATCCCTAGCTCCAATCCATCAACTGCTTTAGCCAGCTCCTTAGCCTCCGCTGTCGAGAGGCTCCTACCCACCCTTCTATCGATTATTACACGTGTAGATGGGTCTATGGTGGCGAAGTTGGCTCTGAAAGCCACCTCGTAGCCCTCCCTTATCTCAAGCCCGGCACCCAACGCTTCGAGAGGCCCCCTCCCGGTGTAAACCTCGTGGGGATCGTACCCTAGGATCGAGATCACTGCTTCATCGCTCTCAGGGGCTATCCCCTTACCCACAGTATACATTAACCCGCATTTACTGTTCCTTGCAACCCAGTCTAAACCGGGTTTCACACTGAGCTCCAGGGTTGTCACCGGGTCGCTCAGTCTATCACCCATACCGTCCAGCACTAGGTAGAGCAGCCTATGCCTCAATCGGCAACACCTCTGGTTCCCATATAAATATAGTGACGCGAATATAAAATGACCGGTGTAAACACGGGGAACTCTACCATGGAGACATATGCTCTCCAAGTACGGAACCTCACTAAGCTGTATGGGCGGGGAAGCATCGGCGTAAGGGATCTAAGCTTCAATGTGCGGAGCGGTGAGATATACGGGTTAATAGGCCCTAATGGCAGCGGTAAGACAACGACTCTCCGGATAGTTGCAACACTCATAAAACCATCCTCCGGTGAAGTACTGGTGTACGGGGTTAACGCTGTGAAGGAGCCGTTGAAGGCGAGGCAGCTTATCAACTACCTCCCCGAGGAGGCAGGTGCGTACAGGGATTTAACAGGCTTAGACTTCATTAGATTCATGCTTTCACTAAGGTTCAAGGGGAAGGCACTCGAGGAGACTGTTGAAGAGGCTGTTGGAATAGCGGACCTCGGCAACAGCCTCAGGAAACCTGTTAGAACCTACAGTAAGGGCATGAAGAGGATACTGGCCTTAAGCGTTGTATTAGCCTCCAAGCCAAAACTGATGATCCTTGACGAGCCCACCACGGGCCTGGATGTCGAGAGAAGCATATATGTAAGGGATCTGGTTAAGAAGTACAACAGGGAGCTAGGCTTAACCGTGCTTCTCAGCAGCCATAACATGCTGGAGGTCGAGAGGCTCTGCGACCGCGTCGGCATGCTGTATAAGGGGAGGTTGATCGCCGAGGGCCCCGTCGATGAGTTGAAGAGGCAGGTGGCTGGAAGAGACTTAGAGGATGTATTCATGAAGCTTAAAACCGTGGCCGAGGTGTAACCCGGTGACACTTAAACCCCTCGTCGTAAGGGAGGTCAAGAGCTTCCTGAAGAACCCAGCGTTCATAATGTCGATAATCATACTCGTAGTGTTCTATGCATCGCTTGGAGGCATCATGAGGACGAGTGTTGAGTCAGCTGTACGGGAGGCCTCCTCAATATCCATAGGCGTGGTCAAAGAGGAAGATACACCACTCGTAAACCAGTTGATCGCCGTTTTAAACCACTACACTAATGGCTCACTGGGATTCTACAGTAGCCTTGACGAAGCCGTTGAGAAAGCTGGTGTTGCAATACTCATACCAAGAGGGTTCACTGTAAACGCCACTACACCTGGGAGGAGCCTGATGCTTAAGGGAGGCGTTAAAATAGAAAGCCTTTCACCCATCATAAGCCAAGCCAGGCTCTCCGTTGTGTCCTCAATAGCCTCAACGCTTTCAAACCTCCTGCCCGTCGCGATCAGCCAGCTCTATAATGTTTCAGTTGAACCAGGCAAGCAGGTGGTCGTTGACAACTATGTGAGAATATATGGGAGAACAATGACAGTAGCCGAGTTCAACGCCGTGGTCGGAGTACTCTCCATGATACCCACGCTCATAGGCCTCGTGGTCGGTATAAACGCCGCCTACGCTGCACAGGCAACAGCCATAGAGAAGGTTGAGAAAGCATTCGAGATGCTGCTGGCTCAACCGATCCCACGTAGAAGCGTTGTAGTAGCCAAGATAATTGGAGCGGTCGTTGCATCAATGATCATGGGAACCGCATACATGGTTGCAATGCTCCTTATGCTGGCTTCAGTGGTGCCCAGCGGCATGGTCGGTAATGAGTCGTCGCAGCTCATTCAATCAACCATGAGCGTGGCAGGCCCCTTCGTTATAGCACTGATAATATTCTCAATGGTGCTGGGCCTCATATACTCGGGCGCCATGGGCGTGCTGGTTGGAGCAGTGGTCAGCGATGAGAGAATGGCCGGCGTCCTCTCAACCCCTATAATACTGTTGTTCATGGGAGTCGGGTTCGCCGTAATGTACCTCGGCATGCCCCTCAACACCATAACAGCCGTGCTATCTGGATTAAGCATCGTGCCAATAGCGTTCGTGGTTATCAACGCGTCTCTCTCAGGCCAGTATGTTTACGCAGCTCTCTCAGTCTCCATAGCGGTGCTGGCAACCCTTGCAGTAATGTTGATCGCCATAGTAGTGTTCAACCGTGACATAGTGGTGCTCGGACTCAGGGTCTCATTAAGGCGGAGAGAGTAGGCGTCCTAGAGGTATTTATCAAAGCCGTTTTCAAGTCTTCTTAGAGTAGAAGTAGTGTTTCTCCTCTGGGAAAACCCCGGCCTTGACCTCCTTCGCGTATTCGCCGACAGCCTTTATTATCATGCTCCTCAGGTCAGCGTAGGCTTTAGCGAATGGGGGAGGATGCTCCGTTAACCCGAGCAGGTCGTGTAGGACGAGCACTTGCCCATCGCAGAACGGCCCGCTACCAATACATATGGTGGGTACATTCAACTCCCTTGTGACCTCGCCGGCTACATCGGCCGCAGTATACTCTATCACAATGGAGAAGACGCCGGCTCTCTCGAGTTCCCTTGCATCCTCCAGTATCCTATCCCGCTCCTTCTCGCTTAACCCGCGCCTCCTGTAGCCGCCTATGAGGAATGACCTCTGAGGCGTTAACCCTATGTGACCCATCACCGGGATGCCGGCTCTCACAAGAGCCCTTACTACATCACTCATTTCTCCTCCCCCCTCAAGCTTCACCGCGTCTGCCCCGGCCTTCATCAGTAGCCCGGCATTCCTCACCGCTTCCTCCACGCTTGTCTCATAGCTGAGGAACGGCATATCGGCGACGACGAGTGCACGGGGCCTAGCCCTACTAACGCTGGCCACATGTATCAGCATCATATCCATTGAGACAGGTATCGTTGTGTCGAAGCCGTGGACAACCATTCCAACGCTGTCACCGACGAGGATTACGTCAACACCAGCCTGGTCCACTAGCTTAGCCATTGCATAATCGTAGGCTGTCACCATCGCTATCTTCTCCCTACCCTTCATCTTAACTATGTCTCTGACCGTTATCCTCGTACTCAAAACCACCGCCTCCACATAGCTTGCCTACTATTAGCGGGACTGATATTTTTTATGTCGCCTACGTTGCAGAGTCCCTGCGGCCACCCTCCTCTATAAGGTGTATCATGAGCGTGATAAGCCCGTTCACCGAGGGTTCCCTCCCGAGCTCCCTAGCTATGAAGCCATTGATGTAGTCCACCTCGGTAGGACTACCTGCTGCTACATCCTGAGCCATGCTTGAATGATTGTCAGCTGTACTCCTCACATTGCTAACAATATAGTCTAGTAGTCTTCTAGGCTCAAAGAGGTATCCATGTCGACGCGCCACCTCCGTGAACTCTGAGAGTATAAGCTTCGCGAGCTCCAGCCCGGGCCCGGTTAAAACAACCCTGTTCCTGGATCTCGCTATAGCCGTCAACGGGTTGACCACGGCGTTTAAAGCCAGCTTCAACCACCTGTAGTAATCTATGTTGGATACAACCCTGAACTCGAAACCACCAAGCCTGAACATTCTGCTCAACTCCATTAATTCGAGACGTAAGCCAAGCCTGCTGCCGGCTATGATTGTGCGTCCACCGTGATACACTATGTGAGCCGGTGAAACCCTTTCAGCACCGAAGTAAACAACCCCGCCTGCAGCCTTAGAGCCGAATTTCTCCTCAGCGAGCTCCAGGCTGCCGAAACCATTCTGTAGCATTAAGAGCACTCCATCGCTTGCCAGGATCTCCTCTGCAAGCACCATTGTGGCTGGTACACTATACGCCTTCACACTGTTGAAGACGAACCTACACTCGTCGACAGGGCTCTCATAGTGCCTCGGCACCACTGGCACTAGGATGTCAACGCCTTCAACCCTATCGTGGACTCTTATCCCGCCCTGCTGTAGCACTGTTTTAACGGTTTCTTCACGGCCGTAGTACACCGGTATCCCTGAGAACCCGGCTCTGTAGAGGAAGTACGCTATTGTTGCCCCAACGGCTCCGCCGCCAATAATGCATACATCGCTAGTCATGGATTCCTCTTCACCAGGCTCACGAGTATTCTCTCAAGCTCGTTGAAGTCTGTGGTGAAAATATAAACCACTGGCTCAAGACCCTTACCTCCGAGATCAGCTATGGCATCCGGCTTCTCCCTCGCAGCCATCTCCACTCTCTTCCAGAAGCCCTCTACATCCTCGTGAGGACCGCTCACGGCGAGCTTGAGACCCAGATCCCTGAGCGCCTCGACATAGACCTCCTCGTATCTCGTGTTGAACCCGACTCTTTTAGCCGGGTTAAGAGTTGACACCGTGAGGAGGAGCCTTGACAAATGCCTGCTCCCACCATACATGGGCTCCCCTGTGACAGCTACACCGTTAAGGGTACGGGTTATCCTCCCAGTTAACCCTATTATCTCGTACACTGATGCAGGCGGCCTAGGTGCGTAGACTAGGTTTGAGCCCACCTCAGGTATAACCCTGTGGAGCCCTTCTATGGACGTGATCCTGAGCAACGCAACCCTATAGTACTCTACATCGGGGTCTACTGGCAGCCCCTCTGAGCACGATGTAAATATCTCCTTATACTTCGAGCAAACCGCTTTAAGCGCCAGGGTGTTAACCACTTGGTAGCTGGCTAGCTCAAACCTGTCACGCGGAGCCCTGAATGCGAGGCTACACAGTATCTCCACATAGTACTCAACCACCTCTCTCTCAAGGCCTACCTCATGGAGCTGGCGTAGATACTCCTCCATAGGTTTCTTCAACAGCTTGTTTACCATGGGCTGTGATACATGTAGCAGGGAGGAGATCCTGTGCTGGCTGAGCCCCTGCCTGCTCAGCCTATGTGCAAGCACGCCTCTAAGCGAAACCAGTATTTTCTCACATATGGCGTCATGAATTATCATTGCCCCACGGGACCCCTTCAGCCTGGAGAGACCTCAAGCTACTGGTAGATCCCTGGCGGCTTTTTTCTAGTTTTCTGGCAACCGCCTCTGCAAGCCCCAGTATCTCGTTGAGAACCCTGATCTCGTTTGAAAAAGCCTCCTCGTACCGCATCATCTCCTGGAGTATGCTTGTCACCTTCTCGAGCTCATTGAAGACGAGCCCGCGGAAAACCTCCTTGTCAACCTCGCTGAGCTTATCCTTAACTGCCAGCTTGTGCAAGGTGTTGAGCATCTTCAACGGCTCCATGCTCCTGTACTTTATGGCGAGGAGTTTAAGCCTTGGATCCTCCTCTCCCCTGGAGCCAGTGTAGGCCTCTATGGCGTCTCTCACAGAGTCTATGTCTCTGAACCTCCACCAGGTCTGGTTCTTTGAGGTATAGGATTTCTCTATTATCCCGTAGTTCTTCTCCATGACCTTCAGTAGGTTAACCGGGTTGTATGTT
Source organism: Desulfurococcus mucosus DSM 2162 (assembly GCF_000186365.1). NCBI lineage: Archaea > Thermoproteati > Thermoproteota > Thermoprotei > Desulfurococcales > Desulfurococcaceae > Desulfurococcus > Desulfurococcus mucosus. Next base: position 745,645 of record NC_014961.1, read on the forward strand.
ACCCCGGCCTCGTAGAGTTTGAAGACTATGTGCTTGTAGCTGAAGTCGCCGAGCCTGTGGTCTATGTTTGGGTCCCTGGCAATATTGTAGGCGATCCTTAAAACGACTAATGCTTTCTCACCGTATCTTGAAAGGAAGTCCTCTATGGCTGTCCTCGCGTCGCCGGGAAACAAGCGTTAAACACCGTGGAGACATAATGTTCTCCCGGATTTAAAAACGTTTCAATACGTCTTCTATCACTCGAACGGTGGTTGAATGAGTGCTGTCGAGGTAGTCGACGTCCACAAGGTCTATGATGATGAAACATATGCTGTTAGAGGCGTGAGCTTCACTGTGAGGCCTGGAGAGATATATGGGTTGATAGGGCCCAATGGCGCCGGTAAGACAACCCTCCTGAGGATCATAGCAGGGATAGTTAAGCCAACCCGTGGCACGGTCAAGGTCTACGGCCGCGACCCTTATAGGGAGTTCGAGGAGACGAGGAGGCTAATAGGCTACCTGCCCGAGGAGGCCAACACGTATCAGAGGTTAACCGGCTTGGAACACCTGTTGTTCTACGCTAGGCTCTACGGCGGGGACGTTGAGTCTATGGTTGAGTACGGTGCAAGGATAACGGGGCTAGGAGACAGATTACATGATGAGGCTGGAACCTACAGCCACGGGATGAAGCGGCGTCTCCTCCTAGGCGCTGTTTTAATGAGGAAGCCCATGCTAGCCATACTCGATGAGCCGACCAGCGGGCTCGATGTACATGCAAGCGTCAGCGTGAGGAGGACGATAAGGCAGTATGTTGCTGAGACAGGCTCCACTGTTATCCTTAGCAGTCACAACATGCTGGAAATAGAGTACCTATGCGATAGAGTTGGATTGATATCCAAGGGGAGGATCGTGGCTGAGGGCGAGCCCAGGAGGCTTGTCGAGGAGTTCAATGCTTCAAACCTGGAGGAGGTCTTCACCATGCTGGTCAGCGAGGATGAGGAGTGATGCGTGGAACCAGTAGGATCAGGGTTCTCCTGTGGAAGGAGGCATTGGAGATCTCAAGGGATAGGAAAGCATTGATAACGACTATTCTTCTACCATTGATTGCGATGCCCGCGATCGGGTTGCTCACAGTGTTCCTCATGGTGCAGCAACCAGTGAACATAGCCGTAGTTGATGAAGACGCGTCAACCCATGTGTCTCCAGTATTTAACATAACTGTTTCCTCCAGGGATCTAGCAGCAGGCATAAGGGAGCACTTATCTAGATCCGGCTTCAACGTCTATATGTATGGTGATAAATGGACCGCGTTATCTAACTCGAGTATAGACCTAGTCGTGGTCATACCGAGGGGCTTCGCCGAGAACGCCTCGAGCATTGACAGGGTTGCCTCAGTAGATATTATCAGGAGGGCGAATGTTCAAGCCGCTCAGCAAGCCGAGGGCACTGTGAGGGGGTTCATCGACTACTATTCCGCACAGCTCTCTGGAAGGAAACTGGAAGCGCTTGCAAAACTAGCCAGCGTAGGCCCGGTTGACGTGAATGCCCTCAGGAACCCCATCGTGGTTGGCAGCGTGGTGCTTGTATCCCCCTCAGGTGCAGAGGTTGGAGCTGAGGAAGCCTTGAAGAGCCTTGTAGCCCGCTTACTTGTACTCAGCTTCTCCTTCGTCGTAACCCCGGCTGCCTCATACGTCATCGACGGGGTGATAGGGGAGAGGGAGAGGAAAACCATGGAGATGTTGTTGACGAGCCCGGCCTCGGTCTCAGAGGTGTTCCTCTCGAAGCTTGTAGCGGCATCCATGCTCGGAGTGCTTGCATCACTAGCGGATCTAGGTGGGATACTAGCCTACGTTACCCTCATCATAATGGCTTTCGGCGGCGGTATACTTGTAGTAATGGATCCAGTACTCGTATGCATACATGTGGTGACAGCGTTCCTGACGATACTTGTAACAGTCTCCATAGCTACACCCTTCATAGCGAGGAGCAGCGGCTTAAGGAGCGCTAGCAATGTGGCTGGAATAGTGTCATCCATAGGGCTCGTATTCTTCATAATCGGGTGGATGATCGACTTCCCGAAGCTTCCCCCGAGCATCATGTACCCCTTAATGCTCGTACCGTACACGCATAGCATCCTAGCAATACAGGGATACGTGTACGGCGAGCTGGCTGTCGTCGCTAGGAGTCTCATAGTGCTTCCAGCGGTCTCCCTTGTTTCAATGATTATTGCAATACGGTTCATAGATAAGGAAAAGCTACTACTAGCACGGGATTGATACAAGTTTATATATGTCGGTCAAAATAATTACTTCCAGGCGAAATATATGACTACAAGCCTAAAGCTACTCAGCCTCATGGACGAAAACGGGGTGGCAATTGATAAACTCTCCTCCGAGACCGGTTTATCTACACGCACCGTCAAGAGGTATCTCAGAGAGCTCGAGGAAAAAGGGCTTGTGGAGCAACGGGGCGAGCTCTACGCGCTTACAGCGGCAGGTTTAAAACTAAAGAAGTCTCTCCAAGCACTCAGGGCGAGGCGTGAAGCCCCACCCTACATTGTAACCGATCCATCGAGCGGTGCACAGATACCTTTAAGCTTCAGGAACTATAAGCAACTCCTAGCGATAATCGATGCGGGGCTTGCCGATAAATCGGTTCTCGAGGAACACATGAGGAAATACCTGGCAACATGGGTAAAGGACTCCCTCGGTGATGAATACCTGGCATACCTCCTCGAAACCGGCGCCATCAAGAACCTGGATGATTTGAAAAACTACCTCGAGACAATACTTAAAGCCCTAGGGGACCAAGCGTAAAGCGTGCGTGGAAATGGAAAGAATAATAGGGTATCTCGAGGAAAACTACCTGCCACAGGCCAGATGGTGGCCGTGGAAAGGCACTAAGAGAAGCCTAGAGCTTCTGGGGCATAGTGGAGACGGGGAAATAACCATACTGCTTTTCAGGTCGAACAACCTGGTATTCCACCTCCCATTAGCCAGGGTAACGGAGGTACCGGCAAACCTTAAGACAAGGGGCTTCTGCATCGGCAACGAATGCTATGTTGAAGCCGAGTACCTCCCAAAGTACATTGAATCACTGAGTAAGATCGAGGGAATCACTGTAGAGTACCTGCAGGAAACCAGTGAGTTGACCGAGGTACTCCACGCTGAGCCGCTTACATTGGAGTCGACTAACACTGTCGCACTCTACGAGACGAAGAGCGGGAGCCGCCTGGTCTTGAAGAGCTATAGGTTGATACCCATGGTGAACATGGAGGCCTTAATGTTGCGAAGACTAGCCGAGGAGAAATATAGGCATATACCCGAGATCCTGGCATTCATAAGGTACAGGGACACCGTTACAGGCGTGGTCTCCAGGTTCGTCAGGGGAGTTGGCGACGGCGGCTACCCCTTCTACAAGTCCCTCTTAAAGAGCCTTAGCGGGGAGGGTAGCTGTTTAAGGATCGGATTAGCATCGAAACTCGGCATCATTATTTCAGGCCTACACAGGGCTCTCAACAGTGAGAGAGGAGACTTCTTCGGAGCGGAACCCATATCGGATGGCGACGTGGAGAAATGGAGAGCCCGGCTTGAGAGAATGTACTCTTCGAGCCTCAAGAGGCTTGACGAGCTGGTAAGCAGCGAGAGGGATAACGTGGGCAATGAGGCAGCGTATTGGCGAGACATGCTTGAGAAGACACGGGGGATAGTTGAAGACGCAGCCAGCATGCTGGATGAGTATGTGGGACTAATGAAGGCTAGAACCCATCAAGATCTCCACCTGGCGCAAATGATATATGTGGAGAGCCCGGCAGAGGACTTCATAATAACGGACTTCGAGGGAGAACCCGGGAGAAGCATTGATGAAAGGCTCTGGAAGGAGCCGCCTATAAGGGACCTGGCCTCTATGATAAGGAGCTTCCACTATCTCTCCCATGCAGCAATAATGAGCCGTGCGGGGAGGTCTCAAGGCGAGGTGTCCAAGGTTATGATCAGCAACGATCCCTCCGCTGCCTGGAGGCTTACCCATGTTAAAGCAATGGTTTACTCCTATCTAATGGATGTGGATCCCCGTCTACTTGGGGTGGAGAGGAATACCCTTCTAACTGGTTTCCGAAGACTTCTTTACCCATGGATAGTTGAGAGAGCTATCTATGAGACGTATTATGAGTCTCTTTATAGGCCTAGCTGGGTCTCAATACCTATAGCAGGCCTCTTCGAGGCCTACCGTGTCTACAGGGGTGGTGGAGCCCTTTGACCGATGTAGTTTTAATGTTTGAGGTGCACCAGCCCTACAGGCTGAGGAGAGATATTCACTACAGGCTACTGGAAAAGGCCTTAGCCGGTAGAGTTGAGCCAGGGGACGTGGAGGAGGCGTTGTTTGACAACGAGTTGAACCGGCTGGTTGTCGAGAGAGCGTCGGAGAGATGCTACATTCCTGCCACCCGTATAATACTTGAGAATGTGAAACGGTATGCCGGGGGTTCCAGGGGATTCAAGGCTAGTTTCAGTGTGAGCGGCGTGTTCCTGGAGCAGGCGCAACGCTGGAAACCCGAGGTCGTCGATCTCTTCAGAGAGCTGGCGGGCACTGGAATGATCGAATTCGTGGAGCAAACGTATTATCATAGCATGGCTGCGTTCCTACCGTACTTCGGGTTCGACGAGCTACGTGAACAGGTGGTTGAACACAGGAAGCTCGTTGAAGAACTCATAGGTTATAGGCCCACCTCGATCGAGAACACGGAGTTCACGTATAGTAACGATGTCGCCTGCTTCTTTGACTCAATGGGCTACAGGGTTGTGTTGACAGAGGGCGTTGAAAGAGTGCTTGGCTGGAGGAGCCCTAACTATGTTTACAAGGCTTATGGATGTGATATACGGGTCTTAACGAGGAACTACAGGTTAAGCGATGACATAGGCTTCAGGTTCAGTGATAAGACATGGGATCAATACCCGTTGACAGCAGACAAGTATGCATCATGGATTGCCTCAACCCCCGGAGACCTGATATTTATCGCCGTGGACTACGAGACATTCGGCGAACACCACTGGCCTGAGTCAGGTATACACGAGTTCCTTAAGTGGATGCCGGGCGAGGTCTTGAAGTACGGCCACCTCAACTTCTCAACGCCGAGCGAGGTAGTGGAGAGACACCCTGTTAGAGATGTGCTGGATGTACCTTCATGGTCCCCTATAAGCTGGGCCGATGAGAGAGACTTGAGTGCATGGTTGGGCAACGAGATGCAGCGCGAAGCCTTCAATGCTCTCGCATCCATCAGGCCGTTTATAAAGGCTGTTGATAAGCCCTGGCTAACTAGACTATGGAAGCTTCTCACCATAAGCGACCACCTGTACTATATGGCAACGAAGTTCGGTTCCATAGGAGAGGTTCACTCGTATTTCTCCCCCTATAAAAACGCTAGCATAGCGCATGGATTATTCATGGAGGCTCTTGGCGCAGTAGCCGAAATGGTTAGACGCGAGGTTGAAGCAGATAGAAGAAGCACCCTGAGAAAGCTGATTCTACCCGAGGCAAAGGCATTCCGGTTCACGATGCCGAACGGTGAGTACACGGGCTTAAGTGCTCACTCACTAGTCGAGTTCACAGAGCTATTGGAGAAAGCACCCCCGGAGTCCCTTCTCTACCATTTGAACAGGGGCGATATAAGCGCATGGTTGCGAGGAGTACTGGGGCTCGAGGACGTTGCCCGCGAGATCGATGAGCTGAGGAAGACGCCCATGGCTTATAGCGAAGTAGTCGCCGCCCTCAGGAGGGTGCTTAAAGGGCTCGTCGAGTAGGTGGTTGAAGTGCCCAGGGTTAACTTTATATTCGCACTCCACTTCCATCAACCCCTCGGTCAGCTGAAAGGCGTCAACGAGAAAATATTCGTAAACAGCTATAGACTCCTCTTAGACGTGTTCAAATCATTCGCTGACTTAAAGTTCACCGTGCATGTGAGCGGACCCCTACTATTATACCTAGCTAAGAATCACCCGGAGTGGCTTGAGGAATTATTCAAGCTAGGCGACCTCGGCGTACTCGAATTCATGGCTGGAAGCCTCGGAGAAGCCATACTACCCATAATACCCAGGGAGGATAGGGAGGCACAGATACGCGAATACATAGCACTCTTCGAAAGACTCTCAGGCTTCAAGCCAAAGGGGCTCTGGCTACCTGAAAGAGTATGGGAACCTGGCTTACCAGAGGTGCTGGGGAAGCTGGGTGTAGAATACGTCTTCATAGATGACTCAACACTAACCAAGACCGGGCACCCGCAGGACCTCGCTTACTATGCATGGAACACCGAGGACAGCGGGCAACTAGTGAGAGTATTCTTCATTGACGCTGGAATAAGGTATATACTACCATGGGAGCCACCTGAAAGAGTACTAGAGTATCTTGTAAGCAAGGGGAGGGAAGGCGATCAAGCAAGGCTAGTGCTATGGGGCAGTGACGCCGAGAAGTTCGGTGAATGGATGGATCCAGAGCGAAGCAGGAGCTGGCTGTATTCATTCCTAGAGTTAATGAGGAGGAGCAGGGATAGGGTTTCAATGACGCATCCAAGCGAGTACCTGATGGAGCACGGGGTTAGAGGATTACTCTACTTCGACACAGGAAGCTACGATAAAATGCTTGAGTGGAGCCGCGGCTTCTTTAGGAACTTCCTCGTAAAGTACAGGGAGAGTAATAATATGCATAAGAAGATGCTGTGGGTGAGAAGAAAACTCGGCTCCCTGGACAGTGTGCCCGAGGAGGTTAGGACCGGGTATCTTCTATCGCAATGTAATGACGCATACTGGCATGGATTATTCGGAGGCATATATCTAGCACACTTGAGGCAGGCCATATACGAGGAACTAATCAGGACTGAGGCATGGGCGGAGAGGGAGACCGGGTATTTCAGGGACACTGGTGTAAGGGTGGGCATGGTGGACTTCGACTACGATGGCGAACCCGAGGTACTTGTAGAGACACCTAGCCAGAACCTTTACGTGAAGCCTGATGACGGGGGAACACTCTTCGAATACGACGTCAAGTCCAGGGGCCTCGAGCACAATCTCCAGGACACCATGAGCAGGTATGGCGAGCCCTACATTAATAAACCAGGCTTCCACCCTGATTGGTATAGGAGGGTTAGTTGGAGAATCCACTTGTGGAGCGATGACACCGGTCTCTACGACTGGATCAACAATACGCCTTTCAAGGACATGAGTGATCTAGCTTTAAAGAAACACCATGTAGCCGTGGGAGAAGGCAACGAGATCACTCTGAGGGCTCTGGGCGGGTTCTATCAGTATGGTAGCACACCGGTAACAGTAATGGTTGAGAAAAAGATAAATCTAACCGATAAAGGGCATGCCGTAACTTATAGGATCAGGAACATGGGTGACAAGACGTTCTCAACAAGACTGGGCATAGAGTACCATGTAGCGTGGAAAATAGACAGGGAAAACGATGAAAAACCCTACTATGTTGTAGAAGGTGTTAGCAGGGATGTATCGGAATCAGGCGTCTTCCACACTGAGAGGATCACTGTGGGCTCAGCTGGCTACCCCAGCATAGTGCTCGAGGCCAGCAAACCCCATGAAGCGTGGATCGCGCAACTCGCCTCACTCTCGAGAACCGAAAAAGGCTTCAAGGAAATGCCACAGGGACTCGGCGTAATGTTCACAAGGCAACTAGTATTGAAGCCAGGCGAGGAATACGAGGCATCTGTGTCATGGATGCTTAAAGCCTAATGGTGTAGCGGCTTGAAAACCTGGATGCTTACATTTGAATCCATATACACCAGGAAGGTCGGCGGTTTAGCGGAGGTGCCTCCGAGACTCGCCGAGGCAATGAAGTCTATGGGCGAGGACGTGGAGATATATACACCGAGCCATGGATTCAAGAAGGAGAACACTACCGGTAAGGAGGTCTTCAAAACCTGGATCAATGGTTCAGAATACTCTATATGGGAGTACAATGCACCCGTGAAACACTACATAGTCTCAGGCGGAGTACTCGAGGAACCCATTGTATACTCCAGGAATCTACTGTTCAAAAGCCTCGTCTTCGCAAGGATTGTCAGGGAGTACTTCAACCACGTCGCCGGGAGGGGAGAGACACCCGATATAGTCCACGGCCATGACTGGCATAGTTATCCAGCCCTCCTCGCAGTGAACGCCGAGTCCACTCGGATGGGAATACCTGTTGGCATAGTCTACCAGATACACCTGCTCTCGCGTACACTCATAGATCTCGAGGCCCTCGCAAAAGGTATTGGTGTAAGCGGAGACGATTATTTACGTGGAGGACTAGGCGTTAAACCATTGAAGGAGTACTATGAGCGCTCCGGTGGCTGGGTCGAGCGCTTAGCCGCACTTACTAGCGATAAGGTTTTAACTGTGAGCAAGGGATACACCCGTGACGTTGTAAGAATAGTGGGGCTCGACAACGCTACTAAAGTAGACTACGTTTTCAATGCCACCACGTGGACGTGGGACGACGTGGTAAAGGTTGTCTCTAAAATAGCTGGAGGGAGAGACCTGTTCTCCCATGGAACCCGAAAACTAGTCAGGGGGAAACTGCTTAGGGACACATGGAGACTCATAGAGGTTGAAAACCCCGATCCCCATATGAATGACGTTATCAGGGGGTTCCTGGAGAAGTATGATGTATCAGTCAACGAGCCGTTCAAGCAGGATGGACCACTGATATTGCTGACCGGTAGATCCACCAAGCAGAAAGGCATAGACATACTGCTCAAATCCATGGATAAGCTTGTCTCAGAGATACCGCGTGCCAGAGTCGTGCTTGCAGTAATCCCGGTGAGCGGCACCGAGGAGCTCCTAAGAGAGATCATAGAATACGTTGCCCTTTTCCCAGACAACCTAAGGGTTTTACCAGGGTACGTTGACTACGAGCACTACTTGACACTATACTACTCAGCATCCGTGTTCCTCGCCCCAAGCAGGTACGAGCCGTTTGGACTAGTGGTGCTAGAGGCTATGGCCTCCGGGACCCCTGTGGTTGCATCGAACACAGGTGGGTTCAGGGATCTAATCCTCGACGTGAGAAGGTATGGATTAAACGGGACAGGCATGCTCTTCACCCCTCTCGACAGGGAGGGGATGATTGAAGCATTAACGTTAATGCTTGATATAGTTGAGAACGAGGACGAATCCTCTGCTAGGCTGAGAAGGAGGTGTGTTGAGTACTCTAGTAGCTTCACCTGGAGCAATTCAGCTGCCCGCCTGCTCGGGATATACAATGCTCTCCTCAAGCCGCGTGGATCGCGGGATGAGAACCCGGGTGGCTGAGGCGACTTAGAATGTCCCTTGTGCCTTCAAAGAGATACCAGAACATGGAGCTTTACGCTATCTTCAACAAACCTGTCCTCATGCCTGGAGAGGAGGCGAAGATACATCTACTTGCCTCAGGCGAGAAGGGCAAGGTCATACATGTCTCGGTCTTCGATGACGAGAAAACCATATATGAAGGCGACTTAACCATAGGGGAAACTCCTATAGTTGGTGTCATACCCTACGAGGCCCCTGGAAAACCCGGGTTCTACAGTGTCCGTGTAAAGACAGGGGACGTCTTGCTCGATGAAGTATCCTTCATAGTTCATGCACGCGGACAACGCAGGCCAAGGGGGCTTGCACTAGTGTGGCATCATCACCAAGCACCCAATTACCTGCCAGATGGCTCAATACATGGCCCGTGGGCATTCATCTATGTATACGGAAACTCACTTAGGCCCTATGGTAATGCACCCTACAGTTACCATGCTGCAATGCTTGAAAAACACCGTGATTACCATGCGACATATAATCTAAGCCCAAGCCTGATCAAGCAATGGCATACAGCGGTAAAGCAGGGAGTAGTATTCAAGACTGGTGAACAGTTGACCCCCGGCGATGAGAGAGCAAGGATCATAGAGGACACGGTTGCAAAGTATGTAAGGGCTTATGAACGAGGCCAGATAGATGTATTGACAAGCATCTACGCCCACACCATAGGTGGCTTCCTCATAGATGTACTAGGGATGGAAGACGTGATCCGCGACGAAGTGAGATACGGTATATCCATTACAAAAGAGGTTCTCGGCGTCACACCACTTGGGGCATGGACCCCTGAGATGGCTTTCTCCATGAAGCTTATAGACATATACTATGATAACGGGATAGAGTACACGGTGCTCGATGACAAATGCCACTTCGAGGGAGCTGAGGGAGAGAAAACAAGCAGCTATGAACCATACATCGCCTTAAACAAGGAGAGCGGGAAACACATAGTCGTATACTTCAGAAACCACGAGTTGAGCGATGTATTAAGCTTTAAAAACAACTTCACCAGCGAGGTACACGCGTTGAGAAACGCCTACGAGATGAGCCTAACCATAGCCAAGAGGATCTTGGAGTCATCTGGAAGAATACTCACGCTTGCCCTCGATGGAGAAAACTGGATGGTCTTCTCGGGTAATCCACCGCTTACAGCCTTCTACCTGGATAAACTACTATTATTCCTCGAGTCCCTCAGCGACGCCGGCTTCCTTAGGTTGATGAGTCTGAGAGAAGTGTACAGCGAACTCCCAGCTACACGTATCCTGACCAAGATACCCACTAATACATGGCTCTGCACGTTTAAAAAGTGGAGGGGGGAGAAAGAGGGGCATGAAGAATATTGGCTTAAAGCCGTTGACACATACAGGAGGATTAAAACCTACGAGTACATGGTGGGGGGAAGAGACCCCTACAGTGAGAAAGCCAGATGGGCACTGTGGCACGCACTCGACAGCGATTACTGGTGGGCTGAATTCTGGTCACCGAAGATAATAGATGTATGGTTGAATGAGTCCCTGAGGTGTATTGATGAAAGACTCCGAGAAATCAGGGTAAAGGACGTCAAGATCCCTGAGCGCGTTATCTCAGGAGTCACTACAACCATAGTGGTCGACATAGTTAACGGGCTAGACACTCCTGTAAAAGTAAGAATCAAGGCTTCATGCCCCAGCAACGGGTGCAGTAGTGAGAAGGAAGTAGGGATCCCCGGTAGGACAACTGTGAACATACCACTTGAGATAGTGGTAAGGGACTCCGGCTTAATACCGGTTTCAGTAGCCGTTGAGGCCGAGTCGTATGTTCTCTCAAGCATTGTGAAGGAGGTTAAAGCCTACCCACTGATACCGGCTAACCCTGTTTAACCCTGGGAAGCAAACTATAAGGTTTCAACACATGATTTAAATACCGTGGAATCCATGATCCACTTGTGGCCAGCGTGTTTTTAATGTATCCGGATGGGTGAGGTATTTGCCAAAGAAGAGGGCTGTTGTCACACACTGGGATCTCGATGGTTTAGCCTCTAATGTGCTGATCTCACGGTATATCAACCCAGGTAAGCAGGTGCTTTCATCCGTTACATCTACATTCAAGTATTTGAAAAACGTTTACGAGGAAGGATACGACGAGATATGGGTGGCCGACCTCAATCCTCAGCCCGGTGAGCTGAGGAACTATGAGGAATTGTTTAAGGCTATGCATGCCAGAGGCTGCCTGGTTAGATGGCTGGATCACCATCTTTGGCCTGTTGAAGTAGAGGAGGCATTCTCGAAGTTTAGAGACATTGTCTCCTACATGAATGACCCGTCCACAGTGGCAGCAGACCTAGTGGCAAACTATCTTGGCGTAGTCAGAGACAGGTACACTAATATGCTAATCGACCTCGCATTCGACGATGACTGGTTCCAAGGAAGGTATGAGCTCACAACTGTATACAGGCGTGTCCTACGCTTCTATAAGTGGGATATACGGTACAGGGCATTAGAGTCGTTGATGAAGGGAGACGTGGCCCCCCAGTGGTTGCTTGAGCTCTACAGGCTTGAAGTCAAGAATGTATATGAAAACCTGATCCGTGAAGCCATTGCTAGAGCCGAACTCGTTGAGAGAAGAGGAGTAAAGATACTGGTTTTCCAGGATGTTGACCCCAGGGTTCACCCAGGGGAATTGATACATGTAGCCGAGAAAAACGGTATTTTCTCCCATGTCTACATCGTCAGGTATCCAAGAGGATTAAGCCTGCGCAGCGAGTACATTGATGTATCAAAGTTGGCGTTAAAGTACGGCGGAGGAGGCCACAGGAGGATAGCTGGAATACCTGGAAAGATAAACCTCGAAACACTACTCGGCGAAATAGTGAAGAGTGTTGAAGAATCCAGGATTCGAAGCCACTATATTACATGAGTCAACCAGATAGGAGCATGCTCCAGAAGCCTTGATCCAGGGCTTCCCCTACCACTATAGCCTTCAGCTCTCCCCCTGAGCCAAGGACAAGCATATGGGGTACGCCGCCAGCATAGTTGAAGGGTATCCCCTTCGATACTTCGAGATTAACCACCTTACTGAAGACGGAGCCTGCATCTTGATCTACATCCACCCAAAGGTACAATACCTTACCGGGCATTGTTGCATTAAAAAACTCCGACTGCCTGTGGCAGTGGGGGCATGTAGTTGAACCGAAGAATATGATTCTGATCGAATCGTTGAGGGGTGTTTTCAACGATATCTCGCTGTAAATACTTCTCCATTCGTCCCCGGTGAAGCTAACTCCAGCCACACGCTCAGTGCTCAAATAGAAAGGCGTGCCGCCACTACCGGTTGGCTGATGCCACATCAACAACATTACTGCTATTATGATGATGAATGCCACTATAGGTACTAGCAGTATCAACGACCCACGCCCACTATTCCTCCCCTTGCTCCGAGGCATGTTCAGACCCCGCATCCAATGCGTCTCGCACAGGCTCCATAGTCTCGATAGCTCTGCTACTATATGGCGGAAAGATTTTATAAGCCTGAAGACAGGGCCTCTATGAAAAACCCTGGAGGTTTCAGTGATATTGGTAGTAGATGTATGTAGCTACAAGTATAGCCGTGAGGCCCCCGAGAACTCTTATAATCCCCTGATGCCTTGCAAGCCTCTCAATGATCCGTGTTCTAGCCATGCCTACGAATACCAGCGTTAGAAGCACTAGTGGCGAAACAAATAGTGCCACATAGAGCAATGTGTAGGGAATCCACAGCCATAAGGGGGCTCCACTCATTAAAACATTGTACACTATGTACATTCCAGCACTACAGGGCAGTAGGGTAAAAGATGCTATGAACCCTGTTACAGCCACATATACTGCTCCTCCAGCTTCAGCAAGCCTCCTTAGACCCAGCCTGTTCGTCAAGCCGCACTCAACCATGTCATCCCTGCAAACCGTGCCTGACCCATCGCTCCGCCTTCTTAAACTGACCAGTCCATAAGCTACCATTAAGACCCCGTAGATCAGCATTATGATGGATAAGTGGACGGGGGTAAACGGGAGGGTCCTCAACACCCCTCTAAGGAGGAAGCCGAAAACCCAGTACCCAGTGAAAACCGATGATATGAAGACCAATGCTACTTCAGTAATTTTCCTTAAGCCCCCCATGGAGTACGATGCAAGGATGCCGGCGTATAATATGAAGAAGCATGGATCCACCGAGTCCATTAAGGCCATTGAGACTACCATTAAGACCAGTGAATCCAACCCTTACCCCCCGTGGTCTAAGATTATTCGATGAAACACCGAAACCATGTTCCAAGAGACCACTATCCCTGGGACCCCTAATTAAGGTTCCAGGAGAAGCCAGCCATCTTGACTCCGTTTACCATGAAAGAAAGCCTCGCCTTTCAGGGCGGGGATGCTGAGTTTAAATGTGTTGTAGCCGTTGTAATAGAGGTGGGGGTTTCCTCTATGGGCGGTGAGGGTTTCCTAACCCTGTGCGCTGTCTTCAGGGTTAGCCCCGAGCCCGTGGAGGCACCACGACCCCTAGCCCAGATGGGGGATCTCCGACTGCCCCGACTGCCCCGCAGATGACAGATGTAAACCCGAACAGATGCGGGGAACCCGTGACCCGCCCTAAGGGGAACCCTCGCCCCTTTAGGGCGGGGAGGAGGTCAGACCCGGATATTCATCGTGTTTATTGTACGCGGGGCTTTCACCCGGCCTAGGGTTCACGAGCAACTGCTCTAGGGTCGCAGGTGGCTGATGAGCCCAGCGATGTAGAGAAGTATCCATCACCATGCAGCACATGTGTTTCAAGCATTGAATGAAGGGATTCTAGTTGTCTAAAAAAGCTGGCTTCCCACTGTTCTAGGGCGTGCGGTTTTCAAGTATGAGGCATTGGATGGCGTGCTCATAAGACTAGTGGATAAGAGCTATCTGGGAGCAGTGGCATCCATGGTCAATGTGTCGAGGAAGCGGAGCCTCTTAGGTGTTGGTGGATGCGTTGAGAAGAATTCCTGCACGCTGTTCACCTCCCTCCGCTTAAGCTCCTCTATCACCTCATCTATGTCTACCCTCTCCCATGCGATCCTTGGAGGCGTCTTGTAGTGGTAGAAGGGGCTTGCAACGGTCTCTGTGAACGCATATATGAAGAGGGTTTTCAGTTTACTGGCTGACACTGCTTCCCTGGCATAGCTGCTCCCCTCATAGTATAAGTGTAGCTTGGCTAGTGCACGCTGCATGTTTAGCGGTGACGAGGCGCGGGCACCGCTTGTATCGGCATAGTATTCTCTGAGCCTGCTGAAGGCTAACACCAGTACTTGGACAATGAAGCTTAGCGCGACAGCTGCTATGCCCGCAATAACCAGTATGAAGCCTCCTGAAGCATTATCCCTCCTACGTGATGTGAGCCTTGAAACGCTTGAGGACACTAGTCCAGCTCTTATCAGGAAGACACCTAGGTAATATATGATGCTCGGCAGGATCCCCATGAATAGCATTATCGTGTTGTCCCTATGGATGTGATGTCCTAGCTCATGTCCGATCACAGCCTTCAACTCCTCCTCGCTGAGCATCCCCGCGAGCTCCCTCGATACTGCGATGTACCTTCCGGATAAGATGTTACCATACGCGAAAGCATTCGGCGGCGAGTTAACCAGCATTGCCTTAGGAGGCCTGTTCACACCGAGTTTTGCAGCAACCTCATTCACGATTCTCTGGAGGTCCTCACTGTGTTTAGCACCATAGAAGAGGTTTATCATGAAAGGCGAGATCAGATACGTGAACAAGTTGGCTAAGAGCACGAAGACCGCTATCGCAGCCACGAAGTCCAGTGTGAGTGCTGCACCAAAGTAGCTGGTTAACAAGTATGCAACGAGGCATATTCCAGCGATACTTGAGGCAGCAGCGAGGAGTCCCACTATTATCATCGAGGATTTAAGCGCGAACCTATTGGAGAAGCCCCTAGCCACCCTGGGGGCTATCAGGGCTGCCATACTCATCATTACCACGAAGCCGACGGCGTATGCTAACATGAGCGCGATCATTGTGAATGGATCATAGAGCCACAGCACCTTAACCACCCTCACAGATGACTCATTACGTAATGATGCTTATAAGCGTGGTTGCCCATGCCCATAATCCTAGTTCCGGGCGTGGACTCCCCTCAGCCACTTCACGTGGCCCGGTGGTTCACCGGGGCTACATCGACAGGCACCACTAGGCATACTTTACGAGAGGCCAACACGCTCCCCCGTCCCTGATAGCAACCCACCGTTATCGAAGCAGGAGAAACCCCGGTGTTTCCAGCAGCTAAACCGGTTTAAAACCTTTATCCAAAAACAGTCCACCAGCTGCGTCTCCACGAGGACCGGGAGTCCTGAGTATCCTTAGAGCCAGCACTATTGAAACGATAGCAAGCATGGCTCCAACTATAGCCAGGTATTTCACGAGCATTGTATTCGCCGACCCGCTGGATCCACTGGTGTTATTAGTGCTTCCACCACCCCACTCCATGGAGGGCGTTGAGACGCTTACCTCCTGGGGAGGTGTAGTGAGCACACTAATGTTACCGGCTGAAAGCGCGAGCCTTACCACCATGCACATTGAGATTCCCATTGAGAATGCCTCCACGGCTGAAGAGTAGTCGCCGATGCCCATGGCCTCTAAGCCATACTCTCTGAAGAATCCTATCGTTGAGTACCTGTCGACACCATGGCAGAGATTTACCGATATGCTTGACTGAACACTTGCCACGGACTCCAGGCTGTTTTGCTCGAATGCCTGGTGGAGGGCGTAGAGTGACTCCCCAATAGAGTACACGGTGAACCCTAGCATGGTAAGGTTGTCGCTTGCAACCTGGGAATTTAGGAGGGTATAGTAGTCGGAGGCATCGTTTAAAGCCTGCGTGTTTCCGCCTACCTCGTTAATGAGTGCACTCACATACGAGTATACGGTGGATGAAAGCGCATAGAGGCTTCTAGTATTCATTGAAA
Organism: Desulfurococcus mucosus DSM 2162; assembly: GCF_000186365.1. NCBI lineage: Archaea > Thermoproteati > Thermoproteota > Thermoprotei > Desulfurococcales > Desulfurococcaceae > Desulfurococcus > Desulfurococcus mucosus. The sequence goes on from NC_014961.1 coordinate 761,914, forward strand.
CCCGAGTCAGCGTTGCCGATTCATTGACGCTGATTGAAGACATGTTAAGGAATGCCTCAGCCTGCCTCGCATAGGAGAGAGTGTGAGCCAGGTACATTAGTTTCTCAGAGTCTGAGCTAGATGAAAGCGCATTAGCATAGTAGTAGCCGGCTCTGTAGTATATGGCCCTAGCTAGGGAGAGCCAGAGCACTGAATCCAATCCCCTGAACACTCCTACTTTGCCAAACTCCTCGCCAACCCTGAGAAGCGTTAAATTAACTGTGTTCACAACCATGTCAACACTGAGCTTGTTGGAGAGTACGTCGGCTAGGAGTCCATAATACATGGCACCACTGTAGAGGTCGAGTCCCTTCATGAAGACGTAGGCTGGACGCGTATCCTTGGCAGAGTAGAGGGTTGAGAGAGTCGTGTTCAAGCTGCTGAGTGCTGTGAGCAAGGAGCCCTTGTAGAAGGGGTTTCTAACGTCTTCAGCCTTAGAAAACGCGTCGCTTATCAATGTAGTCAGCTCGCCCAGAAGGCTGTCAACGACTCCACTAGGCACATTGTATTGGAGTTGAGCATATGTGGATCCCGAGATGTTGACCCCGGTGAAATATGTGAAAGCATCGAAGACCGACTTTACCTCTATGACGGATACATTAATGCTCCTACCGTATTCAACGAGATCTATGCTCTTGTAAACCACTCTTCTCACAACACCCCATGGGAGACGCGTCTCCTGGATAACAGGGTACTGGTATTGGCGCTGACCGAAAGGTATGAGAAACATCTTAAAGCCGTTGGAAGCCGCTGCATCAAGCTTCTCCTTCAACCCGCCCACGGGTCCTATCGTGCCGTCTGGGTTTATCATTCCAGTCATGGTTACCCATGGTTGAAGAGACCTATTAGTCAACAATGAGAGAAACCCTATGGTCATGAGCCCTCCGGAACTAGGGCCCCCTATTATCGGCGTACTTGACTCTGTAACAACATAGTAATCAAACTCGTCGAATGGAACCCCGGCGATAAGTGATGCAACATAGGCTGCTATTCTAGCTGCTCCCTGGGTATCGAGCTCGGTGTAGGGTAGAGCTGAGAAGAACACCCGGCCGTTACCGGGATACGCCACTATCAGAGTCGTCTTGGATAACACGCCCTGACCACTACCAGACACGGCTGGTGCATAGACATCGATGGACTTCACGTAACTGTAGCCAAGCAGCCTGGACTCCCCTACTGCCATGGGTGTACAAAGGAACAGTGTGACGAGCACGAGTACAGGGATCACCACGGTGCGCCAGGGCATCAGGGTCACCCATCATATCCGAGACAGGCTTGGAGTCGGTATTAATGCTTTCGCAGATTACAACTGGAAGCCTCGTCTTTCAAGGCGGGTGATGAGGAGTTTAAATGTAGTGCGGGTGTTAAGTACTGTCCTCCTCCCCGCCCTGAAAGGCGAGGCTTTCTTTCACGGTAAACCCGGGGAGATGCGGGGAACCAGTGAACCCCAAAAGGAAACCCTCACCCTTCAGGATGAGGAGGTTGGCGGATTAAGCCTTCATGGATGATTCATCTGGTAGGCAGCATGAAGCTATTTAACATTGGTTGTCCATTGGTATCCGTGGTGATGATGCCGACATAGCCTGATGACGTGATGATGGGTCGATTGACTGATTAATCCTACTCGAAGGAGCATAGTATGTGAGCGGTTTCAATATCCCTGAACTCCACCACGGCTACCTCTACATTATCTTCAACGTACCTGTCTATATCCAGGAGCTCTGTGGCCGATGTGGAGTCCATGAGTCGCGAGGTAGCTTGATCCACGGATCCCAGGTTCACCCATGTAATCAACCCTGTTTTCTCGAGCAGAGTGTGCTTCCTCACTATCGGTGAAAGATAGTCATCCCTGTTCAAGGAGACATTTATGCCTGGATGATACGGGCCTGTCGCAGGCATGACGACTAAGAGCCCCCCTGTCTCTAAGGGTATCTTCATAAACACGGGGAACCTGTAAGAGCCGAGGCATTTAAGACTTGGGTGTTCATGACCTATAACCACGATGTCCCTGCCGGCTACATCCACGTCTTCATGCCCGTGAACTATCAGTATCCTTCGGGAGTCAGCGGTGACTTCAATCGAGTTCACGAGTTCAACGTTCAGCCTTCTCAAAACCGGTTTCAGGTAGTTGTCATGATTGCCCCTTACCACCTCGACCTCACGAATACCTTTCTCCCTGAGCCAGGTGACGAATTCCACTACTTCGTCCCTCTCCTGCCTGAGCAGCCTGTCAAACGCGTGCTTCAGGTCACCGTTTACTACAACCCTATCTATGTCGAGCACGCTACTGGCTTTGACAAGGTACTCTATGGCTCGCCTCAACTGGATCCTCGGCAGGAATACGCCGGCGTAGCTGCTGCTTCCTCTAAGACTATAGGTCAGGCCCCTTGAAGCAGCTTCCTCGAATCCCAAGTGTAGATCCGCCATTACAAGCATCTTGTGCTGTGGAATGTAGAGGAAGGGGGTTCCAGCAACAACATATAAGCCTGTATCAACCCCCTTCACCAGCGGCCTCAGCACCATGACCCGTGATACCTCTTCAAAGCATCCCTGGGGATTAAGGAATAGTGAAGCGGGCCCGCCGGGATTTGAACCCGGGACCTACGGGTTAAGAGCCCGCCGCTCCACCAGGCTGAGCTACGGGCCCACGCCTATTCAATAACCATAAGCAAGCGTGGTTTTTAAATATTTCACGGCTTACTCGACGCAGCCAGCAATCTGGAGGCAGTGATAGGGTCACGCCATCCCTGTTTAAATAGTGGAAGCCAGGATAGTTGGTTCAGGGGAAGGTTTAACCTTGTCTACCAACCAGAGGAAAACCCGCTCCAGGAAGCTCACCGAGTTCATGGCACCGAAGAGCAGGGCAAGCGAGGAGCCAAGGGAACCTCAACCCCAGCCCAAGGAGAGCGGGCAGCAAGAGCGCCAGGAAACCGGTATCGATGAAATCAAAGAGATTATCTTAAGGAAGACGAGGGCTGCTCAGAAGAGCAGTAGGGATGCAGTGAACAGGGAAACTGTTGAAACACCTGTACAGGATAATGTGAACGGGAAGATCATGAGCACAATAGAGGCCATAGCTGCATCCAGCCATGTGAGAATCGTTGAGTGCGATCAGCAGGGGGTGTGCAACGATGGCAGGAGAATTGGGGAAGTATTCACAGATGAATACGGGCTTAAACGTCAACGAGGCTTCATCAACACGACCCGGCTACCAATATTTCTCGACTTCATTGTAGAGGAGGCTGAGGCAAACCCGGTGTTGAAGAAGGCCTACGTTGTTAGAACCGCTAGGGGCTCGCTTGCACTGGTTCCAGACGACTTCATATGTGAGCTTAACTCCCGATACGGAATAATTGTTTCATCCATGGATAAATGCGTCAACTACCGGAGTAACCCGTGGAGAGAGAGGAATAGGGCCCCGAGGAAAAAATAGTATTGCGGTTTAATCTTAGGCTGCAGGCCTGTAAAGGGCCTCCTTCACATCGATATCCATTAACCTCGGCGTCCTCTTGCGGCGTCTACGCTTCACGCCCGTTGGCTCCCACTTCATGTCAGGTGTTCCAAGGCTTCCATCAGGGAACTCTATTATCTTCTTCAACGCTAGTAGGTGATTCACTGCTCTCCGAACCCTGTCCTCGCCGGCTATCCCGCTGAACTCCCTCACCAGTTCCTGGAAGAACACTGGCCTACCCTTGTTCCGTATTGCATCGTACACGGCGTCGGGGAGTTCGAAGTCCCTTGGAGCTATCTCGATCAATATATCGGTATCCTCATACACTACTTTACTCTTCCGAACCATACTCTTCACCATTTTAATTCTATGTGGGATAGCAATATATAAACTTTTTTCAGTATTCAATCCCACTAAGACAGGCTTCAAGGGAGCTAGGGCTCAGGGAACACCCATACAGAAACCTATGGTACCCATGCGTGTCGACATGGTGCATCAGGCGTCACGGGATAGTTCATAGTATATATATCCATACATACCATACATAGAGAACGGTGTAAGGTCATGAACCCTCTGCTCGCTGGAAGAGGCGAGAAGGTACTGCTCATGGGGAACGAGGCTATAGCAAGAGCCTCCCTGGAGGCAGGGATATGCGTCGCCACCGCGTACCCTGGTACTCCTTCAACAGAGATAATTGAGGCCCTGAGTGAGGTTGCAGGCGAGTGCGGGATATATGTCGAGTGGAGTATTAATGAGAAGGTAGCCTTTGAAACAGCATATGGAGCCGCGATAACCGGTGTGAGAAGCCTTACCGCGATGAAACATGTCGGCGTAAACGTCGCCTCAGACATATTGATGAGCAGTGCTTACTCTGGGGTGAAAGCCGGCTTCGTAGTGGTCTCAGCCGACGATCCAGGTGCACACAGTAGCCAGAATGAGCAGGACAACAGGTGGTACGGGATGCTTGCACACATACCGGTGGTCGAACCCAGTAGTGCAAGGGACGCTTACTATCTAACCAAAGAGGCGTTCGAGCTAAGCACGAGGTACGAGCACCCGGTTATCCTTAGAACCACTACAAGAGTCAGCCACACGAGGCAGCCAGTGGAATTAAACGGAGACATACTGCGGGAAAAGAAGTGTACAGGAGTATTCGACAAGGATCTAGATAGATGGGTGCTTGTTCCAGCCAATGCGAGGAAGCTGAAGACACGTGTGGTAGGGATCTGGGAAGCCGTGATGAATAACGAGGGGAGGGAGCCGTTCATACGTGTAATTAACCCGGGCATGAAGCGTGTTGTCGTTGCAAGCGGCATAAGCTATACGCATGCAGAGGAAGCACTCAGGCTTCTCGACTCGTTGAACAATGTGACACTTGTCAAAGTATCGCTCCCGGTTCCACTGCCACCCAAGCCGATCTCAAGCGTGCTGAAAGACGCTGAGGAAGCACTCGTCGTCGAGGAACTAGACCCCGTAGTGGAAATGCAGGTGAAGAACATTGTGGCTGATGAAGGCCTAGATGTAAGGGTCCACGGCAGGAACCTTGTGCCAGGGAACGGTGAGCTCTCAGTGGACAGGGTTCTCACACCCATAGCAAAGTTCCTTGGGAAGGATACTGCGACCCCATGGCGGGGAGTAGGGGAAGTCTCGCTTAACCCCCCTATACCTCCACGACCCCCTGTTCTCTGCGCAGGTTGCCCGCATAGAAGCACCTATTACATTGTTAAAGTAGCCCTCAACAAGGCTGGTGTGAGAGATGCCGTGTTCACAGGCGACATCGGATGCTACACGCTGGGGTATCAGAAGCCCTTCGAAACCCAGATGACATGCTTCGAGATGGGCGGCAGCCTGGGCATCGCTCATGGATTTGGAAAAGTGTTGCGTCAAACCGTGATAGCCGTGATAGGTGATTCCACATTCTTCCACGCAGGCATCCCCCCGGCGATAAACATAGTTTACAATAACTCAAGGGTTATCCCGCTAGTGCTCGATAACTCGACAACAGCGATGACGGGTCATCAACCACACCCCGGCACTGGTGTAACTGCAATGGGTCTAGAGACCAGGAGAATTCTCCCAGAGGATATACTGAGGGAAGCAGGCTTCAAGACCGTGGTTATCAATCCGTTGAGAGTCAAGGAGTCGATAGACCTTCTTACCCAGGCGTTAAAGGACTACTTGAAGGGTGAGAGGATAGCTATAGTCTCCAGGATGAGGTGCGCCCTGGAAGTACTGCGGGATGCCAGGAGGAGAAGAGTCGTGCTCCCCGTGTACACGGTTATTGAGGACAAGTGTACAGGGTGCAATGCGTGCATCAACCTGACGGCATGCCCAGCCATAGTTATACCCACTGGATCCAGGAAGCCTGTCATACTGGAAGAGCTGTGCGCCGGGTGCGGTCTCTGTGCATCAATATGTCCATTCAAAGCCATATCGGTGAAGAACCAGCCGAGCACCGAATGGGAGAAGCTGTGGTGACACCTATGAAGACCCGTTTCAACCTAGTGTTAATTGGTGTTGGCGGCCAAGGTATAATAACGCTGGGAAGGCTCATCGGCCTCGGGTGCATGCATAGAGGCGTTGATGTAAGTGTCGCAGAGGTACATGGAATGAGCCAGAGAGGGGGAAGCGTAGTGGTGCATGTAAGGATAGGTGAGGGCGAAAGCCCCATAATACCTGTGGCCGGGGCTCACAGTATTATAGCGATGGAGATGCTTGAGAGCGTGAGAAGCCTAGTGTACGCCAACAATGATACCACACTAGTGATCAACGACTTCCTGTGGCCTCCACCACTCTCAAAGTACCCGTCACGGGAGGCCATACTTACCGCTATATCTGGGAAAGGCTTAAGGCACTACGTGTATGATGCTAACAAGGCAAGCATGGAAGTAACCGGGTCACCGATCTCATCGAATGTCGCACTACTAGGGTTCACGCTAGCCGTAGATAAAGAACTCTCTAAATACATAAGTCTAGAGGATGTAGAGTGGGCTATTGGCAGAGCCTTCAGGGGAGCAGTGGCAGAGATCAATAAAAGGCTCCTCAGGAAATCATATGAGGATGGGTTGAAGAATGCAACATGACAGCCTCCTCGGGCTACTTGAGGAAGCGATAGACCTCATCGATAAACTAGAGAAAACAGTCTACGCCCTAGAGCCAGGGAGCCAGGTAACCCCTGGAACAGTGTATCAGTTATACAGTAATCTAGTGTTGTTAAGGGAGAAGATAGTGGAGGCCAGGCTGAAGGCCTCATCCTGTGTAGAAGAATAGTTTTCACGGTATAAGGCCTCCCATGTCAATAACCATATGTTACAGAGCCCAAATACTCCACTTCAACCATGTAAGAATGCGGATCCATGAACAATATGTGGGATGCACTCACCTTCCTGACACCGCTCATGGCTGAGGAAACCCATTCATGGGTTCTGAGCTCGTTCACCATGACTCTACGGGTGTAGGCCTTCCGAGCTTTAAGGTAGCCAACTATTACCGGGTGCCTGCCACCAATTAGGATTGCTGTTCCACAGTACATGTTGTTAATCACTATGGGACCCCCACTACTTGCGACCACGCATGTGTCCCCTGCAAGCAACCACACTTTTCCCCTACCATGTAGCAAGAGATTCTCCCCGGTAGCAAGCCTCACCGAGAACCAACCGCTCACCAAAATGTTCTCAGCATGTACCACCTGCTCCCGTACCACTCCGACTAGCACTTTCTCCCCATGAATGCCCCCACCGTCCTCAGGCATGCTTCGCATTTACCTGTACACCATGCTGGATAATTAATTGATGAAGGCCGTGAATAAAGGTTAAACCGGGTCAGCCCCAGGCTTAGGCTCTATGAATCTGACCTAGAAGAACCCGGGCACATATAGCCTGCTCCGACAGTTAAAGGGGAAGCAAGCATAGTCCTCATAGGACAGGAGGCTGGTCAACTATAGGGTTAAGTATTCAACACGGAGTATCTAGATGCAGGGTGGAGGCGGATTAGAACCCAGGGGGCTGATCCCAGTGGAGGTCATCGGTCTGGATGAAGGCATAGTGGAGAGGGTTGCGAGAACGCTGAGAAACAATCCGGAGAGGATTAGCACTATCGACCTCTGCGATACAAGGTTCTACCCCTCATGCAGCGAGGATGTAGAGAGCGTCGCAAGATACTTTATTGTAATGGTAGCCATGGATCACAGGTTGAGTAGGCCTGGCAAGCCCTATGAGGCCGAGCTGGAGGACGGCGTTTACCGTGGCGCAGAATTACTATATAGGCTTGGAATGAGAAAATACATGGAGGATCCAGGGTTCTTCAACCCAGAGCACCTGGCCAGTATAAGAGTAGATGAGGTTGAGGCATGGCTTAGCGTTGGCAACGCTAAGCCACCGGACATCGAGGTGAGAACCCTCCTCCTGAGGGACATGGGGTTAAAAATCACCAGGTTATTCAACGGCAATGTCAAGGATATTATCGAGGCTTCCGGTGGAAGACTCTATGGCTCACTAGGGGATCCAGGGCTCATCGACCTACTAAGGGTCTTCAGAGCCTTCGAAGACCCGGTTGAGAAGAAGCCTCTTCTCCTGGCAAAGTTCCTCTCTAGGAGGGGTGTTATAACTCTCCGCGAGAAGCTGGGGATCCCTGTGGACAACCACCTCTCCAGGATAGCGTACAGGCTGGGAATAGTAATGGTGTCAGGGAGCCTGTGGGCTAAAATAAGGGGACATGTAGAGGTAACACGCAGCGAGGATACCCTGCTTAGATTGATCGTTAGGAGAGGATACGAGGCTGTCGCAGATAAGGCTGGTCTGGATCCAGGCGTGGTTGACGATTACTTCTGGCTCATGGGCAGGAATACATGCCTAAGAGAAGGAGAACCCAGGTGCGACAAGTGCCTGTTCAAGGGTTTCTGCAAGGCCAGAAGGAACAGTAGCTTTATGGTTCCCGAGCATCATTACTATGATACATGGTACTACTAGCACATGGTGAATTGCTTGGCGGATGCACCCGGGAGAGTAGAGGAGTTAATGAGGCTTGACAAGCTTAGCAGGCTAGTGGTGAGCTACTTTCTGAAGCATATAAGTGTGGGTGAGATAGTAGCTGTAATGGATCTACGTGAAGAGGTGAGAAGGAGAGTTAGAGAAGGAGAGAAGGATCTAGTCCAAGAGAATGAGAGTGTTTTCATAGAGAGGGAGGTGATGCGGGTACTCATGGAGCTCGTTAGAAAAGGGGTTCTCTACTATAGGAATGGTGTGTACAGTTTATCCCCCTGGCTCATTGAACTAGTGAAGAAGAGGTTTGGGGGATTAAACCCGGGGGTTCCCAAGCCATTAGAGAAGCTTGTTGAGTAGGCTGCGAAGGCTTTACTGCTTCTTCACGCAGACGAATCCCTGTGCATCCGGGTCGTAGAAGATGTTTTCGAAGCCAGCTCTAGACAGCCTGTTCCTTATCCCCTTAAGTATATCCGGTGCTCCATGGCGCCTTGGCTCACCCGTGTAATGGAAGAGCACTCCACCGGGTTGTAGAACCCTGTAGAGCTCAATGTAAAAGTCAAGGCTGTAAAGTTCACCGGTACTTCTAGTGAACCTGGGAGGATCATGTATTATCCTCCCAAAGGACTCTGAGGGAAGCGTTGAAACGCCTTCCACGACATCCCTTATCTCAATCCTGATTCTCCCGCTACTTAGACTCCTGCTCCACGGGTTCCTCTCAGCTATCCACACCACATTCTCATCTACTTCAAAAGTATGCACGAAGCCGGCATCTTTCTCCAGGGAGGCTATGGCCGTGTAGCCTAAGCCCATGCATGTGTCTAGGACGCTCATACCTCTCCTCACTTTAGCAGCGCGAACCTTAACTAATGCATCGTGCCACGGATCGGTTCCCTGTATTCTATGCATGTGGATTCCGTTTATTTCAAGCGTGGGAGCCGTGTTCTCCCCGGTTGCCTTCAACTTGTAGAAGCCTTTCTCGGAATGCAGTAGAACCTCGTATATCCTCCCGGACTTCTCGAGAAGCACTATTCTATCCGGCTCGCTTGGCTCGAGGTCTCCTATACTGGCTTCCAGCTCTCCTATAGTGATCCTGTTGTTCTCCACGCAGACCCTTGTCCTCGACAAGCCTATGTCAAGTGTAATGTCGACGCAGCCCTGTTGCCTCCTTAATTCTTCCACCGTGAAATATGTGAACCAGTATCCTTCAACAGGCTTGAAGCGGTTGGCGGCATCCATGTATCCTACCCTTCACCCTGGCTGTATGATGTGTCGAGTGGCATGTATCTCTGGACGGAGGCGTGTGACGAGATACGTGTCCTCAACTCGTTTATCAGTCTCGAGGATCCCTCGACCACGAGGACCATGATGAAGCCGTCGCGCACCTTGTATAAACTATAGGCTGAAACCACATCAGTATACTTGGAGAAGAGGTTTGGCGGCGGGGAAGCACTCGTGTAGGCCACTATCACACCTCTACATTCATGCTCTTTTTCCCCGTGGAGGTTTTCATGTATGTACTCGTTCAACGCATTGGAGACTATGGTGGATCTATCGCAGTGCAACAGCTCTGCGAGGTTATCGAGTCTCTCAGCTATGTTTGACGGTATACTTATACCGAATCTCCTCTTTACATGCCTACTCATGGCGACCCTGCCTCCTAATGAACACTGTGTAAAGGAAGAGGAGTACAAGGATTAAGCCGCTTGCGCCGACGGGACTCAACCCTTGTTCTATTGCCACGAGGTATCCCAGTGCGGAGGATGCTGTTGATACTAGTAGCGTTGAAAACAAGTGCTCTCTGCTGTTGCCGGAGATTCTTGCCCCTATTAGAGGCGGCAGGAGGATCATGACGTGCTCCATTATGTATCCGCTGACCCTTAGCAACCCTATTGTTGCGAGACCTATCGCTGTGAACGATGCAAAGTCGTAAAGCCAGACCCTTAACCCGGCGATCTTGGCTGACACAGGGTCGATGCTTATGAAGACTGTTTCCTCGTAGATTAGAAGTACTAGGGCTAAGACGATGAATGATATTGTCGATGCCGCAATCATGTCGTTCACAGTCATGAGAACAGGGTCCCCGAGCATTATGCTTGACAAGCTGTAGCGTGCTGGGAAAGCTGTTAACACATAGTATGCTGCAATAACGCCTGCTGATGAAGTAAACGAGACCATGAAGGAGGATACTTTGTTGGGGTCCAGTCCCCTGTAGATGAAGTAGCCTGCTATGTAGACCAGTGCCAGTCCTATGGGTATAGCTGAGTAATAGATACTCGTGTTGAATAGTGATGCCAGCAGGTAACCCAATGTAACGGCCAGGAAGCTGCCATGGGTGGAGCCGGCTACAAGGAATTCTAGCCCCCTGTAATATGTTAGTAGTCCAACGGAGCTTAACGCCAGCCCGGTGAGCCAGTATACCAGTGTTTTCTCAACCCCTACTGTTCGGGAAGCCTCTGCAAGCAACAGGGAGAAAAACAGTGAAACAAGTGCCAGCAATACAACTCTTCCGCCACTCATTTAAGCAGCCACCTTGATGCAATTAGACCGGCTATGAAGCCTACAATAATGTAGACTACTATCATGAGGTACTCTGAAAGCCCGCTTTGAGCCGGGGATGCCCCGGTAACCCCTGCATTATTGATGCTTACATTGCCAAGCACTGAAACCACGTATCCTAGTTTCCCAGGTATGGAGCCTTCAGCCATGGGTGACGGGATCCCGACTGCTACCACCCCGTATCGTCTCGACAATTCTACCAGGGTATTGCTCTCGCTTGAAACAGGAGGCGACGTGTAGAATACGATTGGTATGGTTCCATTCCTCAGCAATCCCTCTACTGTACTCAGATCCAGGGGGCTAGGCTGGACATCGTGTTCAGGTATAAGCGACTTCACCACTTTGAATCCCATCCACTCGACGGCGTACTGTAACACCGGTGTGTCTACCACCGTGGGCACCCCCATGTATCTCCCATGGCTTTTCGAAATCAAGCGTGCGAGAGAAGCTATCACATCCATGGCCTTCGCCCTATAGCAGTCTGCCTTAGAGGGGTTTAGAGCCACTAATGTAGACGTAAGGTTTTCAACGAATAGAAGATAGTTCAAGGGGTCATATATCGGCATGTGCAGGTTTTCCTGCCCCGTAGACGGGTTGATGGCTATCCGGAGCCCGGGGATCTCCAATATATTGATCAGGGTGGCGTTCAACCCGCCCTGCATTACGAGCTCACTTATCTGCATCTCCACGCCGGTATGGCCGGTTGAAACTATCAATGTGGCCTTCCTTAATTTATCGTAATCACTGGTCGACAACTGGTATTCATGGGGGTCGACGCCAGGGGGAACTAAATAGTCGACACTATCGTTATCGCATAGAAGGGACTTCACATCGTTAACCATGCTTGGAAACACTGTGATGACGCGTATCCCGCCTTCTGCAACAGCGGTCTGCGCAGGCAGTATGCTAATCAATACCAGCAGAACTATGGTGACATGAGGGAGTGAGCGTGCAATCATCTATGTCACCCTTGTGCACAAATTTATTAGGGACCTTATAAATGCTTTGTGCACAAGGGTGCAGCCATGCTGATAGAACTAGTGAATGTAACCGTTGGACGCGGTGGTACAGTGGTATTGAGAGATGTAAACTCCATTATTAAGGGGCCTGGACTAGTACAGGTGATAGGGCCGAATGGTGCAGGTAAGACAACGCTTTTCCTCACGATTCTAGGTGTGATACGGCCTGTTAGAGGAGTCGTTAGAGTGAACGGTGTCGAGGTGAATGGCGACCCTGGGAAACTGGGGGAGATGGTGTCCTATGTGCCGCAGAGATTCTATATGCCTCGAGATGCCCCTTTATCCCTCTGGGAGTTCGTTGAAATGTATGCTAAGACATATAGTAGGAGAGGCGGGGCCCGTGGATCCCTAGACTATGTGAGGAGCAAAGTATCCTCGGCCCTGGAAACCGTGAGGCTACCTAGGGAGGTTTGGCAGAGAAGGGTTAGTGAGCTGAGCGGGGGGCAACTCCAGAGGGCTTTAATCGCCAGGGCTCTCTCAGTGGATGCGGAGATACTCCTGATGGATGAACCCCTCTCCAACATAGATCCTGAAGGAAGAGGCATTCTGGCTGACATAATAGGTGAGCTCTCAAGGGAGAAACTCCTACTTGTATCGAGCCACGACCCCATGCTTCTCCTACCCTACACAAGCAAGATACTGTTACTCGGGTATGGAGAGTATAGGTATGGTGATCCAGACGAGATACTCACACGGGAAGCCCTCGTGAAGATATATAAGGGGTGTGCCATAATACTCAGCGACCACGCACACATAGCTGATTGGCACTGAAACGGTGCATTATAACCTTGAGAATGCTTGAAGGCGAGTTATGGGAGTACATGGGTAAAGTATACATTGTGAAGGGGTTTCAGCACCCCGAGGATATGCTGATAGCTTACCCGAGGTACAGCCTCTACACGGCTGAAAAAATACAGGGATGGCTCCAGGGAAGCGGGCTCAACACCGTTTATTGGGAGTGTATTAAATCGAAGGTGCCGGTCATACCCCTATCGGGAAGCACGTGTTTCCAGCAGAGGACGAGCCTCCGCGTCCAGCTAATCCCGGTGCTTCTCCGTGACGTGCTGGGTTTGGATGAGGGAGACATCTACGTCTCCGGCTCCTCCAGAGTGCTCGCTGAGCACGGTGATGTTGACGTTGTAGTGTATGGTGCAGGAGAGGACTTGGTTCACGACCTAGAGAACCTGGTGGGAAGAGGCGTGTTTAAGCGTGTTAATGAATGGGTGCTTGTAAGGGAGTATCTTGAGAAGCATAGTGGCAGGATGAGCCTGGCAGACTACCTATGGTTCAAGAGGGACACTGTACTCCACTTGGATGTAATGGGATACCATGTAAATCTCAGGCCAGTTGTATACACTAAGGGAGTACAGGGATGCATTGACCCCGTTCACCGGGTGAGCAAGTATACTGGAAGGCTACGTGTCATTGAACAAGTTTCAAGCCGTTTGATACCCTCGAGGTATATAGCCGTGCTTGAGGGAGGTGAAGAGGTTGTTCTTGAATCCATGAGGGAAGTCTACTCCGAGCTCGCCCTAGGCAATTACATTGTGATCGAGGGTAGGATTGAGGAGAGACGTGGTGGCTTATACCTGGTTCCTGATCACGGAGTTTTAAAGCCTACTCTGTAGACTCCTCAATCATCATGGATTTAAAGGAGGAGAGATAGAAGAAAAATATTCGTGTCAACTCTTCCATAAAATACTGGGCTACCTCAATAATCCATGTCTCTTTATAATGCCGTATACGTAGTCAGGCGTCAACGGTATCCTGGCAACTTCCCTGGCTGCCTCCTTGCTTCTCAACGCGTGCGCAACTGCATTGGCTATGCTTGGAGCTATACCCACGATCGATGGTTCTCCAAGTCCCTTTGCACCGAATGGTGCCCTAATGTAGCCTGCTTCAACGAAGTCTACAATTATCCTTTCGGGAATATCCATGCCGGTAGGTATGTGGTATGTTGATAGATTAGTGTTATAGACATGCCCATCGGGACTGTGATATGTGTCCTCCATTAATGCATAACCCATTCCCTGCAGGTATCCTCCCACGCCGTGGTGTTCCGCGCCAGTTCTATTGATTACTCTTCCAATATCGTAGACTGTTACTGCTTCCTTGACTCTGACGACACCTGTCTCCATGTCAACTTCAACGTCGCTCACTATGGCTCCATAGGTGTAGGTGAAGTATGGTTGTCCTGTACCGGTTTCCTCATGCCACTCGGCTGGAGGCGCCCTATAGTAGCCGAACTCCTGTAGTGGAACACCCTTCCAGAATGCCTGCTCAACAAGCTCCTTCCAGGTTATATGGTGACCTGGGTCGTCTCTACAATATACTTTCGGAGCATCTATTACAACATCCTCGGGGCTCTTGCATCCAAGCATTGAAGATGCAAGCTCGTTGAGCCTTCTCCTCAGCTTGTAGGCTGCGACTAGTGTTGCGTTTCCACCCATGGCAGTGCTTCTCGATGCAACCGTGGGACCCGAGTCAGGTGTGGACGCTGTATCGGGGAGCTCCACCTTGAAGTAGTTTGGCGGCACACCCAGTATCTCGGCAGCTATGTTCACTAATCCCTGGATGGATCCCTGCCCCATGTCTGTCAGCCCTGTCCTGAACAATATACTTCCATCCCTCTGGATTATGATCGTTGCCGATGAGTAGTCCGCTCCCTCCGCTCCAATACTGTTACCGTGGTAGAATACCGCTATACCTATTCCACGCCTCATGCTGCCACTTATCTGCGAGTACAGCTTCCTCTTCTCGTGCCACTTGCTCAGCTCCACGGCCCTCTCTATTGCCTCAACCAGTCCAACGCCGTGATCCAATAGTTGCCCATGGACTGTTCTATCCCCGGGTCTCAGGGCGTTCCTGAGCCTTATCTCCACTGGGTCTATTCCAAGCTCCTCTGCCAGTATGTCCATCTGCCTCTCTACAGCGAAGGTGACCTGCGGGTTTCCGAAGCCCCTGAACGCTCCAGCCGGTACCCTGTTAGTGTAGACGACCGCTAGGTCGACTTTCGCATTATACACCTTGTAGGGGCCTGTGCTGTGGACTATAGCCCTCCATCCCACGAAGGGCCCCAGGCTGGCGTACGCACCGGTGTCAAGCACTATCTCTGCTTCAACACCTAGTAATGTCCCGTCTCTCTTGGCTGCGTGCCTATACCTGGCTATCATGGGATGCCTCTTCGTGTGACCTATTATTGACTCCTCCCTTGTATGCAACACTACCGCCGGTCTCTTGGTATACATGGCTGCCAGCGCCGCCTTAGCGGCGATCTCGTTTCCAACATCCTCTGCACCGCCGAAGCCTCCTCCGAGTGCCGGGGCTATGACTCTCACCATGTTGAATGGGAGTCCCAGGACGTTGGAGACAGCCCGTCTTGTGTCGAAGGGACACTGTGTCTTAGCATATATTGTGACTCCTCCATCCGGCTCAGGTATGGCGATGGCTGCCTCGGGCTCTAGGTATGCGTGCTCCTGCATAGGAGTTCTGTATTCGTTCTCCACTATTACACTGGCATTTCTGAATGCTTCATCAATGTTTCCAACCCTGATCTTGTATCTCGATAAGATGTCGCTTCCGCGTTCATCATGTATCAGGGTATGTGGCTTCTCCCTCAGCCCGTTCCATTCAACTATCTTCAATGGGTCTATGAATACTTCTAGTGGCTCGTAGTCAACGTGCACTCTTTCCCCAGCGTCCCTGGCGTTTTCAAGGCTTTCAGCCACTACTAGTGCAACTGTATCACCTATGTACCTTACTTTCCTATCTGCTATAAGAGGTTGGTCGGGTAGTACGTAGCCGACGTCATTTATACCGGGTATGTCCCTAGATGTAATCACCCTTACAACGCCTGGGTATCTAGCTGCCTCCGAGACATCGATGCTCTTGATCCATGCATGGGCGTACCTTGACCTCACGCTGTACACGAATACAGGGTTCTTGAGGAGCCTTATGAAGTCGGCTGTGTATATCGGCTTACCCGTTAACTTACTTATGGCGTCCCATCTCACTACATGCTTGCCAACATACTTGAACTCCTTCGTCGGCTTCTCCTTGGTTTCATTGAATACTTTTTCAACTATCTCAACATACTCAGGCTTACTCATACTCCCACCCCTAGGACACCACCTTCATATGATACTTCTCCCTCACCTGCTTCTCATCGAAGTAGACTTTCCCTTCACTAATGTACTTCGCGGCAAGCTTTGCGGCAGCAAAGTAGTAGTGGTAGCTTCCACATCTGCAGAGAGTGCTGCTCAACCACTCTTTCACCTCTTCGAAGCTTGGGTTGGGATTATGATCCAGTAACGCCTTGGTCATCATCATGAAGCCCGGTGTACAGAACCCGCATTGCACGCCCCTGGTCTCAATGAATGCCACCTGGATGGCGTGTAGTTTCCCTTCAGGCGCTAAGCCCTCAAGGGTTGTTACCTTGGCTCCGTCCAGCGTCGACGTCAATGTTAGGCATGAATGCCTCGGCAAGCCGTTCACCAACACTATACATGTACCGCATTCTCCTCTTCCACATCCTTCCTTGACGCTGGTTAGTCCAAGCCTGTACCTCAGTGTGTCTATGAGTCTCTCATGTGGCGGCACCTCTAAGATGTGTTCAACACCGTTTACCTCGAGCTTCACCTTAACGGTTCTCGTCAACCTATATCACCCCACTCGAGATACGTTTCTCCGCCAGGAGGAGGCCCCTCCTAAGGGAGGTTTTCGACATGTCGAGCCTATACTCATCGCTTGTCCACCAGTCACTGATCCTCTTCATTTCTCTCTCTAGGCATGACTCGGCTTCCCTGAGAACGCTCTCACTCAATGTTTTACCGATTACACACTCCTCCGTCATCCTCGCTCTGCCAGGTATCCTGCGCTCCTTCACCATGTCGAACGCTATTCTCACGTCTTTCACGCGTTCTCCCTCCTTGGTGAGGTAGAATGCTCCCGTGACGATGCCAGCTATTATCAACTCCCTCCTGTCGAACTTTATGAAGGCACTGCTCGTGCCACTAGGGGGCTCCCTGAAGGATATCTCGGTAATGAGCTCATTGGGTTTGATAATTGTAGTCCTCTTATCGACCAGGAACTCCTCGAGGCTTACCTCCCTTACACCGCTGGCGCTTTCAAGCCTTAGTCTTGCATCGTAGACCAGTAGTAGTGTTATGTAGTCGCTGTATTGCGTTGCCGAGGCTATGTTACCGCCTATGGTTGCATTAAACCTTATCGCCATTGTACCGAACTTCTTGAAGACATCGGTGAAGCCAGCGTACCTGATGTCTCGGTGGAGCGTGCTCCGGCTTATCTCCCACAGTGTTGTCAAGGCTCCGATCCTCACTACTCCGTTCTCGATCTTCACATAGGAGAGATCCTTTTTCAACGGGGAGAGGTCTACCAGGAACCGTGGCACCGGTATCCTTCTATCCCTTATCAATACTAGTAGTTCTGTGCCTCCAGCAAGCGGCTTTGCCTCCGGCGAATACTTGTCGAGGAACTGTAGTGCGTCATGGATGTCTCTGGGGCGGTAGACGTCGAAGATACCGCAACACCCCCCTTGTTCACCATTTAGTAAAGCACACCCGTGGGTAATAAATATTTACGAGTTCTACTGATTGATACCAATTTAAATATTGGCTCCCACTTAGAAGAAGATTGAGGTGTGAGAGCCTTGAAGGTATGTAGAGATGTAACAGAATGTATTGGCGGCACCCCGATAGTGAGACTGTCAAGAATACTACCTGAAGGATTCACGGCCGAGATATGGGGTAAGATGGAGTTCACTAATCCAACGGGAAGCGTGAAGGACAGAATGGCCCTCTACATGATAAAGAGAGCCGTTGAGAAAGGCGAGTTGAAGCCGGGCATGACCATAGTGGTGCCGACGACCGGGAACACGGGGATAGCGTTCTCAGCGCTTGCAAGCGTCCTAGGCTTCAAGGTGTTGATAGTGATACCTGAAGAGATGAGTGCTGAGCGCTTCATGCTGATGAGGCTCTTTGGTGCAGAGTTCTACTTCACACCGGGCGGTGAAGCCGACGCCGGTACAGCTCTTGAAACAGCTAGGAGACTTGTCGCCGAGAACCCTGATAAATACTACCTCTTCGACCAGTGGGGTGACGAAGCCAATATACAGGCACACTATGAGACAACCGGTAGAGAGATAATAGAGCAGGTCGGATGTCCTAAGGCGTTCGTAGCAGAGGTTGGAACAGGCGGCACCCTGATAGGTATAGCTAGGAGGCTAAAGGAGGAGTGCAAGGATGTTATAGTAGCCGGTGCTGAGCCGGCTGAGTGCCCTGTCGCAGCCGAATGGTTCAAGACCGGGAAACCAGGACCATGGGGTAGGCATGAGATCGAGGGAGTGGGGGACGGCTTCATACCCGACATAATTGCTAGAAACAAGCACCTCCTAGACGACTTCGTAACCGTGAGCAGTGAGGAAGCAATACAGATGGCTAGGAAAATTGCGAGACTAGAAGGGCTCCCAGTCGGTATAAGTAGCGGGGCAAACGTAGTAGCCGCGATAAAGCTTGCCAGAACCCGTAAATTAGAGAGCGGCGACAAGGTTGTAACCATACTCCCAGACTACGCTGCCAGATACTTCAGCACAAGGCTATTCAAGAAGAAAAGGGAAGTAGTGAATAGGAAGCAATTACTGGAGGAACTCGACATTTAGTTTTCGGGAAGCATTGAAAACCTGTTTTTAACCCTCTATTCTCCTCTCATCTACACATCCTTTAAGCCACAGGTAGACGATGGCGCTGTGACACCAGCCTGCATGGGTGAACCGAACAATCTCTCCATATATAGACCTAAATATAGATCTAGGCGAGGAAACATATTTAAAGGCATCTATATATACATGGCCGAGGATTTATAAGTAAAACTAAATCCGATTGAAATCCAGAGGCCGGTGGTGAATGCTATCATGGTTTCCGGCGACAGGTTTACGAGGAGTGTTAAGATATGGTTTGCAGAGTCTGCAACCTATAACTTCACAGTGAACATTTCGATGGGTTTAGTATACGCTCTGCTGATAAAGATGTACTCCTATGGGATACATGAGCTGGGCGTGCTCACCATTGCAAGACTCCTCGCATACGCCTCAAGCCAGTTACCAGCTGCATGGCTTGTAGAGGAACATAGACACTTAAGGAAGAAGATCTGGCTTTACATGGGTATAGTGAACAGGGTTGGATGGGCACTAGTTATCCTCGCATTGTTTATGCCACGTGAATATGTGCTACCATATGTAGCAGTGCTGAGCTTCATAGCCCAGTTCGCTGGTGGAGTAGCGGGTGTGGCAGCCATGGATGTGCTAGGTGACCTGGTGCCCTTCAAGGAATCCACGACAGTGTTCTCAAGGGCTAATCAGCTGGCATACTCCTCTATATTGGTGGCTCATGGATTAAGCATTGTATTGTTCGCTCTACCCATTGAGATTGCGTTAAAGTACACCACGGCTTACCTTATTGCACTAGTAGTGGCGATAGCCTCCTCCATACTACTATACTTCATACCGGACCCTGGGAGAAGCCTGCAATCGATAAACACTACTTCGCCCTCAGGCATGAGTGAAATCGATAAAGCATTGAAAAACATAATCCATGACCAAGGACTTAGAGGCTACCTATTCCTAATCACATTCTTCAATTTCGCAGTGAATATTCCAGCACCGTTCTGGGACTACATAGTGATGAATACGACTGGAGGAAACGAACTCTTCGTTGTACTGAAGAATTTCGCGGGCTTGTCCTCGAAGATTTTCGGCACAAGAATGTGGAGTACACTGATGAGGAGGAGGGGTGTTAGGAGAGCCATGATCGCTGGAATCGCGTCCTCCTCACTTATACCAGTGGCATACTCGTACATAGCGATGCCGTTTGAAATAATAGGTGTCGAGGCCTACAGCGGCTTCGTATGGGCGTCAATAGATATATCATCCAACATCTATAACATCTACCTCTCCCCAAGCACTCTACGCCCACTCTACCTCTCCATGCTTGGCTTTACAACGAACACTGTGGCGGGACTAGCCTCAACACTTGGATCCATTATAGCTGTCTCAACGGGCAACATTACACCCGTGCTAATACTCTCCGGCACTATGAGGGGGCTCTCCGCACTACTAGCCTACAAGGTCTTGCCAGAGCCCGGTGAAACCCCTGTTAAAGCCGCCTCGATCACTAAGTAGCGAGTGATGAACCCAGCCAACCTCCTCCGCTCTAAAAGGCGATGATTCCCCGTTCAGGGGGTTCACTGGTCCCCGCATCTCCTCGGGTTTACATCCTTCATCTGCTGGGCAGTCGGTGTGGTAACCGTGTAGTTGAAGAGAATTCAAGTGTTTTAAGCGGTTGCTATGGATCAATAATTTGATAGAGGTAAGGCGAAGCACTGCTATGAGAAGTATTGACCCAAAGCTGTGCTCCATCTGCCGTGGTAGAGGGCTGTGCGGGCTTTCATACTGTCCAATCATTGCTAGAGCCATGGCCTCCCTTAAACTAGGCATGGTTTCAGGTTCACGTGTAATAGAGGGCTCATCGCCTCCCTCCGTGTTCATCGGTAGGTATGGCTACCCATATGTGAGGGCTGGACCCGGAGTTCCACCTCTGAGTGGTGATACATTAGTATACGATCACCCTGAGTCATGGATAGGGAGGCGAATAGAGGAGATACTTGACTACAGGTGGAGCCTTGTCACAGGATACACTAGTGTCGATGTTAGGAGGCCTTTCAACAGGATAATAGAGGAGACGAGGCTCGTAGTCCTCAGCAGCAAGCCGGTGGATGTAAGGGTTGAGCTCTCGAAACCTCCCCGCCCCATGTTATCCTTCAGCGAGGAGGAACCCCCACAGGGTCCGCGTTCCCCCATGGAGAGGATGCAGGTCCTCGGGAATCCCTCTATCCCTAGGCCCGTTGAGAAAGCCTTTAATGATACTGATCTACCAGCCGGCAGGGCAGTCGTATACCTCTATGAGTCCGGTATACCTGTATCGCATATCCAGAAGATCTTTAGCGTGGGTGCGCTGGGAGTAAAGGAGCAGAGGAGGCTGGTACCAACTAGGTGGAGTATAACGGCTGTCGACAGCATATTGTCCAGGGAACTACTCAAGGATGTGAAGAGTTATGAGTCTCTCAACGAGATAGAGGTATACGTCCTCCGCCACTACGACAACTTGTTCGTGTCAATACTCTATCCAGCCAAGTGGAGCTTCGAGTGGATGGAGGCATGGTGGCCTGGATCCACGTGGAATCCTGGGATCAGCAACGTGATCGTGGAGGGAGACTACGAGGACTACCATGGTAGGACAACCTATCCAAGCATAGGCGGGTGCTATTACGCCAGTATGCTTGCAACACTAGAGCATCTCTCAAGAGTGAGGAGGCAGGCTACAGCTGTTTTACTCAGAGAGATATATCCAGGCTTCAACCTGCCGATAGGTGTCTGGTTCGTCAGGGAGTCCATCAGGGAGATGTATAGGCGTGGACCCGTCCTGAAGACGAGTAATCTTGGGGAAGTCGCCATGCTCCTCGACAAGGTGACCAGGCTTGGAGCAGGCAAGTGGTTTGACTCCTCGAGGCTCCTCAAACGGATCTCCAGGTCGAAAAGCATTAGAGACTTCATGAGAGGTAGTCAGGCTTGAACTGGGCGTTTAAAGTGATCAGAGTGAGATGCGAGACAGCCTTATCTAGGAGCGGACTACCCGGGTTAGACTACGCTTTGAACCCGTATACTGGCTGCGCCCATGCATGCATCTACTGCTATGCAAGGATGTACACTAGGAACAGGGAAGTAAGCGAGAACTGGGGGAGCATAGTACTTGTGAAGGAAAACATAGTGGACGTCCTCAAAAGAGAGGTTTCAACCCACCCTAGAGGAACAGTGGGGGTTGGCACAGTAACCGATGCTTACCAACCCGTTGAAGCAGTCTACAGGTTGACGCGTCGCTCACTAGAGTTACTGTTGAAGCATGGTTTCCATGCAAGCATTCAGACCAAGAACCCATTGATCCTAAGGGATATAGATATCCTGACCAGGTATCGAGGCCTCGTCGACGTAGGCTTCACGGTGACAACGCTTGACAGCGAGGTCTCTAGGTTTATAGAGCCGCGTGCACCACCTCCTGGCGCACGCGTCAGAGCCCTTGAAAAACTCTCAGAGGAGGGTATACCGGTGTGGGTTTTCTACGGGCCAATAATACCTGGCTTAAACAGCGATGAAGCAACCATAGAGGGTATTATAGAGCTGTCGAGAAGACTCAATGCAACACTATATTACGATCCCTTACACGTGAAAAAATTCATGGAGACACCGGGCCACGCTCTTTACACTTACGCTGGGAGGATCCGGGAGGAGTGGAGGAGTGTTGAGAGGAAGATAAGAGAGGAGTGCAGGAAGCTGGGCGTGGTCTGTAAACCCGGGTTCGCTAACGGTTAGAATGATACCGTATCTGGTGAATCCAGGGTAGGGGAACTAGTCAGGGGCTATGTCCTCCCCTGGCTCCTGTTCTCCTACCCCTCCGGGGCCCTCCTGCTTCGCTGGAATCCTCAGCACCTTGCTGAGTTCCTCCTCAGGTATATTGAAGACTGCTTCAGCTATTGCCTTCACATAGTCGTCGCCCGGAGTGGTCTTGGGGAAGCCAACCCTTATTGCAAGTGCTCTTTTAAGGGCCTCCTTGTACTCACGGGACCGTATCTCGCCCCTGTATATGGCTTCAGCCAGCTTGAAGCCTATGAAGAATCTGACATAGCTTCTCACAGTCTTCTCTTCCTCAGGGAAAGCCTTGAACACTACATGTAGAATCCTGGTGAAGTCGTCTTCGCTCATAAAGCCAAGTACCAGCTTGGTTAAAGGTATCCTCAGTAATCTAGCGATCATGTTGCCATCTATGACGCCGGATGGAGACACGGATTTTATCCTCTCCCTTGCCTCGTCAACCTTGCCCTGCAGCAATAAGTTGAGGGCTTCCTCGAGCCTCTCTTCGATGTAGAAGATTTTTGAGAACATCGCAGGATAGTCGTCGAGAAGGCCGAGCCCATATTTGCCTATCACGTATAGTGTGGTTAGCTCCTTATCATATATATCCGGTGGCAATGCCTTACCACGTATAGGGCTTAATCCAGTTTTCTCATATGTGCGCCTCAGGTAGTCCACTAGTTTACTCCTGTCGAGTTCATCCAGTTTCTTTGTTGCCTCACTCAGTATTGAGACGGCTACCTGTATCCTCTTCTTGTGGGGCTGCTTCATCTACCTCTCCCACCATTCAAACATGCTAGCTCCCTGAGCAGAAACCGTTTAACCTTCAGGTCCAGGCTTACTCTACCGGTGTACACCCATATCTTACTACAATCCTTCTTAATTAAAATCTTTACAGTTGAAACCCCTGATGGATTACTGGCTAGCTCAATGTACACCTGGAATTCTCCTTTACCTTCCCTTACCTCCCTGATACCGGCTTCCCCTGCATACAGCCTAAGCATCTTCACCAGCCTGTCTAGGACAATCATCAAGTCGTCAACGGATAGCAAAACACACTACCCCGGCTTCCAGGATTCCTTGAGCCTTACAAGGCCGAGCGCCTCTGCCATCTCCAGGTACCAGGCCACTAGTTCCTGTAGCAGCATGTTTTTAGCCTCCTCGCAGTCAACGTTGATGCCGTGTACCGCCCTGTATGCTTCAACAGCGATATTGCAAATTATCCTGCCCGAGAGCCTCTCGCCAAGGACGTTGAGGATTTCCGTGAAAGAGTACCCTCTATTCTTGACCAATGAGCTAATGGTCTCCAAGATCTCGCTTGAGGGAAGGAGATCCATGCATACATTACTACTTGCACTACATATCTCAAAGTATTTGACTAGCAGGGAATAGTTTTCAATGATCTTACCGCTTGCAAGAAAAGGCTTCCTACACAACCCGATCATCCTTGCGAAATAATGCTTCTAAGGGTCTCCCTTAAGAATTCCCTATGTTTCTCATCCAGGGAACCGTAGAGCGCTCTAAGAGACTCTACTAGGTCTAGTATTATCATCCTCATTGCCTCATCAACCTCGTAGGGGGCGAGCTTCTCTAGAGCTCTCTGGAGAACCTCATCGCTTGGATAGGCCTCCTTCTTAACATACTTCCTTATAGCCGTTGGCGATATACCGAGATCCCTTGAAAGCTCTATGATGCTTCTAGTCGAGAGCATTAGCTCTATTAGTTTCGCACGAGTCTCCTTGCTAACCCAGTGCAAGTTCATTGAGACCTCTCTGCCAGCCTCGGATGCATCCATGTACATGAGGCTCACGCTCTTTTAAGCTGTGGGAAAGCATTGCTCGAAGCTCTCATATATATGTCCCGGGCTTATAATAAAGCTTGCAGGTGACTCAATCAGATGAGGCAGCGTAGCGTAGTCTTCGATGGCGGTGTAAGAGTTGCCGACCTACCGTTTGTGAAGGTTGAACAGGGCGAGGTACTTGCGAAGACCATCTACGTCTACGTGGGTCAGCTGGAGAGAAGCATTATAAACCATGCCGCCATCCCGCCCAGAAGAGTAATCCTAGGCTCCTCAGGCGTCGTCAAGGCAATAGAGACCACGAGCAATGATACGAGTACCGTGGGAAAATACCTTGTCGTATCACCGTTGAGCCGATACGGTGTGTTAGCCTACAACATCGATGGGCTGCTGGCCAACTACAGTGCTGTGAAACCCGAACACGTGCTCGAGGAATTAGTGGAGGCCGACCCGCATATTGCTCTCAAGCCTCTAGTAGCCCACGGCGTGGAGCTAGGGTTGGAATCCGAGGGGACAGCCTTGATTGCCGGATGCAACCTCGTCGCCCTTTCAGCAGCTTTAACCCTGAGGGAGAGTTCAACTGAGCCTGTCATGTACTGTGAGAGCTCTCCTCGTCCAGTCGCACAGCTGGGACTCAGCATCGCTAGACACATGGGTAACTTGCCCAGCAGGGTTGACAGCGTGATCCTAACCGAGCCCGGTGTCAGCATCCATTACAAGCTGCTGAAACACGTCGATCCAAGGAAAGTGATCGTTTCACCTTTCTCGCTCTCGACATGGATACCTGTGAATCCAAGAGTGGGAAAAACCGTCATCGTGTACTTGGACTCTGTGAGGAATAGTGAGCCCAGGCTCACCGATAGAATACTACGTGAGCTCTCCGGGTTCGTGAAGAGGATTGAGATAGATGATGTGGAAAAAGCTGTGGGACTGCTACCGCCTCAGGGGCTTGGATTCATCTTGGTATTGAGGCATTGAAAAACAAGCCTAGGATGCTGGGTTAGGCCTCACGGATCATCCTGCCTAATCTAGCAATACCCTCTCTTATCTGCTCATGGCTTGGATAGCTGAAGTTTATCCTCATACTGTTAACTCCGTCTCCCTCGGGATGGAAGCTCCCGCCAGGGACATATGCAACCTTATACTGCTTCACAGCCTTCTCCAAGAGGGCTCCAGCATCGAACCCCGGCTTGTGTACGTATGCGAACACGAAGAGTCCGCCTATAGGCTTCGTGTACCATACGTATTCCGGGAAGTTCTCCTGTATGGCTTTAAGCATGGTGTCCCTCTTAGCCTTGTAGTAGGGCACTGCCCTGGATACGACATCATCTATCACTCCCGTTTTAATGGCCTCTGCAACTATGAACTGGTTCAAAGTGGGTGAATGTAAATCCACGTACTGCTTGACTATTTCAAACCTCCTTATCAATTCCTTCTCCGCTGCTATCCACCCGATCCTCAGGCCTGGTGCAAGTATCTTGCTAACGGTGCTCATGTAGATCACCCTGCCCTCCTTATCCATGCTCTTCAATGACGCTACTTCAGCGCCCTCCTCGTATATTATGTAGCTGTAAGGGTCGTCCTCTACCACGAGGAGATCGTAGCGTGACGCTATTTCCAACAAGTGCTTCTTTCTATCCTTATCCATTGTTGTCCCAGCCGGGTTTTGACCAACCGGTATTACATAGATGAATTTAACCCTTCTGACATCATCGCCTAGCTGCTTGAGCCTGTCCTCGAGGAGATCCGTTCTCATCCCGTGCTCATCTACTTTGACCCCGATAAGCCTTGCCCCATTCATCTTGAAGGCTCCAAGCGCCGCGAGGTATGAAGGACTCTCGGTCACCACTATGTCCCCTGGGTCTATGAGCGTCCTTGAAACAATGTCAAGCCCTGACTGGCTCCCGCTGGTCACGATTATGTCCTCGGCGTCAACATGTATCTCTCTCTTCCTAGCTAGGAAATCGCTTAGTGTCTCCCTAACCTCTATTATGCCCTTGGTTTCACTATACTGTAATGCATTGTCACCATACTTCTCTATTACAACCCCGGCGATTTTTGCGAGCTCCTTACGGGGGAAGAGGACTGGGTCGGGTATGCCGCCTGCAAAGCTTATTATGTCCTTCCTCCCTCTTATCAATGCTAGGAGCTCACGTATCTCGGATGCCTTAATGCTTTTAGCCACATGGCTGATGAATCTCGAGTAATCAATCACCCTGACCCCCGTAGATATGGATGAATATATACGGTATATAAAGCTTATTACTACTGGAACGGGGATAGCCTGGTGGAGTTGAACACCATATATAAGAATCCGCTGAGGGTTAAAGCAAGGGTTGCATATATCTACCCGAGCACGTATAGAGTCATGCTTTCAAGTCTGGCTCCAGACATTATCTATACTATCTCCAACAGTATTGAGGAAGTCTACGCTGAACGCTTCACGAATAAAAGGCTACAAGGTGAGGAGCCTCCGCCGAGAAGTCTTGAAACCAATACCCCTCTGAAGGACTTCGGTCTCCTTGTGACAACGCTTCACTACGAGCCCGACATAGTTAACCTTATCAGGCTGCTGAATTCCGGTGGCATCCCGGTTAAACGGGAACAGCGTGCAACACCTATTGTCGCTGGGGGACCAGTGGTAATGGAGAACCCTATCCCCTTCAGCGGGATAATAGATGTCTTCGTTATCGGGGAGGCGGAGGCAACCCTTGAAGGAATACTGGTCAAATGGCTTGAAACCATGGAGAAGAAGCGTTTCCTAGAAGAGGTGGCTGACCTACCATATGTGTACGTACCGGGGTTCAACGATGGTGTTAAAGTGGTGAAGGAGTATGTCAGAAGCCTTGACAACGCCACTTACCCTGTAAACCAAGTGGAGAACACAGAGGTTGAACCAGTCTACGGGGGAGGATTCAAGCTTGAAGTTAGTAGGGGTTGCAGATTCTGGTGTAGCTTCTGCATTGAATCAAGGGTTTTCCAGCCTTACAGGGAGCGTAGCCTGCCGCTACTCAAGAGG
The DNA here is from genome assembly GCF_000186365.1 of Desulfurococcus mucosus DSM 2162. Lineage (NCBI taxonomy): Archaea > Thermoproteati > Thermoproteota > Thermoprotei > Desulfurococcales > Desulfurococcaceae > Desulfurococcus > Desulfurococcus mucosus. The sequence continues at coordinate 789,255 of NC_014961.1, forward strand.
CTTGTTGAAGACGGAGTTTCAGCAAGCATATGGGGGAGGCGGGTGGTTCTCTACAGCCTCTCATTCCCCGTGACTTCAACCCACTTGAAGCTACTCGAGTACCTTGGCAGCGAGAACATAAGGGCGTCCCTGCCCTCCATAAGGCTCTCAGCTTTAAGCAGTGAAGTGCTGGAGCTAGTCAAGAGTGTGGGTCAAAGGACGTTGACGTTGGCGCCGGAAACCTTTACACCAGTGCTTCAAAGAGTATTCTTCAAATATGTTGACATTGTCGATGAAATGATTGAATCGGTGAAGCATGCTCTGGAAGAGGGGTTCAATGTCAAGCTTTACATGATATATGGTGTGAAAGGGGAAGGAGTAGATGACGTGAAAGCCAACCTAGAGGCCCTGAAGCAGCTTGCCAGCTTGGCGAGAAAGCTTGGCAGAGGCTTCTCAGTGTCCCTGAATCCTTTGATACCTAAACCCCACACGATGTTCCAGTGGATAGGTATGGAGAACCCTGTGAAGCTCAGGGAGATACTGGGCTTGTACAAGAGGGGTTTGAAGGGGCTTGTTGATGCAAGACCATACGACATCGAGTGGGGCTTCATACAAGCGTACATAGCCTTGTCGGGTAGAGCGCTCGACGATGTCTTCACCAAGGTAGCTATGCGTGGAGGCGGTCTCGCAGCCTGGAGGAAGAGCCTAGGAGAGGAGTACATGGGTGCCGGGCATGTGTTCAATGGATATGGTTTCGGGGATGAACTACCATGGGGATTCATAATCTTAGACAATGTGTCACGGAGGGTTGCAGAAAGCCAGTATGAAGTATTCCTAAGGCTCACCGGCTCTAAGAAGGCTACCTAGGTCGGGGAGAAACGAGTATATCAATGGAATAGCACACTCGGATACGTCGTCAACCATTCCTACAAGCCCTTTAACCTCCGAGACGACTATGTTTGCTAAGAGCTGACGTGGCGCTGTGAACAATGAACCATACTCTATTCTTGCATCTTTCACACTGTGTTCCACTGGTGCCAAGGGTATGCTTGAGAGATCAGGGTTCAAGCCCAACATGTAGTAGATTAGAACCATGTAAGATGTCTTTGAAGCCAGGAACAATGTATTCCTGTAGAGGCTGTGGAAGCCCCCGGTTAGCTTGGAGGCAACATGTGATTTAAATGTTGCATGTATCGTTGCCTTGCAGAGTCCGCCTCTTCTGTCAACGCTCACGCTGATGGCTGATTCACTCAGAGTGCTCGCTGCATCCATAACCATGTTAAACCATTCCCTCCCGGTTAAGGGCGCCAGGAGATATGACTCCCTACTCTTGTTGTTTATCGACAACTGTATAACCCCAACTATTCCTAGTGGTACTTGTAGGGCTCCAACCACATTGTAACCTCTATAGTGGTCTCCTTCAGTGAAGTCGAGTATCGTCGAGCCTATGGCGGACAAGCTGAGACCTGTCTTCTCCTGTATGTAGAGACGTCTGATAAGTGCTTTAACATTCTCATTATACTCTAGCTCGTCTAGGCGTTTAAACGGGTTGCCCGACCTCCTTACTTCTTCAAGTAAAAAGCCTATATTGTGGGTCAATTCACTTTAACACCGGCCTGTAGGATATACCGTAGTGTATTAGCCCGGCTTCATTATCCTCCGATATTCTTCTTAACACTGGCTCCATCTCTATGCCTGGTTTAAGCTCCTCGGGGAGCACGTCTGTGAGAGGAGCTGTTATACGTGCCTTGCTCTCAACGGTTTCCAGCACACCTATTATTACTGGTCTCTTCTCCTCGAACCCTTCCATCGCACTATATATTACGGTCCACGTTAGCAGCCTGGCCTTCTCGTTCACCAGCTCCACGTACTCAATGTTCCTGGAGCCGCAGAACCTGCATATGCTTGAGGCGGGATACCCGGTTCTCCCACAGTCCTTGCATCTACTGGCCTTCAACCTGTACCTGTCAATCCTTGTCCTCCAGGACGGGGGGATCGCGATCTTCATCTCCATCACCTTATCCTGTGGATGAGCCTCCTGTATCTTGCGTAGAGTGAGTAGTCAATTAATGTTTTCCTAGAGATGTAGTCGTCCACCGTGGGTGCGAGCCCCTGCTTCTCGACAATCCTATCTGTTACAATAATGCTGTAGGCGTCGCTGCCAGCGCCGCTACCGAAGGGTGCCAGCAAGATTCTTTCACCGGGCTTCGCCTTATCAAGTATGCGTGAAAGCCCTATTAGAGCCGAAGAATTATAGCTGTTGCCGATGTATGGTGTTACAAGGCCCGGTAGAACCTTCTCCTTGGGTATCCCTAGCATTCTCGCAACCCTGAGGGGAAATGTACCGTTGGGCTGGTGGAACACGGCGTAATTGAAATCCTCGGGTTTAAGACCTGTTTTCTCAAGAAGCATTTTTACAGCTCCCACTATGTGCCTGAAGTAGGCTGGCTCCCCTGTGAAGGCTTCACCGTGAAGCGGGAAACGTGAGTGATCCCTACGCCAGAAATCAGGTGTATCAGTCACGAAGGTTGCACTCGCCTCAAAGAACGCTACTGCCTCCTCCCTGGGACCCGTGATAAGTGCGGTTGCAGCTGAGGATGCAGTGAACTCTAAGACGTCGCCTGGATTGGCTTGAGCCGTGTCGCTCCCTATTATGAGTGCATAGTTTATAAGGCCGGATGCTATGGCACCGATACTTATCCTTAACGCCTCGCTTGCCGCCCTGCATGCGAACTCTAGGTCTGTTGCCATGGTGTCAGGGGTTATCCCAAGTGCCTCGGCTATTATTGTTGCCGAAGGCTTCACAGCGTATGGTTTACTCTCCGTTCCAAACCAGACCGCCCCTATCTTCTTCGGGTCTATACCGGCCCGTCTCAGAGCATTCCTAGCTGCCTCCCAGCCCATGGTCACGGCATCCTCGTCTGCTCCGGCAACGCTTTTCTCGGTGACACTCAGCTCTTCAGGCTCCTTCGGGTTGAAGCCCCATACACGAACTATCTCGCTTAGAGGCATCCTCCATCTGGGTATGTAGGAGCCCCACCCTATTATTCCAACCTTCTCCTCTGGATTCATCGAGGCATCCCCTGCTACTATTCAATACGTGTGCGTGGGAAAAATCTACCTCTTAGCGTAGAGCCAGCATTTAACGAAGTGACCTGGCTCAACCTCAACCATGGGCGGCTCCTTCCTCATGCAGTACTCCTTGAGCTCGGGCTTTTCATCGAGTGCTACGCATCTTGGGTGGAACCTGCAACCTGATGGTACATTGATGGGTGAGGGAACTTCACCCTTGATGGGCACCTCTCTGATGGTTAGCCTTCTGGATGGTTCAGGCTCCGGTATTGCTTCGACGAGCGCCCTGGTGTATGGGTGCAGAGGGTTCTCTATCACTCTCCTTGCGTCACCGAGCTCAACTATTTGGCCCAGGTACATTACTGCAAGCCTGTTTGAAATATACCTGGCTACGGCTAGGTCGTGTGTTATGAAGAGGTATGTTAACCCTAGCTTGTTCTTCAACTCCATCATCAACTGAAGTATCTCGGCTCTTATCGAGACATCTAGCATTGAAACCGGCTCATCGGCTACCACGAACTTCGGGTTGAGGATCAACGCCCTCGCTATCACTACGCGTTGCCTCTGACCGCCAGACAGCATGTGCGGATATCTATCCATGTATTCATCGGGTGGAGTTAGCTTGACTGACTCCAGCGCCTTAGCCACTATGTCATATCTGTCTTCACGGCTGACTCCAACCCCATGTATTGCTAGAGGCTCCTCAAGGATCTCATATATTGTTCTACGTGGATTAAGGCTCCCGAAGGGATCCTGCCATATCATCTGGACGTCCTTCCTGAGCGGACGCAGGTGACGCTCATCTATTGAGGTGACATTTATGTGCCCGTACTCACTGATCCTCTCAACATCGCCGAGCTCCTCAACTACCTCCTTAGACGGCAAATACCCTATCTGGCCCTCGGTCGGCTTGTTCAGTCTCAGAATGGTTTTACCCGTCGTGGTCTTACCGCATCCCGACTCTCCCGCTAATGCGAAGACCTCTCCTTTCATCACGTCGAAGGATACACCGTCAACAGCCTTCACGTAGAGTTGCGGTTTTCCACGTAATGCATCTATGAGGCTTCTTCTCACGGGGAAGTATACCTTCAGGTTCTTAGCGAATAGTATTGTGTCACCAGATATCTTCGGTTCGTATATTCCTTCACCACTCACATCCATCACCTCTTAGCATAGAGCCAGCATTTAACGAAGTGACCTGGCTCAACCTCAACCATGGGTGGTTTCTCATTGCACTTGTTGAACGCCCTAGGGCATCTAGGTGCGAATCTGCAGCCTGGTGGCGGGTTAGCTAGGTCAGGGGGGAAGCCGGGGATCCATGTGAGATCCCTTAGCTCACCATGCAACCTTGGTATGCTGCCGAGTAGACCCACCGTGTAGGGGTGCATCGGGTTATTGTAGACGGCTTCACTTGGCCCATACTCTATTATCTCGCCGCCATACATTATAGCTATCTTATCCGCTATCTCAGCAATGAGGCTTAAGTCGTGTGAGATCAATATTATTGATATGCCGAGCTCCTTCTTAAGCCTCTTCAACAAGTTCATTATCTGGGCCTGAACCACTACGTCGAGGGCCGTTGTCGGCTCATCGGCTATGACCACCGGGGGGTTCAGTGCCAAGGCCATTGCTATGACGACACGTTGCTTCATGCCGCCGCTGAGCTCGTGCGGGTAGCTCTTCAACCTTCTCACATCTATGCCGACCATTTGCAGCATCTTGCCGGCTGTTTCAAGCGCCTCCTTCTTTGAGTAACCTTGATGAAGCATTAGAACCTCCGCTATTTGGTCGCCTATCGTGTAGACAGGGTTAAGCGCATTCATTGCTCCCTGGAACACCATGGAGATACCCTTCCACCTAACCTCCCGTCTGAACTCCTCTTCACTCATCTCCAGGACATTCTTGCCCTTGAAAATTATCTGTCCCCCCGCTATCTTGCCTGGCGGAGGCACTAAGCGGATTAAAGAATACGCTAGAGTGCTCTTGCCGCATCCAGATTCGCCGGCTATGCCGAGGCTCTCCCCCTTGTTGAGGGTGAAGGAGACGCCGTCAACTGCTTTGACAACACCTTTCGCAGTGTAGAAGTAGGTCTTTAAATCCCTCACATCCAATATTGGCTCACTCAATAATTAAACACCCGCCTCCATTAATCTAGGATAAGTGATGCATGGATTAGGTTTAAATATTTTAGAGCCCTGGCACAGGTGCCTGCAATGCTAGAGCCCATTGGAAGCTACCCTGATGGAAGGGTGATATATAGGGTCCCAGAGAAACTACCTGCATTCGGATACATAGCGTTCGGCGTAATCGACAGGGGAACCAATGTCGTTCAAGCCAGGCCGACAACGCTTTGCCCCCAGAGATGCATCTTCTGCAGCGTTGACGCTGGGATAAGCTCCTCTAACAGGTGGGCCGAATACCTGGTGGAGCCCGGCCTCATTGTCAAAGGAGTTGAAGAAACGGTGAATGTGAAGAGCGGGGGAGTGGAGGTTCTACTTGACTCCATGGGCGATGTCCTGACATACCCGTGGCTTGTTGAGCTAGTCAGGGAGCTGAAGTCTATTCCAGGGGTTTACAGCGTAGCCCTCGAAACACATGGATTACTCCTCTCCACCAACCTCATAGATAGGCTTAACGATGCCGGCCTCGACCGTGTGAATCTAAGCATAGATGTGACCAGCAATGAAAAAGCCTATTACATCTATGGCACGAGATACTATGATGTTAGCCGAGTAATGAGGCTCGCTGAATACATTGTTAGGGAAACGGATATAGATTTACATGTCACACCCCTATGGCTACCCGGGCTGAACGATGAAGACGTTGTAACCATAGTTGAATGGGCTATAAGGATAGGGGCTGGAAAACGGTGGCCACCAGTGACGGTTCAGAAATACATCAGACACAAGAGAGGGAGGAAGCCAGAGGGTCTCAGGGAGGTTTCATGGAGCGAGTTCTGGGAGTGGATTAGTAGAGTTGAAGAGCAAACAGGGCTGAGGCTCCACTGGACGATGGATGAGTGGGGAATGAAGTACACAAGGCGAGTTACACCACCAGTGAAGAAGGGTAGAAGAGTAGTTGCAGAGGTTTTGGGCAGGGGGCTGTTTAAAGGCGAGTATCTCGGCATGTTAAGGGATGAGAGAGGCTACCTTGTAACTCTACTACCCAGGGGGAGGAGGATTAAACCTGCTGAAAGAGTTATGGCAGAGATAATAAGCGATCAAGACGGATTACTCATAGGACGCGTCCTAGAGAACCTGGGCTAGATTACTCCGCAGTATGCCGACATCATGGGATTAGTGCTAACGCCCTGTAGGACACATGGCAAGAACCGCCATGTACCCGGGTCTACAGTTGAAAGCCTTGTCTTTCGGGGCGGGGTTGAAGGGTTTAAATACTGTGGGGACGCGATACGAAGGGAAAGGAGGTTTCCGTGAACCGTGAGGTATCCCCAACCCCGAGCGTTGCCTCCAGGGCTAGCCCCTTGACCACCACGACCGCCCCATAGATGACGGATGTAAACCCGAACAAATGCGGGGGACCAGTGAACGCCCCAAGCAGGGAACCTCCACCCTTCCATGGCGGAGAGGAGGGTCAGAATGGTGAATGAATGTCTTAGCCGTCGCGAAAAAGATTATGTGCACAGGGCGTGTTACAGTGTTCTCAGACGTGGCTCAACTATCTTCTCCACTGCCAATCCGAGTAGAACGAATGTCAACGATGTTATGGATAGCAGTATTCCAGGCGGTAGAATCCACCACCATGCCGCGTAGCCAGCTATCCCGGCGGCCCTGGCCTCCGATAGGACTGCGCCCCATGTTGGCCAACCATGCCTCAGACCTAGGACGCTTAACCCTGCCTCGGTTAGTATCGCGCTTGGGACATTGTACACCAGGGTTGCAACAGCATACATCATGACCTGTGGGAAGATATGGTAGAATATTATTCGCGAGTTTGAGGCGCCCATGGCCCTAGCTGCTTCAATGTAGGGTTCCTCCTTTATGCTGAGGGTCATTGAGCGCACCACTATGGCAAGGCCCGCCCAACTGAAGATTATTAGTATCGCCAGGTACAACAGTATTATGTAGAGGGATTTCTGTGAGCCCGGTGGAAGCGTTTTCTGGGCAGCGGTACCCACAATGATCATCAATGGGAGGAATGGAATGTTGTTCAATATGTCTATGACCCTCTGTATCACCTCGTCTATCCATCCACCATAGTAGCCGCTCACTATACCAGCGATAACACCTATGAATGTCGACGATACCGACGCGATCAACCCTATCAGCAAAGCTATCGGGAATCCATAGTAGAGTAGGATGGCTAGATCAGCCCCGTTGTTTATTGTTCCGAGAAGGCCCTTAGCCGTGCCCTTCACTGTGAACTTGACATATCCAACAAGCGATGCAGGGTTTGCTGGAGGCGTATTCACACCTGTGTATGTCACATTTACTTCAAACCTGTATACTCCAGTCATCACCTCGTACTGCGGGTTCACATTGATGAAGGAGGCTGTGACCCTGAGTGTATCCATGTACTTGTTCACGGTGCTCATTGCATCCTGTATGCCTGTGGAGACGGCTGAGGGATAGTTCTCCAGCATGGATAGCTTGTATGCCGTGCTAAGAGTTTTAGAAACCGCGTCAAGAGTGGAGTATAAGTCGCTGAAGGATATCTTATCGATGTTACTTATCGCATAGGTTATATTGGACTCGGCTTGACCGATGATGGCTCGCAGACCCGCTGGATCCTCAGTGATATAAGCACTGATATTCACCAGCTTGGAACGTATCTCCTCGAGCTTCGGCTTCTGCTCATCTCTCCGCACCTCTATCCAGTTCCCTATGTTAACCGGCCTCTGGAAGACCGATAACACGAGTGAGGGCTGCGATATCTTGTCTACTGCTCTGTTCAATAATAGTGAATTAGATATCGATATTATAAGCGGGTTGTCACCAACGATGTCGCGTGGCAGGGTTACATTGTATTTCTCAAGTATGGCTGTGACAAGACTGTTTATTGGTTGACCTGTTATCTTATTGGGGTCCGTCTTGTACACTATTGAGGTAGTGTTCTCACTGACGCTTGGATGCTCAGCCCACAAGGTCACCTTTATCCCATCCGGTCTCTCAACGCTTATCTCTATTGTTGGGGCACTGCCCCCGTACACCTTGGCGTCGCCCACCACTAGGTAGTAGTCCTGCGGGAATATTGGGTCGTCGAGCCTGTACTCGAAGCTATATGTCAGTGTCAGGGTTCCTTTAGCCGGGTCCCATTGTGGCGTTGCATCAGGCTTAGTCCTGGCATCGACTATGCTTGGAGCTATCTTCCCACCAAAGTATTTGACCCATTCTGGTGGAACAATTACAGGATTGTCCTCCCAGTATGTTGCGCTCTGCCACGATTCCAGGAAGCCCGGTGGCATCGTCAATGCCGCTGAGACAGACACCACCACTAAGAACAAGAGGAGTATCAGTGCTGCCTTACCTGTCGTCATACCCCATATTTCCTTCAAAGTGCTCTTCAACGGGTTAACTACCTTGATGAAGAGCTTATCCTTAAATGTTAGCTCCCTCATGGCCACCATTAATCCCACCCCCTATCTTGCCCTCACGCGGGGGTCTACTAGTACGTAGAGTATTTCAAGTATGAACCTAGCTATTAAGTACACGCCGACATACACCACGAATAATGCTACAATCGTCTCGGTGTCACCTGTCACGATTGCCGCGTAGTAAAGGGTTCCCATACCAGGCCAGTCGAATACTGACTCAGTGATTATCATACCGCCCAGCGTCCCAGCCAGTGCAAGTATAACGTTAGTCAATATGGGTGCAAGGGAAGGCCTCATAATGTACTTCCTAGTAATATCCTTTTCCGGTAGACCCTTCGCCTTCGCAACCATTACATAGTCTTCTCTGACTATCCTGAGGACCATTGCCCTTACACCGTATAACCAGCCTCCAAGCGCTATTATTGTGAACACCACGAGCGGCGGCGTGATATACCAGAGTATACTCACGAAGTTCTGCCCTGGGTTAGCCCAGAACTGGTTCAGCGGTGTTGTAACCCCCCTGAGGCTTGTTGGGAACCATCCAAGCTGGTAGCCGAATACCCTTATGAATAGCATTGCAAGCCACCATAAGGGCACTGCACTGGTGACAGCTGCATAAGCCACTACAAGCCTGTCAACTAGTGTTCCATGCCTGTAGGCTATCCTTGGAGCTAGTGCAAGAGCTATGGCTATGACTATGAGCTCGCCTGTTGTAACAACTATTATTGTTCTCGGGAGAACGGTTGCTATTATATATGTAATGCTCGCAGGCGGCATGGTTGGCACAACCATGGCAACCATGTCTTCCTTGGTTTTGCCAAAGTTCAATGTCAGCGCGTTGTAGACAAGCCGCCACATCCTTACATAGGGTGGTATGGGGTTACCGTTTTCATCTATCAGCCCGAACTGCTTCTTGTACTCTATGGTTCTGTTGAGCCTATACTCCTGTAGGTATGCTGGATCCACCTGGCCCTGATGAGACTTCATCAATGCATCTACATCCGCTCTCACGAGCTCGTTAACCATGGCCTCGTATATCTGGGACGCGTATCCTGAGAGCTCAAGGATCGCTGCTATTATAATTATTATTGCAACATATGAAACAAGCAAAATCACTCCGCGCCTAGCTATGTAGTAGCCGGCACCAGGCATTCAACCACCCTAGCCGATATTCGTAATCAAGGGGTAAGCTTATAAATATACAGCTACAGTTGAAAGCCTTGTCTTTCGGGGCGGGGTTGAAGGGTTTAAATACTGTGGGGACGCGATACGAAGGGAAAGGAGGTTTCCGTGAACCGTGAGGTATCCCCAACCCCGAGCGTTGCCTCCAGGGCTAGCCCCTTGACCACCACGACCGCCCCATAGATGACGGGTGCAAAGCATACAAGGTATTGATTCAATGAGGGCTCTCGAAAGGATAGAGTCCTCCAGGGATGTGCAGGTATATCCTAGGTCTCCCCGTGTTTTCATGCACGGGGGTGCCCGCTAGGACGGGTTGGGTCAGGTATAAGGGGGTTTAAAAAAAGTCGTGTCTCGTGGATGGTTGTCTAAGCCTTAGGCTTCCTGAGTAATGCAACTATTGAGAGTATTATAGCGATTATTGTCAGCGCTATGTTCGCAAATATGTAGGTCTGCAGTGAGTTCAAGGTGTTCTGTGTAGCGTCGACTTTTTCACTCAGTGCAGCCATATCGGTTCTGATCTGCTGTATCTGGCTTGAAACCTGAGAGTTTATCGTGGACGCGGTTGTCTGCGAGAGCCTGTTCATGTTGTCCATGGCTGTGCCTATCAATGAGACGTACTGGTCAACGAGTACACCGGCTACTCCAGACAACGCTGAGGCAAGCTGGTCTCTCAGGGTGTCGAGGTCTACTGCCTTCTGCTCCTTCAGCTCCGACACAATGGTGTTTATCTGGGCTATGGCGGATGACCTCACGTTTGCCAGTACATCGCTCACATTCTGGATTGAGAGAGCCTCGGCGAGCGATGCTGTGTCAACTATCTGCTTGGAGATGCCGGGTATAGCCACCTCCTCAGATAACCCTATGAGTACTATAGTGTACTTGCTCCCGTATGCTAGGCCCTTAGTGAACTCTGGAGTTAACACTACCTTGAATGTGTCCTCACTTACCTTCTCGCCGGTTCCTGTAGCTATTATTATGCCCCGTGGATCCTTCACCATGTACTTCAATGAGAACGGTGGGATACCGGATAGCTTAACCGTGATATTGGCTGGCTGTCCAGGCAGTATCTTATTCGCTATTGGAGACTCTAGCGATACCGACAGGATTGATGTTGCAACCGGCTGCCCGAAGTACCAGTCACCCTTCTTGAATGGATATGTTGGATCCCTGAAGGCCTTCAGCTCCAACACCTGGTTCTGGGTGTCGAGCTTCGTCAGCATGAATGGACCATAGCTTATCCATGCAAGGTTATACGTGTTGATCCAGTTGATGTCAGCATCGATCCTGGCATTCCACTCATCCATCTTCAATAGGCCCATGGCGTACTTGTTGACCTTGGAGAGGACGTTATTGTTGTTCTTGTATGACTGCAGGGTCTCCTTGACCTTTGCAACATGGCTTGGCCATACGAGGCTGAACCATTCATAGCCCTTCTTCTGGTAGAGCACATACTTGGTTTCACTCCTCCTGTCGAGAGCCAGCTCAAATGTCGCTGCATGTATCTCAATCGGGTTGACGGGGCTGAATGACGCCCAGGATGCTATGTAGTTCTCGTCGAAGTGCCAGTAGTCGATGTACACTGTGACCTTCTTGTTGTTGAAGTCGAACTCGAAGCCTTTCACCGTGTCAGCCCAGGGCTTGCTTGAGGACGAGAGTCTTGGCTCTAGGCTACTGTAGTTGGGGTCGTATATCAGGTCAAATAGGTAAGCCAGGTAGCCGACGACATCAGCCCATGTTATAGTTATGCCGTTATGGAACTTCGCACCTACAATCTTGCTGAAGTCGAAGACAACCTTGCTTGTAGCCTGGGTACCGTTCGGTACAGGTACCCACTGCTTCTTGCTGACATCCCATATTACCGCACTAGATGAGACATTGAGCTTCCCAGTGGGACCCGCTGTAACCACCACGTAGGGTGCTCTGAAAGCCATTGGTTCACCGTTGAATGGATGGTTCCACATTGATGGATCATAAGTGGCCCTCTGGAAGTCAACGCTATATACATCGCTGAAGCCTCCCCAAGTGTTCCATGCACTCGAGGACGTCCACACCCAGAGGTGGGCGAGCTTCAACTCGTTGCGGCCTTCCACATACATTTCACGCAGGTTCCATATGCCTCTCAAACCAGCACCGAGGTCTAGTGTGACGCCTTTCACCTCGCTTCTAACGGGCCATGTGTCCAGCCTTGTGACAACCCATATTCTGACAGCGTCCTTTATACAGAGCTCAGTCGCCCTCCTGTATAGCTCATCCCTCTCAGCCTTGCTTGCGTAGTTGCCCTGGTAGATCTTCTGTGTTAAGGTGTCGATCATGTCGTTCTTGTAGTTCCACCAGGTGGGTTCACCCCAACCAGGCATGTACCCGTACCATGGGGCACAGAACTGTGCGATCGTGCCTGAGTCGTAACGGTCGATACCGCCCTTACCCCATCCCGCAGTGTAGATATGCCACTCGAAGGCAGCTGGATCTGTGCCGTATATTATGTTTATGGCCTGAGAGAACGTCATCTCCATCTCATTGACCTCGAAGCCAAGCTTCTTGAGCTCCGATGAGAACATATAGCCTATGTCTCTTCTCTCATCTTCCTGCCTTATTATGAACTTCAGCGTTATGGGCTGACCCTCGTAAGTCCATTTACCACCGATCTTTACTGCCCCCACCTTGGATAACACATCGGTGATCACTTGGTCAACGTATCCAGGGTTGTATGTAAACTCGTACTTCGCAATGATGTCTGCTATCACAGCGTAGTCAGGGTCATACTGGCTTAGGAATGTGTACATTGGGACAGCGAAGCCCCTCATTATCGTGCTAGCGGCAGCCACTCTGTCTATTAGGTAGTTCAAGGCGAACCTTATCTCCCTGAATGCTAACGGGTTTACTCCTTTACCTGGGTAGGCTCCAAGCTCTACTACCGTCTTCCCCTCCGAAGTAGTGTATATGTTGGTTATGGCTACAGCGGGGACTCCGAGCTTGGATGCTGCCTCAGTTATTGAGACAGAGCCGTTGAGTACAGCTACATATACTGGGGCAGGGTTAAGGGTTAGCTCTATCAGGCCGGCCGGCGCCGAGTACAGGGTTATGCCCTGCTTACCCTGCAACTGTGCTGCCTGAGCAGGCTTCAAGCTGAACATGTATGCGTCTATGGCACCACTGGTTAACGCGTCTGGAACCTCCTCTATGGTTTTCCTGACAACTGTTATCTTGTCGACCGCTGGCCCAGGCTGGGTGGTTTGTGCCACTGTTGTCTGGATCGGTACAACTAGTAGTGAGACTAATACTATGGTTAATACCAGTAAGGGGATATACCTATTCAATACCCTCACCCACACGATATATTAAGGATTACCCTGGTAGGTATATAAATCTTAGCCCGCTATAAGTAAGTGGGCTGGAGAGGGGTCGACTAGTTGTCGCCAAGGCTATTGATGATTCTTGGACTAGCCACACTGGTGGCATCAATCCCGCTTTCCCTAGTGTCAATGACAACACACTACATCGAGTACTCGGCTGAACGCGTCTTCGATGTGCCTGCTGAACCAGTTGAGCTTACATCGATCCTAGGGGTTACTGGAGCCGAGGATCTGGTGAATCTAACCCTCTCACTGAGGAACATGGATAACCATTCATCCACGCTCATGGTATTCGACAGGATCGTCGAGTACTCGGTGACAGTTAAGCCGGGCGAAGCCGTGAATCTCACGCTGAACCATCCCTTCTACAGCATAATGTCCATGGAGAATACGACACTTACATCTATAACGCTCACAGGCCTCAGAGCGGTGAAACCCTTCATGGCGCTTTCAATACTATCCCTCGTAACATTCATAGTTGGCACAGTCCTCATGGCTACCTACATATACCTGAGGACACTGGAAAAAGTGACCTCCCCATCTTGAAGAACACGGTTCACGGATTCATGGTTAACAGCATTCATCTCCACCGCCTCACTCCAGTACTTCGTAGGTAATAGTATTAGTCCACCACAAGCCTCATTGCATTACAGCCCCCTAGTCTTGGAAAACCATGTATTGCTACCCGGGTTCGCTCCTAAGGGCCCTCTCACCTGGGTGGCTTAGATCCTGGTACACTTTATACAGGAGTAAGGCTAAGACGCCGCCTTCCACTACGGCGAAAACTATGTTCCCCGATAGTAATGCGTAGATCAATAAAAGTGCTGTTCCAATTCCATTGAATACATGGAGCCAGAGCCAGTTACGCATTATGAATGATGCGAACACGAACACCATGCCCAGGTATCCTAATACGTCGCTCATTCTCCCACCCATAGAGATATCGTTGAATTCATCCTGTGGCTTTTAAAAGCTTTCCATGGAATTGTGGGAAACATATTTATCAGACCATACGTTCCGCTGAGCCAACGCTATTAGGGATGCCTATCCCTACATCATGTGATACTATCCATACTACTATCATAAACTCCATATATCACCGTATGAAGAACCCTTAGAAAGTATTAACCATTGGTTTCTAACCGATAGTTCCATTACTTGTCCAAAATACAAACAAACCTATCCAAGGCGGAAACCCAACCAGGCTAAACAAGTGAACCCAATATATACCTGTATAATCTCCCCCACGCAGTGCTTGAAGCATACCGCCGAAGGCCTAGTCTTCAAGGCTACACCAACGATTCATCAGCACTTTCAGCCCTGGATATGTATGCAGGAATCCCCCGACTGTCGCAAACACCTATGAAATAGCGTGACGAATCCGACCTCCTCTCCGTCCCGAGAATGAGGCTTTCAAATGTAGAAACGAATGGATGTTGAGGAATAATCCTTTGAGGTAAGAACCAGGGGCATTCCCAGGGTGCTTGGATTATGCAGGGGGAAGCAGTAGCCACGCCATTGCCAGTAGTGTTGCTGCTAGAGCTGGTGCTGCACCATACTTCAGCAGCTGGATTAATGCCTGCTCCAGCCGATACCTGCCAAAGATGTTCTTGATCGCCACGGAGACAATTAGCAGGGCCACGTACTTGAATGCAACCATTACCACACCGCCCAGGGAGAAATGAGGGAATGGGGCTGGCCCCCCAAGGACTATATACACGACGGCTAGAAGAGACACCGTTAGATCCATATCGTGTAGCAATGATACAAGTGCAAGCAAGGGTCCAGAGAACTCGGTCTCAAAGCCAGCTATCAGTTCCTGCTCGGCCTCAGGGATATTGAAGGGTGGATACATGGCCTTAGACTGAAGCGCTACGATGAGTGCTAGCAGTGAAAGCAGCAGTATCACGGCTGTCACCGGGTGGCTCCAGAGCTCCATGACCCTGGTTGAGGCACTACCTATGGATAGGAGCATCGGGGAGCCCGCTGTTGCAATGAAGCAGGGAACAAATAGTCCCGTGAAGTACACTGGTTCACTAATAGTTAGGATGCTGAGCAACCTTGACACACCTAGACTAGTATACGGGCCGGGTGTGGAGAGCGATGCCAGGACAAGTGCTAGCACCGGCATTACGCTGGCCATGTAGAAGAAGACGAGATAGTCCAGTGGGCTCCGAACATTGAACAAGCCTATTGGCAACAGTATAATCGCACCCGTGATGCATGCTATGCCTATTAGAAGCGATATCTCTGCAACCCTCTGCATACTATACTTGGATTTAACCAGCTCCTTAACCCTTAGAAGCTTCCAGAAATCCATGAACGGTTGCAGCACTCCATAGGGACCCACATAACTCGGCCCCATCCTCCTCTGGAACCTGGCACTTATCTTTCTAACCAGGTACTGTGTGAACAGTGAAAGAATCACTGTGAAGAGTAGCCCGGGAAACACGAGCACGGAGAACACGAATATGAGGAACATGTATGTATCCATGCTACCACCCCATGAGCATCAACACTAGGACAAGTATCGTGAGCAACACGAGGAAGCCTAGCCACGATGAAATAAACATGAACCACCCGTGAAGACTGCCTGTGTGAATCCTCTCGGTCAGCAACCTGTAGAGGCTTCTCGCAAACCTCCTCATGAACCCATAGTAGAGGCTGCCCACCCCAGGCGATATCTCGCCCACCACATCCTCACCCTCGCCTGAGAGATATGGCCCAGTCACCCTGATGGACTTCGACTTCAACAGGTAGTATAGTGCTGCCGACGCGAGCAATGAGAGTCCAGCACCAGCTAGAACCATGGAGGCAGCGAGAGTTGGATCCACTACTGCATCCACCATCATGGATATCCACCCCCGAGGATCCTTGCTATCTCCCGTGAAACAACCAAGTAGTACCTGTTAACGCCGTCCACGGTGGTAATGGATGCCGAGGCGTTCATGAAGACCCCCTCGATCAACGGGAATAATGCTCCAAGAACGAGAAGCACCATGGCTATGGTGAATAGCATCCATTCAACGCTTCTCGCATTCACCCTCCTATGTTCTCTTCCAACACTGAAGACCACTGAGTAAATAGCCTTGAAGTAGCCTGGCAGGGAGAGAGCTGATATCACTATTATCATTATGCCTCCAAGTATGAAGCCTGAGTACGCGTATCCATAGTATATGAGTAGCTTCGAGTAGAAGCCTAGGAAGGGTAGCAGACCCGCGAGACTTAGGAATCCTGCAACCCATGCAAAGCTAGCTAGGGGATACAGCCTCCCCACTCCTCTCATCTCATCCATGTCCCTGGAGCCAGCTGCATCTATGAAGACTCCGCTCGCCATGAAGAGCATTGACTTAGCTAAACCATGAGAGACTATGTGCGTAACTGCACCAGCCACAGCTATCTTCACCGCCTCTCCCGTGCCCGTGAGGAAGCCGGCTGAGAGACCTATGTATATTATCCCGATATGGCTAATGGTGCTGTACGCCAGCAACCTCTTCACGTCTCTCTGACTCATCATCAATAATGCTCCTACTACCCCGCTAACGGAGCCCAGGATGAATAAAGCCACCAACACTGCCTCCCTGTAGCCGGCTAGGTAACTACTGGGGCCGAACAACGTGTACATGAACCTCATCACGGCGTAAACCCCTACGTTTACAACCATCCCAGAGAGGGCTGCGGAGACAGGGGTTGGGGCCTCTGGGTGTGCGTCGGGCAACCAGAAGTGGTTGGGGAATAGTGCTGACTTATATGTGAATACCCATAGCGAGAACGCCACCACTATTAAGCCAGCGTATTTCACACCCTCTCCTGCAAACCTGTAGTACTGCGAGATAGCTGAAAGCAGCCCCATGTTTAGTGAGCCATGTGTCACGTAGAGTATTACAAGGGCGCCGAAGTACATGTTCGTGGCGACCGCACCTATCAGAGCGTACTTGGCCGCTGCTTCAACGGCCTCCGCCCTCCCCTTGTGATACGACACCAACCCGTATGCGGAGATACTTAGAACCTCGAGCATGACGAAGAGGTTGAAAGCGTCGCCTGTGTAAAGGCATCCCAGCATTCCTATCTCAAGGCCGAGGAGGAGTACATAATACCATACTGGCTCATCCAAGTGGCGACCATACCATACAGAGTACAATGTAACAGCCAGCATAGTCAACGCTGTGTACGCCCCGATCAACGCGTTTAACCCGTCCACCTCGTACACTATACCGTAATGGGGAGGCCAACCGCCAAAGGGGTAGAGGAGTGGTTCGCCCTCCCAATAGACAGCTATAAGTATTATCACCGATGAGAATGCGGCCAGCATGGATCCAGTTAAAGCCAGCAGGTAGGTGGCTCTCCTACTACCAGTGAGCTTCTCGATCAACGGTATCACGAATACTATGAGTGCTAACAGGGGTATGGTTAAACCGGTCAGGTTGTAGGCAAGCTCATGTATCATCGACTACCACCTCTTACTCGAATATTTTACGAGAGTACTCCTCGAACACAAGGGATATCTCCTTCTTCGCCTCAGCGGGCTCAATGGTTTTAGCATCGATCCAGTGCACGTAGAAAGCCTTCTCATCCTCCCTGACTTCAACCACGACTGTACCCGGCGTGTTAGTTATGGAGTTAGCTATCGATGCCACTGTGTAGTCTGATACAGCCTCATACGGTACCTTGACTATCGCCGGGTTTACAGGGGTCTTCGGGTGCAGTATCCTCTTTATTACATCTATGTGAGCCTTCGTCTCATCAATGGTGAAATACCTTACAGCATACCTCAATAGCCAGAACCACCTAGCCGGGTTCAGGACCTTCCACGGCTCAGAGACCGTTATGTTGGCGAAGAGTACCCCGGTCACTAATGCCACCACTACACCTGTCACCAGGTCGTAGGGCTGTATGCTTCCCGAGAACACTATGTATGTTATGAAAGACAGTGCCGAGACCACTGCTATTCTTGCAGCTTTCACGGGCGTCACCCCCTGAGCCTCCTTATCTCCCTCATGTCGAGCGTATGGTAGTGCTTGTATAGCTGGTAGCCGAGGAAGACTAGGAAGAGTGTTACAGCCAACCCTATCACCACGGCTGTTAAGACGAGTGCTTGAGGCAATGGATCCACGGCTCTCGCCACGAACTCTTTCAACGCGCTTGGAGTAGGCTCTGTCACCAGTACTGGTGGACGAGGGTTTACTCCGTCAACCCATTTCCTGTAGCCGAGGTATATTGCGAAGGCGTTTATTGTGTCTGAGAAAATGGTTAACGCTATCACCTTCTTAATGTAGTGTGACTTGAAGAATAGCCCGTACAGGGATATCGCGAAGTTGAATATCAGGGAGAAAAGCGTGAGTGCGAACAAGTAGTTCACTATATACTCACTCACCTGAACCACCCTCCACAGAGTCCTCCGGCATGGCTAGAAGCATGAATGCTATTGTGAACCCAGCGGTTACAGCAATGAATTCGAAGAGGTTGAAGAACCATAGAGTGCCACTTATAAGTGCTCCATTAACCTCCCATGGGAAGCTCACGGGTGAAAACGGCTTAGCCATATTCTGGAAGACATACGCGTTAACGCCGTATAATAGCCCGACGAAGAAGAGGAGCACAGCTGTTAATCCTATTCCTGTGAGCCCAATACTCCTTAACACCAGCATGTTCTCCTTGCTGAGCCCGCGTTCCACGAGAAACGCCACTGAGAAGACTATTATGGCTACCATTGGAGCCACAGCAGCCGTTGCACCGCCCTGGAAGCCTCCGCCCGGCGTCAAATGCCCGTGGAGGCCTATTGAGGCCCCGACCGTTATTATCATTGGCAGGGTTAGCTTGGAGACCGTTTTAACGATCACCGAGAGCCCACGGTCCCCGCCGGATGGCAGCCTGTACCTGATGCCCCTCGCTAAGGCTATCCCGGCTACAAGTGCCAGGTAGAAGACCGATGTCTCGAACAAAGTGTCGAGCCCACGGTAGTCCCATACTATAGCTGTCACAGCCTCAGGTGAGTTAACAGTGTAGCTGGGCAACTGAGGGTTATACGTTGTCCAGAGATAGAAGTAGGGGAGGCATATCCCTTCCAACGGGCACTTGAACCATTCACCAGGCGTGAACCACTGCCATGCAATGCCGGCTAGGAGGCTGAGCCCGAAGAGTATGGTCAGAATTATCGCCAGTTGTATAAGGTTCCCCATGGCTACTCCCTCTCCCTCCTCTCCGTCTTACTAATTAGCAACAGGAGCACTCCCGGAATCAACCCGACTGAGACGGGCAAGTAGACGAGCACTATGTCGGGTGCCATTAAGAGGTAGAAAAGTATAGTGTAGAAGCCGCTCTGAATAGCACTGTAAATCACCGATTTAACAAGGTCTTTCTCAACTATGGCAAAGTAGACGGCTATCGTTGATGCAACGCTTGAGGCCGCCATCAGGATGTATATTGCCAGCTCAGCTGTAATCAACTACATCACCCCTTAACACACATGTCCTCGTTGAGCGCGTCATGAATGCATGGCTCAACCCTTGAAATCCCTGACCTGTGTACGGCACGAGCCAATGCATGGGAGCCAGCCGGGGCGAGTATCAGTACTATGAAAGCAGTCACGAAGCCGGCGCCAGCCATGAACCACCGGTAGACCCCGAGCTCAGGCATAGTGATCGCCAGCAGTGATGCTCCAACTATAGGGTATACTCCTCCCCATATGGTTGAAACGGTTGCAGCATGGAGCCTTAAGTAGAAGTTCCTGAACCTGTGCATACCGATCGCACCTATAAGGGATGCAACAGCACCTAGAGAGAGTAGTGCTACACCAATATATTCCAGTAGGAGCCCGATCACCGGTGCCTCACCCACCCATCTCCTTTTTCTCCAGGTATTTAGCGACATATATGTCGAGAGCGTAAACCCATAGAGCGAGGGGTATTGCAACCACGACAAGTATGGCCTCCCGCAGGTATATGGCTATTAGAACCATTAATGTGACGGTTGCATACGTCATGACATCTATGGCCAGCACCTGATCGCCTATGGTGGGACCCTTCAGCGCCCTCACGAAGACTATTATTATTGAGAGAGCGTACACGAGTATCGTTACTGGGACAACTATGTCTACTATCATTTAACACCACCCTTCCCAAGAGTGGAGAGACTGAGCCCTGAGGAGTCGCTGATAACATGGTCGGCCAGCCTGTACTCATTGGTATGGATGTACGCGTTGAACGGGCACACCGATATACAGCGGTAGCAGTATACGCATTTACCGTAATCTATCAACGGGTATATTCTCCGGGGATTAGACTTGGGTACATCATACCCCTCGGGTATAGGCGTCATCTTTATCGCGTCAGCCGGACACTCTATAGAGCAAAGAGAGCAACCAGTACACTTACTGAGGTCGGCGTAATGCCTCCCTCTGAAGTCCTCCTCCACGGGAGTAGGCTCCTTAGGGTACTCTATGGTGGCAGGCTTACTGGCCAGGTTGGAAACCGCTAAACCGAGTATCTTCGGCTTACCCATTTACCCCCACCACTCAGCTCTTTCATCGACACCCTGTAAACACTATTCTTCTCGAGATCCACTACCGTGACCCTCTCCATGCATGAAACACATGGATCCAGTGATGTAAGTATGACGGGGAGATCCGGGATGGTGTAGCCAACATAAAGGAAGCCGGTGTTTATTATGTTGTTGACGCTTGGAGTCCTTATTTTAACCCTATAGGGGTTCATCCCCTTGCCATCACTCATCACATAGTAGGCTAATTCACCTCTCTGCGCCTCGACCCTCGTATAGGCCTCGCCGGGCGGGAACTTCCTCGGCAGCTTCTTCTCGTCTGGAACCGGGCTACCGTCACTTGGGAGTTTATCAAGTATGAAGAGAGCCATCTCTATGGATTCCAGCGTCTCATCCCATCTAACCATCATCCTAGCCCAGGAGTCACCCTCTGTCCTAGTAACCACGTTGAAGGATACCTCGTCATACGCGTCGTATTTGTCACTAGCCCTGGCATCTATCTTGACGCCTGATGCCCTTGCCACCGGGCCGAGTAATCCATGGCTTGTGACATCAACTGGTTTAAGCCTGCCGACTCCCACAAGTCTTTTCAGTATTGTTTCATCCTCCTCGAACACCTTCCTATAGTACTCGACCCGGGGCTTCAGCTCGGTGAGCAGCTTTCTCAATCTATCTCTTTTAACATCGTCTATATCCCTTCTAACTCCCCCAACCATCATGTAGTCAGCTAGGACTCTGCCACCGGTCACTATCTCCTTCGCCTTCATTACTCTTTCACGGTCAAGCATTATGTTCATGAAGAGGTTCTCGAAGCCTATGTTCTCAGCCATTACAGCGTTTATCAGCATGTGGCTATGTATACGTTCGAGCTCCATGGCTAGAACCCTAAGGTACTTAGCCCTCCTGTTAGGCGTTACACCCAGTATTGCTTCAAGCGCCCTAACATAGACATTTGTGTGAACAGCGTTACATATGCCGCAGACCCTTCCCACGATGAATATGTCCTTGTAGAAGCTGTTCCTCTCGCAAAGCTTCTCTATACCCCTATGGTTGTACCCGGTGTTGACGTCGACCCTGACTATTTCCTCGCCATCCGCATAGGCCTTTAAGAGCAGTGGCTCGTGGAGGGCAGGGTGCTGTGGACCCACTGGGAGCTCCAGTGTGAACGGCACCTCGATAACCTTTGACACACCCATTCACCTACACCCCGCTATCCTTCCTCAACGGGTACTTGCCCTGCTCGACGAGGTCGCGTGGCACAAAGAAGCCGCGCCTAAGGAATGGATTGCCCTGGAATACTACTCCCAACAGATCGTGGGCCTCGCACTCACCGGCCAGGGCCCCGGGTATCACGTCTATTATCGAGTCCACCACTGGGTTATCCCTGGGTAAGTGTGTCCTTATAACTATGGTTTCCTCCTCCGGGAGTAGAACCACGTAGTAGTCTAAGCGTATTCTCCCCTCATCCTTCATATCGGTGGCGACTATCGTTGAGAGATACATGTTCTCCCTGCCGATTTTCTCCAGCATCTCCGCGAACACTTGTTTCACGTTCTCAGGCTTCACCACTAGGAGTGTTCTACCTGGTTTGACAACACCCTTCTCCACGACATATTTATCCATGAAGCTAAGCCTCTCCCCTGCACCCGTCGTCAACCGCCTCCCCTCCCTCTACTCTTTTCAGAAGCTTCACGATGCCGTCTAGGATGGCCTCGGGGCGCGGAGGGCATCCAGGTATATACATTGATACGGGTACAACCTTGTCTGCTCCGGCTAGAACCGTGTAGGACTTAGAGAACACGCCGCCACTGCACGCACATGCACCTACAGCGATCACGAATTTAGGGCATGGCATCTGTTCGTAGAGTCTTTTAAGCCTTTCCCCGGACTTCTTGGTTACAGCCCCAGTTACAACCAGGATGTCTCCGTGCCTTATGCTTGGCGCCAGCCTCACCCCGAACCTCTCGGGGTCGTAGAGAGGTGTTATAGCGGCTAAGACCTCTATGTCGCATCCATTGCATGCACCGGTGTTGAAGTGGACTAGCCATGGACTGTACCGGATTACCTTGTACTCCCTCCTCGACTCCTTCTCCTCGGCTCTTCCACTGCTCAATGTAAGCACCCTTAACTCGTTGTGGAGGTATCTGGTGCGAGGTAAATAAATTAAGCGTTAGGTTAACCTAATTAAACCACCGGCAACAACCTGGCCGAAGGAAAGGCCTCCATCACCAGGCGGGATATTGCGCGGTAGCAATGGCTCCAACCCCTCCAGGGTCAACCTCTCCTTCAACCCCTTGTAGAGGTACTCGTTGACGGCTGCGCCACCCGATACCACTACACTGGAGACCCCTTCACCCTTAACGGTTCCAGCTATGAGTTCCCCGTAGTAGTAGCCTAGGCTGTAGAGGAATGACGCTGCGAGGACGCCTGGCTCCACAGCCCCCCTCATCTCAATTATATTTGTCACTAAGCCATAGTAGTCTAGGCGCATCACACCGTCATCGATGAAGAAGCGTACGCCTTCAAGTAGCCTGGGTGTACCGCTATGTGCAAGGGACTCCAACCATATGGCCGGCTCCCCTTCGAAGCTCCTCTCTATTGATGGATTGAGCAGCGCTGCCACCATATCTATGAGTCGCCCGGTGCTGGAAGCCAGCGTGTACCTGCCGAGGTCAACCATCCTGAAGACTACCCGCGCCTCTGAGAGAACCCTGGGATCCCTGACCCCAACCACTTTCACCACTTCATCTAGGTTCCAGCCTTTCCTGGCAAGGTATCCGTAGACGAGTCTCGCAGGCTTCAAAGTATCCTTATCGCTGGTCAACGGTATGTGGTCTATCGACGCTACCCTTCTGTAAGCACCCGGCTTCCCTGCGTCGAAGACCAGGATCTCTCCACCCCACACGGTTGAGTCATCGCCCCATCCAACTCCATCCACAGCTAAGCCTGCTACTCGACCGCTTAGACCCCTGTCGATCGCCGCACCTAGGACATGCGCGTAGTGGTGTTGTACTTCAACCACGGGGATCCCGTGTCTCTCAGCGTACTCTACCCCGAGCCTACGAGAGTGGTAGAGCGGGTGCTTGTCGACAACTATTACTGAGTCCCTTAGAGAGACACCGTAGTTTCTCACCATGTATTCGATCGCGTTCAACAATTCTACCTGGGCATTATAGCTCTCGAGGTCTCCTATGTACTGTGTCAAGACCACCTTATCCTCGAAGCCGACGCCCCCGGTGTTATTGAGGTCTCCTCCAAACGCTACTACCTCCCTCTCCAGTCTCACAGGGATCTTTATCCACGCTGGTGCGAAGCCACGGGATCTCCTTAGTAGAACATATTCCCCACCGGTCTTGCGGAGAACACTATCGTCAACCCTGTTAACTATATCCCTGTCGTGCACAAGGAAGAAGTCGACTATCTGTGAAAGCTTGCTTCTAGCACACTCATCGTCGCGACACATGGGTTCGCCCGAGACATTGCCGCTGGTCATCACGAGGAACTTGTCCCGTGTATGCATTAAGAGAATGAAATGTAGAGGAGTGTAGGCGATGAAGACGCCCTCATGGCTTAGACCAGGCGAGACAAGCCTTGATACCGGTGAGTCCTCCCGCTTCGGGAGGAGGAGTATCGGTGCCTGAGGGGATTCAAGCACCTCTCTATCGGCTTCATCCATGTAGACAAGTAGCTCAAGAATGCTTGTGTCAAGCCCCATTACAGCGAATGGTTTCCTAGGCCTCCTCTTCCTCTCCCTTAGGCGTTGAACCACGTCGTCATCTGTCGCCAGGGATGCTATATGGTAGCCGCCCAGCCCCTTTACAGCTACTATGTATCCCTCGTCGATTAATCTTGCAGCCTCCACCAGTGGGTCGCCTACGTCGATCCGGGTGAAACCTCTATCGTAGAGCGTTAGCCTGGGGCCGTCCCTAGGGCAGCTTATGCCTTGTGCATGATGCCTTCTAACGTTGCTTGGATCACGGTATTCTCTCATACAGTCCTCGCAGAGCACATACTTGGCCATGCTCGTGTTCTCACGATCATAGGGCGACCTATACATCATTGAGAAGCGGGGGCCGCACCAGGCACACGAGTTGAAGGGGTACATGTATCTCCTATTAGAGGGGTCTAATACCTCCTCTAGGCAGTGCTTGCAAACGGCGAAGTCAGGCGGTATATTCGACCTCAGGATCCTTGACTCACCGCTCTTCAGGATTGTGAAACCATTGTAGCCCAGCGGTGATTCCTCCTCGAAAACCACCTCGTCTATCAGGGCTGGCGGCGGCTTCTCATTGAAGAGTGCTGCGAGAAACTCGTAGAGCCCCTCCTCATCTCCTTCAACCCATATCTCCACCTCGCTGCCCCCGACATTCCTCACGAAGCCATTTAAACCGATTTGCCTAACCAGCCTGTCTATGAAGGGTCTGAAACCAACTCCCTGGACTAGCCCGGTTACCACTATCCTGAGCGCCCTCATCTAGAACCCCGTTCACAGGGTTACTTGGTGCTGCTTATCTCCATTAGGAGCCTCATCGTCTCCTCGGCCTCCTCCTTGTTGATCCTACCTATGGCTACACCGGCGTGGACTATGACGTAGTCCCCTGGCTTCACGTCTTCCAGTGCCGATATGACTTGGCGAACCACACCGCCGACCTTAACCTTAAGGATCCGTAGCCCTTTGTCTTCATCCACGCTTAGAACCTCTCCAGGCACCCCGAGGCACATTACTCCACACCTAGCATATGCGTGGTAGGTTGTATGCGTTAGGAGGGATCATGGTTAAGCCGCCTACCTCTGTGACAGCCAGGACCTTTCCAGCCAGTTCACTGGAGCGGGGTTCCACAACCTCCCCGATGACGGAGGGGTTCTCCCCGTTTCTACGTAGCTCTTCAACCACATCATCTACGATACTGCTCCTCACGCTCAGCACTGCAACCCCTTCCGATGCCAGGGTTAAGGGGTCTACGCCCAGCATCTCGAGGAACTCCGCCACCTCGATTCTCACCGGTATGCTGCCTCTGTCCACAATTATTGTGAGCCCGCTGCTACGGGCCCATTCATTCAGGGTTGCTGCGAGCCCTCCCCGCGTCGGATCCCTGGCTGCGTTGACGCCGTCCCTGTACTTCTCGAGCACGGGTAGAATCGTTTTAACAAGGGGTTTTGCATCGCTTCTAAGCCCTTTTGCATCCTCTAGCATGCCTAGCTGGGCGGCCAGTATTGTTGCACCGTGCTCAGCTATGTAGTTCGTGACCACTATCTTGTCGCCTGGCTTCACGGAGTCGACTATGGGGGGTTTGACGGACACCCCTATGGCGAACCCGGAGATCACTATTCCGTCGACCTCGCCTCTCGGCATGACCTTGAAGTCTCCGCCTATTAGTGCAACATTGTTGTCTACCAGTGTTTTCACCATTGAGCCGACTACTGCCTCTAGATCCCTTAGCGGGAAACCCTCCTCGACAACTATGTTGTCCATGAAGGCTACTGGGCGTGCACCCATCATTACTAAGTCGTTTAAGACTCCTGAAGCGGCTAAACCACCTATGTCTCCACCTGGAAAGAAAATGGGTTTAACCGTGTAGGAGTCACTTGTGAACACTATGAAGCTGTCTCCAACCACTATGTAGGAGCCGTCGTCAAGGGCGTCGAGGCCTACTCCCCCGAGAACCCTCCAGAGGTTGCCTGGGACTTTCCCACGGATCAATTTCTCCACGATCACCCATGACTCAGCCCCGCCGGCCCCGTGGAGCGTTGTAACCACGCCGCCCTCCATGGCTGGAAGCACCTTCAATAACAGTGCTACGCCTAGGTCTCCTTATATATGGAATAAGTCCTCGTCCTGCACGTATTCTTTACCGGTCTTCAACGCTATGTAAGCCTTGCTCAACTCGTAGCCTAGGTAGAAGAAGTGGTCATGCATTGATGCCAGTCGCCTCTCAACTATCTCGGCGAGTATAGCGTACGGGTCGCTCCCGATTACAGTGTAATCGGGTTCCACGCCACCCGGCTTATAGTGTTCAACCACGATGTTTCCTGACTCGTGATCCACATGTATCTTGAAGAATCCAGCAGGATCCATCCCGGTTCTTCTCCTCTCGGCTGCATGCACGACCACACCACGTGGTTTAACACTGGTCGCCCTCCTACGCTTATCCTTCATTAGCAGCAGGCTCACCGAGAGATCCTTGGGCGGCCTAGACTCCCTACGCGCTATCACGCACATGTCGAGCGCCCTCCTCAACTCTCTCGTGGAGCCCCGTGTTTTCACGCTGGCCTCAGTTGTCAGGTATGCTTCAACACCTATCTCGACACCTATGGAAGCGAGAAGCGCGTTGACACCGATGCTGTCAGCATCCATCAGCTCCGTAATGTTTCCAACACCCATCAATAAGGGAACGCCTGGAAGCATCCTCCTAACCTCACTATACCTCCATAGGGAAGCAGTTAACCCGTTGAGCGGGGGGCTTAGAACGGGGTCCAGTATTATTCTAGTAGCCCCCTTCTCCAAGGCAAGCCTGTAGGCCTCGAGCAGGCTCCTCAATGAATCCTGACCCCCCGCTCCCGGCTCGGGCACCAGTACGACGCCTACATCGCCGGGGAACCAGGCTTCCCCGAGCTCTTTCAGTGCTGAATAAGTGAAGCTCATCAGGAGATCCGCACCCCACCCAGCTGCCTCCCTCAGTAAGCCTGGGTCTGGGGCATCCACCCCTACCGGTCTACGGGTCCTCTCCTTTACCTCCGCGATCACCTCCCTGATGCATGCCTGAGGCTTCCCCATGCTGAAGCCGAGTACCACTATGTCGGCTCCATCGGCAACGGCTTTCACAGCCCTCGCTACAATGTGGTCGAGGGACCCCTCCCCGGTGACATATATTTCGTGGAGCACTATTGGATAGACATGACTAACATAGACCCTGTATGGGTTGCCTATCGTAAAGTAGTGGTGTCTCTGGGCCTCCTGCTTAAGGGCCTCCAGTAACCTCTTATCCCTTTCAGCTCGTTGAAGAGCTATCACGTCGTCAGCCGGGTTAACGGGAGACAGGGTGACGCCGTCGAGGAGGGCCTTGATCATGGCTGGAATATCGTACATGTATCTAACCCCTTTCACCACGGGCTTCCCCACGAGCTCCGAGACCCTTGTTAAATCCCCGCTGGTGAATCCAGGGGCAATGACCAGGTCGACGCCTCGGAGCTCCTCCATGTGCCTAGGCAACTCTCTCTCCAGGTACTCGCTGCTCATCATTGCAGCAACAGGTATCGGGAGCTCTATGACCGTGAACTCCACTCCAGGCATGTCTACCTCTGCGACAAGCCTCCTCAGTGCTTCCCCTGCTAGTCTACCCGTGAGCAAAGCTATCTTCAACGAGGTCACCTCACGTACTCGAGAACCCTGCCAGGATGCTCTATCACCTCGACGCCGGGTACCTCCTTCAGCCTCTTCACTATGCCGACATAGAATGGGTGGGGTTTAACAGTGATTTCAACGTCGAAGGAGATAGCGCCATAGGGGCATCTATCCTTACATACATAGCACCTCGTACACTTAGACGCGTCAACCCTGACCCTATGGTAGGGGTCGTGTCGAAGCGCGCCAGTGGGGCATGAATCAGCCGCCGCACACCAGTTGCAGAGCGAGCACTTCCCTCTATCGATCACGATGGGTATGAGGCTTGACGACTCATAGAGATCCACGGGTAGAATCAACACCCTCATATTGTTTTTAATGGCATGCATAACCATGTTTGAGACAAGGGAATCCGCTATGCCGTTCACAATTTTAGCGACAGTATTCATGGATGCCGGGGAAACCACCGCGATGTCGTAGACACCCTTGTAGAGCCTGCCAGTAGAGGGGAACCCGGGGGCCTCCTCATCCTCGAAAACCACGCCTCTCGGGTAGGGGCCTTGCAGGACGGCTACAAGCCTCTCCAATAAACCATACATGGAGAGAATGCTTCTAGCTGCACGTGACACGTAGGCTGTAATACTCACACCGGTCTCCGTGAGGCTCGCCATCACGTCAATACTCTCCCTCATGAAGGCTCCCGCACCAGTTACACCCCATGCAACGCTCTTAGCCAAGGAGGCTACCCCTTAACCTCCTCTATATCCTCGATGTAAGCCAGGTTGAAGTCGAGCTCCGGGATGTATCTGAGCCTAGCTGTAACCCGGGTGCCCCCGTACCTAACCACTACTGTCGCATCTATATGCCTAGTTTTAAGGGTCGTGTAATCATAGGGGTTTCCACCCTCCCCCTGGAGATCCATTTTTATCTCGACTCTGGCATCCTCCTTGAACGGCTGCGCCTTCACAGCGTTCTCGATGACCCTACGCAGTAGCTCTAAGTCCTCCCTCCTCCTCACCGGGATACCTGTAAACTGGT
The DNA here is from genome assembly GCF_000186365.1 of Desulfurococcus mucosus DSM 2162. Lineage (NCBI taxonomy): Archaea > Thermoproteati > Thermoproteota > Thermoprotei > Desulfurococcales > Desulfurococcaceae > Desulfurococcus > Desulfurococcus mucosus. Next base: position 818,272 of record NC_014961.1, read on the forward strand.
GGGCTATCATGCCTAGAGCTATACCGGCTTCGAAGACAGCCCTATCCCTCTCCGTGGCTTTACCCGTGAAATACTTGGCGGCAGGGTCACTCCTCAAGTCTTCTCCCCAATGCCCTTAATGGTTACACCCTTGCTTGAAAGATGCTTAAGCATGAGGGACGCTATCTCTAGCTTGGCCTTCTTCAACCGCCTGTTAAACGGGACGAGTTTACCGGGGCACACCGAGGGCTCCCCGGTTAAATCAAAGCCCGCCAAGTATATCTCTCTGATACCGAGGGCGTACGCTAGGAAAGCCGCTCTATCGCCATCCGTAAACCCCCCGAAGTTATAGACATGGGGACGCGGCTCAACCTGGGTGGAACCTATCAATGGACCCTTGAACCCCTTGACGAACTTCTCCACTCTATGCATATTGTCTCCGTGGGCGTGCACAACTGTCACAGCACCCTCCGCGGAGGCCTTCTGGAGGTCATATATGTATCCATCGAGATCCGTGACCACTATGTCAGGCTTGACCCCGTGTCCAAGTAGCACTGTGGTCGCACCGTCAGCCGCTATCAGTAGAAGGGTGGACGCATCCATGAGTAAACCTAGATCCCTCACTAGGTTACGGCCGCAGCCGAATACTACTGCAGCCTTCTTCCCATCGGCCATCCTCTTTACCTCGTCGAACTCCACTGTGTTATCCATCTCTTCAAGCAGCCTGCTGAGGACATCCGTTGCCTCCTGATCCTTCTCGAATGATAGCCTAAGCCTCGACTTCACATGCTCATAGAGGGGCTTCCACTCGCCTGGATCTATCAACCAGCTCACTTGACCACCCCTAGTAGCTCACTTACTCCGGCTTTAACCACGGATTCAACCACGTACTCATGTATAGTCTCATAGGATCTCACCCTTACATATAGAACCCCGTCTAAACCAGTGTCGCCACGGCTGGCTGCGAGGCGTGCGAGCTCCAGGGATGCACGTCTCGCTATGTCCTCTGTGAACGATGAATCCTCGTAGACCTCTCTGACGAAGGAGGCCTCGTCAATCCTTTTAAGGTGGTTCCGCGGGACATGCACTATGCCGCTAAGCCTCTTGAATACCTCTACGGGTTCTACACGTAGCCTCCTGGACTCTAGGAGTGCATCGATCCTCACTTTCTGCATGTGGGTGTAGGGTTCCCCATACAGGTGGCGTGCAACGGCTTTGGCGCATGGACAGGTTGATAAACCATATACTCCTCCCCCGGAATACTCCCTGAGGCTTCCAACACCGCGTTTAAACGTTAACCCAGCGTATATGAAGCCGTTGCCAGAGTACTCTGGCACATTGCCCCTGGCCACAGTGTAGTAGAGGCGGCCCCTCATGGAAACCAATGCTGTATCCGAGTAGTCGTTCACCCTGAGGAGCTCCTCAGCCAGCGTCCTCAGCAAGTCAAGGCTTAGTTCCCCATGTGGCTTCACAACCCTTACATACGCTTCATATATCCGTGAAAGATGAGCACCCCTCGCGTAGCCAGGTAGGTTGACAAACGCCTTGAAGACTGGTAGAACCGTGTAGTCCTCAACCCTCATAGGGGGAGCACGCAGCTTGAGAAGCCCTACTCTGTCAACACCTAGCTCCACGGAGGGTTTCTCGCTATGGATATCCGGGATCTCGTCCCACATGTCTCAGCCACTCCCAGCCACTCCCTTGGCCGTGGACTCGTTAACGAATTTAGAGACTTCTTCAACAAGCTGGTCAATTCTCTTAACGCCCTCGAGCTTACGCATTGCTTTGACAGCCCCGTTTTCAACACTGAGCAGGAGAGTGGTGGGTGATGCATGTATATCGAAGTGCTCGAAACTGTTTCTCGCAGCGCTTGAATTACACTCCCTTGTAAACCAGTCGCAGAGCACTATTATGAAGTGGGCGTCTTTAAATGTGTGGCCGAAGAGCTTTACAAATGGATACCAGTACATGTCGTAGGCCCTGCAGGCCGGGCACTTCGTATTGTCGAAGTAAACCACGTATAAGCCGTCCTCCCAGGGCTTTAGATGGTCTCCGTCAACCTGTTGGAGAACCCATTTACCATTCAACTGGTTGAATATGTATATACCGTTCGGTGACTCCGGCCCCACGGAGTCCACCTCTAGACCCGTCTTCGCCTCGATCCTTCTCTCAGGCCTTGAGAGGAGCTTCCTGAGTAGATTCAGTATTTCGTCGTCCCCGCTCATTTCAACCACCATTTAAGCATAGCAACCATGATTAATACGGGTTTAATCACTTAAATCCATGCATCCCGAGAGACAGGGTGTTGCCGTGGGTTTCGCATTGTAAACTATAAAATCCCTTATTTTAATCCATTGGTTAGGGTGAACGAGTTGACAGGGTTAAAAGACCTCATATATACACCCTCGACAGCCAGTGGTGAAGCCATAAGCAAGGTTGAAACCCACACACCACGTATCGAGGCACCGGACCATGTGAAGCCCGGTGAAGTCTTCAGGGTCAAGGTGAGCGTAGGCCCTCATCCCAACACTGTTGAACACTCAATTAGATGGATAGAGCTCTACTTTGAGGAGGAGGGAAGGGCCTTCAACCCGGTTCTAATAGGTAGGTATGAGTTCACACCAGTGTATAGTGAACCCGTGGTAGAGGTCTACCTGAAGATACAGAAGCCGGGTAGACTAATAGCAGTCGAATACTGCAACCTGCATGGATTATGGGAGAGCTACAAGGAGGTAAAGGTATCCGGGTAATCAGCCATGTGCACGGGCGACTCGTTTAGAAACATTGTTTTTTCAGCTCTTGAAACATACAACAAGACGAGGTCACCTGAAGCGGTAGCCAGGATAACCTGGGTTGACGATGAGAAAATGCTGGTCAAGGTGGAGTTTGAAGGTGCTTTCTGCCTTTCATGCGGCGTGAGAGACTGGGTCGAGGACTACATGTACATATTGAGATCCATGGGGCATTACGCCGAGTTAGTGGAGTACATTGAGCCAGGTGATAATGAGTTTAAAAGAGTAGGCGTGTTTAAGGTAGAACCATGCCGGGGAGGCGGGTAGGTTTGCTAGACGAGATCGACATGTTTATCATAAAGGAGCTTATGGAGAACGCTAGGAAGCCTTTCAGAGAAATAGCGTTGAAGCTGAAGCTGAGCGATGTGGCGGTTATAAAGAGGGTGAAGAAGCTGGAGTCCCGTGGCGTGATAAAGAAGTACGCGTTAATAGTTGACCCGGCTAGCCTGGGGTACGGCAGGATCAGCTACACGGGCATAAATGTCGAGCCAAACAAGCTCTTCGAGGTGGCATACAGGTTGAAGGAGAAGGAATACGTGAAATACCTGGCGCTAGCCTCAGGCGACCACGATCTTCTCGCAGTAATATGGGCGAGAGACGGGGAGGAGCTCCAGAGGATACATGAGGAGATAAAGAGCATCGAGGGCGTTGTAAACATATATCCAGCGGTACTCACCGACGTGATCAAGGCGGAAGCATACGTCTGAGAACCAGGGTTAAAGCACTACTGTAGCCCACTAGTCAGACTGTTCACTAAGTGAAGGTTTCAAGCTGGTTTAGCTACTGGAAGCACTGGAGGCGTGGCGGTGAATGGGAGGGGCTCTCCCGCCTCATTCCCCGTGGGGCGGGCCCAGTGGTGTCCGTCGACGCAGCCCCCGGTGAAGTACTGAGAATAGATGAGGTATCGGAAGGGGAAAGCCCGTGCTAATGGGCACGGGCAACCACCTTCTAGTGGAGCAGGGCTGAGAACAAGGGGAGACATAAGACCACGGCAAGCGTTAGGAGGAAGGTGGTTGACGCAACGAGTTCAGGCATCCATCCATGCCTCTCGGCAATAAGCGTGTTCATGACTGCAGGAGGCATCAGCGACACGGTGACTGCCTGAATACTTAGCCCTACGTCAACCCTGCTCACCAATAGCACCAGTGCTGTTACAGCTGGCGAGATAAGAAACCTGTACAATGCTACAACGCCAAGGAACCGCCTGTTACGCCTCAAGACATCCATCCTTAAAGGCAGCCTCGCTCCAAGCACCGCTGTTGCCGTGTAGCTCAATGCCTGCGGAGCCCACCATAGCGCCGAGGTTATCCAGTTGACGAACCAGGAAGGGGCCGCATAGTGGCCGCCTAACCCAGCGATGAAGCCGAGGAGGGCTGGCATTAAGAGGATCCTGCGCAGGGAGAAGCCGCTCACAGCCATTAAGTCTGGCAGCAGGACGTTGAGGACCAGTGTAACAAGCCCATATATTGATGCAACATGTATCGAGCCGAAGAGCGCCATGGAAACCGGGAAGCCCAGGAACACGGCGTTGGGGAAAGTACTAGCCAGGAAGAGGGCGCCATAGTACTCCCTGGGCCTACCCCGAGCAATAAGGCTCAGTGATACAGCCGATACAAATGTGAAAACAATGAATGAGAACGCTATCCATGTATCACCACTATCAAGCCCTCTCTCCAAATACGTCTTAAGGAATGCCAGCGGTATCAGCACACGGTACACTACATCCACGAGAACCCTAACCATCCTATCGAAGAACACGCCCAACCCCAAGACATGCTTGAACACCAGCTGCGCGGAGACACCGACACCCATCAGCAGCATCAGCAACACTATCTCGTTCAACACGTAGCACCCATCAATGCCTAGAGCCAGCACCCGTTAAATACGTTCATCCAGGGTAGAGTCATAATAGTTCTTAGTTAATAAGACCCAGGAGACATCACTACAATCCAGCGGGCCCGTCGCCTAGCCAGGACAGGGCGCCGGCCTCCGGAGCCGGAGGCCCCGGGTTCAAATCCCGGCGGGCCCGTCGCCTAAGATCCATGCCCCACCTGCGACTGGCCTCCCTCACTCGGGTTTGCATTCATCCCCTACAGGGCAAACGGGGGTTGACAGAGATTCTTCATTTCTGCGAGGGGCGGGGCCAACCCTGAATGCAACCCCTGAAGTTAGAAGTCCCTCATATCGCATTTGAACCCTTCAACCCCGCCTTAGGGGATAGGGTTTTCGGTTGTAAGCATTCTTGGATCGAGTTCTCTTTCAATCCCGTAGCCCACCAGCATTACAGCGTATGCCAGGGAGATAAGCATTACTCCGGGCGGTATAAAGTACCACCACATCCCTGCTGCAAGGGCGCCCGAGACATATGCGTTGTAAAGTATGAGGCCCCAGTTCCATTCACCTATGTTCCCGACGCCCATGAACACTAGTGCTGCATGCGAGAATATGGCTGTTGAAACCGAGAGAACCGTGTTAGCTATTGCTACCGGTGCTACTGCCGGGAGAATATGTCTCGTGATAATCCACGAGTCACCTGCACCCAGTGACCTCGCGACCTGTATGAATGCCCATTCCCTCAGTGATAAAACCATGGATCTAACGATCCTGGCTATAGGGCTCCAACTCAGCAACCCGATTATCAGAATGACTGAAAGCGTGTTCGATCCAAGTATTGAACCGATAACTATCATTAGCACTATGGATGGCATGGCGAGGAGGAAGTTCACTACATGCATTAGAATCTCATCCACGAGGCCACCGTAGTACCCTGAAACGAGGCCAGCGGCGAGGCCGATAACCGCTGTCAACACTGCTGAAGCCAAGCCTACTACTAGGGAAGTCCTTATAGAGTATATGTTAAGGGTGAATAGATCCCGCCCCACCTCATCTGTTCCAAGCAGGTGTTTGACGCTGGGAGGCTGGAGTATGCTGGAGGGATCCGTGTCGCTGGGCTTGTAGGGAGTTATGTAAGGGGCTAGGATAGACAGGGAGACATATATGAGGAGCACTGTTAACCCGGCTTTCACACTCCTGTTTCCACGGATTATGGTCAGCATTCTAGCCAGCAATGCGCATGTGTGCCCAGTGGATTTACCATTTAAAAGAACCATACACCGCCTCATCACGCCCTCACCCTTGGATCTATGAGCCCGTATAGTATGTCAGCCAGTAGGTTAGCTAAGACCACTGAAACCGTTACAGTGAGAAAAGCTCCTTGGAGAAGAGGGTAGTCCCTGTTGAACACCGCCTCATATATTAGTCTCCCAACACCCGGCCATGCGAATATTGTCTCCGTTAGAACAGCCCCGGACACCGATGTAGCTATGGATATCGATATCGCTGTAAGCGTTGGCAGCATGGCGTTTTTCAACCCATACTTGAAGAGGATTCTACCCTCACCGAACCCTACTGCACGGTAGGTTCTAATGTAGTCCTCCGCCAATACATCCAGCATCGATGCTCTGACAAGCAGCGTGAAGCCGCCGTAGTTAACCAATACGAGCGTGGATAGAGGCAGCACCATGTGGCTGAGTAGATCCTTAATGTGATCCATGAAGGATGAGTACCCCACCCCGTAGTCGCCCATCCCTGTCACCGGGAGGTGCAGGTAGTTTATGGATGCCAGCACTAGTAGCCCTCCAAGCCAATACGTGGGGAGAGTATATAGTGCCAGTGCCGTACCGCTCAGTGCCTTCTCAAGCCTGCTACCACGCTTCCACGCTGAGACAACCCCTGTCAGCACCCCGATGGCTATTGAAATCAACACGGCGGGTACCAGTAGTAAGAGCGTGTTCAACAGCCTCTCGAGCAATACCTCCGCCACGGGGCGTCTATAGTAGAATGAGATGCCTAGGTCGCCTCTCAGAGTGTTCACCAGGTAGATCACGTATTGCTCCCATAGAGGCTTGTCAAGCCCGAATTTCTCCCTTAGAAAAACCACTTGATCCTGTGTTAACCTGGGGTCCCTGAACATGAGGGAGGCTGGGTCCCCTGGAAGCATCCTGAAGAGTATGAAGGCTATTGTTAGCAACATGAATACCGATGCCACGCTTGAAAAAATCCTTCTAACTATGAATATGAAGGTCACAGAAGTCACCTCCTAGCGTAACGGGCTAGCACCCAGACCACTGCGGCAACCGCTACCACGCTAAGGGCCACTGCTACAGTCGGGATGCCGCCTCCATTAGCCTGGGCTACTGGGTGAGCCTCAGACACGTTGAGGAAGGTGTACCAGTCTGAGCCTCCGAAGGGGCCTCCCGGCCATTCATAGTTGAAGCCTGTGAACCTTACTGAATGAGCTTGGACAGCCTCGATCTCGCAGAGCGGTAGGTATGGTAGGTCGTTGTAGAGTATCTCCTGTAGTCTCCACGCTATGCTCCTAACCTCGTCAACGCTTGAAGCATTGTATATTGTCTCATACAATGAATCGTATAGGGGGTTACTGTAGCCGGAATCCGAGATACCCGTGATAGTGCGTCCAGTGACGAAGACGTCCAGTATTGACACATCGTTAGGGTCAACGATCCAATCCCATAGATCCATGTCGTGGCCGAGCCTGACCACACCGTTCACATTACTCCATATTATTGCACTCATACTGCCAGTATCCATGGCCTTAACCGTTAAGCTGATCCCTATCTGCCTCCACCAGTCCGCGATCACCTGTGCCGCGTTAACCGCCTCTGGGAACCTACTCGGCACAAGCAGGGTGTATGCAAGCGGGGTTCCCTCGCCTGAAACCCTCACCCCGTTAGGGCCGAGCTTGTAGCCGGCTGACTCAAGCACCTCTACTGCCCTGCTCAAGTTGAAGTCGTAGGGTTTAAGGTTCTTGTTATGATATATGTTTGAAGAAGGCAGCACCGATGTAGCTGGCTTAGAGTACCCGTGCCAAGCCGTGTCACATAGGTAGGATATATTGGTTGCATAAGCCAAGGCTTTCCTCACATTGAGATCCCTCAAGGTTGGATTACCCGTACCGTTCGGGTCAACGTTGAAGGCTATATAGAAGTACGTGGTCCCCGGGGACGTGAAGACCTTGAAACCCGGGTTGCTTGCAAGCACCGTGTACATAGCCATAGGGATATATGGCCCCACAGCATCAACGTCCCCGGCCAGTAGTGCGTTGGCAGCACTGGTTACATCCGGGTAGAACTTCACTATGATACGGTTGACTTTAGGCAGGTACCATGGATAGTAGAACCCACTATACGGCTCGAGCACGAGATACTGCCCCTCCTTGTATTCGGTTAAGCGCAAGGGGCCCGAGCCCACTACCGGGTACCCACTGTATGTCGATGGATCGCTTAACCCAGCCCATATGTGTTTTGGCACTATTGGTATGGTGCTTGCAGCCATCGCGAAGAACAAAGGTATCGATGAAACCGTAAACTCCACGGTGTAATTATCTAGGATCCTCATGGATTCAACCACTTTCACATTGGCCGACCTAGAGGACCATGACTGATTAGCCAGATGGAAGCTGAACTCGACATCGCTAGCGGTAACTGGGACACCATCGTGGAAAGTCGCATTGGAGACCAGGTGGAATCTCACAGTATGGGGATCCAGGTACTCCCATGAGGCGGCCAGGTCAGGCACGTATGTTGAGTAGTCTGCCGAGACCCTGACAAGCCTACTATACACGTCAAGAGTGACCCATATGGAGATCTGTGCATATGTTGTGAATGGGTTAAGAGTGTCCAGCGATGTTCCGCCCCATCCCACTCTGAAGACGCTTTGACCCTGGGATATCACTGGCTGTAGCTGGATGATCCCTGCTAGCAGTACTGTGAGCAGGGCTAGCCCGATCACCCTGCGACCCGTCTCCGGGGCTCCGCTAACGCTCATCCGCCACATATATACCCACCGCGTAGACCGCCTTATGGAACAGGGATAAAAGTCTTTCCCACCACATGAAACAATTATTAACCTAGTGTGCTATTTGGAATATTCTTGTTCCATCTTGGAGGCTGACATAATGCAACGGGACGGCGTGAACATCAGCAGCATAGTTAGGAGCATTGTCGAAGCTGATCCATGCCTCGTGGAAGCATTGAGAAGCGGTTACGTAAACTACAGCAGACTATCCGAGATAATAGCCGAGGCTGTGAGAGAAGACTACGGTATGCAGTGCTCAGCCAGTGCTGTTAAAATGGCTCTGCTACGTAGCAGGATGAACACGACCACGCCATCCCCCATGTCAAAGGTCTTCAGAGTCCTGGCTGAGAGCAGCATCGAGCTCAAGACGAGTCTAGTAATAGCAACCTACGACTCAAACATACTCCACGACGTTCTCAATGCTATGAGCAGGCTGACTGGTAAGACGCGTTTCATATCGGTTGCTCAAGGCGTAGACAATATAACTGTGATAATGAATAAAGAAGTATTCGACTCCTTCTCGAAGCTGGTGAACCACGACCCAATATGGGTTAAAGCCGATGTATCAGCCATAGTTGTAATCAGCCCTGTTGAAAACATTGAGACCCCTGGCTTCGTATCCTACATAACCACACTGCTCGCCAGGAGAAAGGTGAATATTCTCCAAATAATGTCAGCACATAGCGATACAATCATAGTCGTAGACAGGGGAGACGCATTAGAGGCCTTCAAGGCTCTCGAAACAGCTGTAGCTAGGGCTAGAGAGGCTTCGAAAAAAGCTAGTTAGATTACAGCAACCTAGACACCACCGGGCGTGCAGTACCATCCCATGTCCTGCGACCCCGCGTCGGAGGCGATGCGGCCACTGGTGAAGACGTAGGCGGAGAGGAGGTCGCTGGAGGCGAGCCTAAATTAAAATTACCCGGAATAAATAAGAATAAACCTCTAGGGGTAAACGGGTCAGCCCATATGTGTCGGCTATTTGGCCTATATGCTAACAGGCCTGTTGACGTCTATTTCAGCTTCTTCGAGTCTCCCATGGGTAGCATGGTGGAGTTTTCGCATGAGAACCCTAGTGGTTGGGGTATTGCATGGCTCGATGAAGGCGGCTGGCATGTCTACAAGGAGCCTCTACCCCTGTACTCCTCAGCTAAGGCTAGAGAGGTCATCCAAAGACGTGCCCGCGGCAGGATAGTGGTGTCCCATGTCAGGCTTGCCAGTGTCGGGGATCGTAGACGCGGAAACACTCATCCATGGCTGTACAGGAGCTGGGTTTTCGCACATAATGGGACAATACATGATAGGCGGGCACTACTGGGTCTTCTCGACGAAAGACACCGTAGCCTTGACGGCGACACGGATTCTGAGGCATTCTTCCACCTAGTCGTCCAGGAGGCTGAAGAATATGGGGACCCCGTGGAGGGTATTAGGAGGGCTGTCGAGAAGATCATTGCCGAGGGCATTGGCTTTTCATCGCTAAACTTCATTGCTAGCGATGGTGAGAGACTTTACGCCTTGAGATATGCTACTACAAGCCTAGACTACTACACGCTCTACTACAGGGAGAGGCCTGGGGAGGGTTTTGAACTGAGGAAGCTGTCGAAGGAGACGCGGCAGCTTATAGCAATGAAGCTTGCCTACAGGGAAAGAGCCGTGCTGGTAGCCTCTGAACCTATGAGTGATGAACCATACTGGAATCCCATACCGAACAAACACTTAATAGTAGTGAACTCAGGCCTCGACATAGAGTTAATACCGATGAAAACCCCATCCAATTAGGGCTTAGGCACGATGCAGAAATCAACAATACATACTAGCCGCAACCACTGCTTCCCCTACAGTACTTTTATCCCTGGAGGAACATTCCATGCGTATCAGGGTTTCCTCAAGGGGCTTCCCCGCCCAGAGATCACGGGCGATTGATGTGGAGTCATGGGGATCCTACACCTTCATTTTCTTCCATCACGGTTTCCGGCGACTCACCGTATAATGCCTGATCCCCCTGAACACTGCTGGAACACCTTTTCATGACACCTTGAATCGTTCAGCTGAAAGCCCCGGCTTTTAGGGCGGGAGGGAGATCCTCGAGACCACTGTAGCAGGGACTAGGGGTCCTTGAAAAAGAGTTGGCGGGTAACGACCTAAGGACATGCACCCTGGTTTCCTCTAGGGCCCTATTACACCAGGGATCCTTGGGTGGGGCGATGCATAGGCTACATGGGGCAATCTATGTATATACCTGACCAGCCTCTCTACGCCGAGACCCCATCCACATGTGGGCTGAATAGCCCCGGCTTCAGCCAGTTCAAGGAACCACTTGTACTTCCCGAGTGGTTCTCCATGGTGCTTTATCCTGTCGACCAGGTGCTCGTACCTGTATTCCCTGCACCCACCATCCAGGACCTCGCCTGCACGGCTTGGTAGGATGAGGTTGTAGTCTACGTTGTAGCCGGGTTTCCCTGGATCCGGGATGTAGTAGAATCCGCGGCTACTCGTAGGGAATCCCTGTATCCACACTGGTGTTCCATAGATATCCCCTAGTGCTGCCTCAGCGTCGAAGCTTAGCTCCCTTCCATGTTCGACTGTGAAGCCCTTCCGCCTCAATAGTTCTACCGCTGAGTCATAGTCTATCCTCGGATAGGGTGGCTTGATGATGGTTTCCTCTAGGAAGCGTTCTTCTTCACGTGTGAGGAGCCCACTGTGATAGTTGAGTAAGTGTTTAACAGCCCCATATAGAGTTTCCTCGGCGAGCATCATCACGTCGTCGGCGGTGGTAAGGGATGCCTCCACGTCTAGCTGGGTGAACTCGGCGAGATGTCTCCCGGTGGAGGCGTTTTCAACGGGCTCCACCCTTAGGTTCCTGGCTGCATAATATATCTTCCCTAGGAGGGAAGCGTAGAGCTGTTTATACATGATTACACTGCTCTGAACCTCATATACCTTTCCATACATTTTGATTGACGCCTTTACAGCGCCTCTTAATCCTGGATCACTCACGTAACCTATTATTGGGGAGGGTAGTTCCGTGAAGCCGTGTTCGTCTAGAATACTCCTCATAGCCTTCAACACCATGGAGTATGTTTTCACAGCCCTCAGAACCCTGGGGTGCCTGACGTACACATGGTAGTTCCGTGCATACTCGCCGGGGTCGCTGGGAACATCGTCGACGCATATCTTCTCGGGTTTCAGCGGCTTATGTAGAACCCTGTACTCCTCGACTTCCAAGCCGTCCCATGTGAGAACCCCGGTCACAGCCACCATGGTTTCACAGGGCAGTGATAGGAGTTCCCTGGCTTTCCCACCGGTTACCCTGAGCTCTTTCTCGCCTGTTGGATCCCTTACAAGGATTCTTCCGGGGCCGAGGGGTTTTATCCTTGCCTTTATGGTTACTTTCTCACCTAGTAGGAGGCTTGAGACGGGTAGACCGCTATCTCTGCCACGTGTTAAATAACATCCCTCTCACCTTACGACTAATGGAATACGCATTGCAGCTTTAAAAATCCAGTATCCCTACTGTCTTGGCTACCTATACTTGTCTCTACGGTATATACGATTTAACCACTGTATCACCTATCAAAGCATATACCTCTATATGGCTCCTCAGCGGTGTCGACGAGATCTTCGGGATGAGTATTTCGTCCACCTGGAATATGCCTGCACGCTCAGTCATGTTGACGTTTATCCTGACAGATACTCTTTCGGATGGAAGTATCTCGACTGATTTAATGCTAAGTGCTGAAACACTATGTATCGAGACTCCGCCAAGCCTGTATGGTACTCTAGCCCTTCCCTCAGCCATATCCACTCCATCCCCTACTTTAACGCATCCAGCCTCGTATGTAAGGCACTCCACGTCGTAGCTGGTGCAGTATATGGCATGCATCACTTCCTGCCTCAGCTTAACCCTGATGCTTTGATCCTGTATGAGTTTACCGAGCACCCTATCCAAAATAGGCATGGCTATTACTGCGCCAATCCTCTCATGCATATCCCTGTGAACACTGTTGCCTACGTCGTGGAGGAGCGAGCCTAACAACGGCACCAGCCACGTGTACCCTACATCATCCACTACGCCGTCCCTCAGTAATGATGGTTGAACACCTTTCGAGAGAAGCAACTGGTATATGTAGAGGGATGCACCGGCAGCTATATGCGCGTGGACGGGGCCGTGGTCATTGTACCTTAAACGGTTAACAGCCATCACGTTGGCCATGCTCCAAAGAGCTTGAACCTCGGGATCATTGACAAGCATAGTGTACGCCTGTTTAAGCAAGGGGTTACCGGAGAGCATTGACTCAATGAGTTTCGGGCTAACTAAAACCATGCTTATCCAACCCTTACACGTGTCTTCCCCAATAATGCCTCCGACAACTTAATATTTTTACCGCCCAGGATAGATTATTATTAGTGTAGCGTGGAGACCACTCTGAGTCTGAAAGGGGTAGCCTTGCAGACAGTGTCGCTGAAACTGGTTAAACCAGGCTTGCTCAACGGGGTGAGAACGCGTTTCTACACGTGGAGTGAGGGAGCTCCTCCGAGAGAGCCCGGTGCCCTGCCATACATTGCTGAAACCATTAGCCCCCGCATAGACTTCACATGGTTCGATAAGCCGCATGAGAAGGTCCCCTCCAAGAGGTTCATTGCGGAGTTCAAGGGGTTCATAAAGATAGATTATCCTGGCACCTATAGGTTCTACGTGGTCTCAAGTGATGGTGCAATACTTTCAGTAGATGGCAGGGTACTTGTCGACGCGTGGTTCGACCAGCCCCCGAGGCTCCATAGCAGCCCGGAGATAGTGCTCGGCAGGGGATACAGGAGGATTAGGCTACTCTACTATAACAGGGATGGAATCGGGGAGGTAACCCTTGGTTGGATAAGGCCGGACGGCGTTGCCGAGTCCATCCCGAGTGACAGATACTACTTCTCAATAGGGGAACACGCATTCATAACTGGGCTGCCGGACGGATACGTTGTGAGGCTACTGCCCCTGAGGGATGAAGCACTTGAGAAGCAATGCGTATCCGTGATGAACATATGTATGGTGAGCATTCCATGGGAGGAGCAACCACTGGAAGCATACTTAAGCATATATCGGGGAAGCGGGGAGGTCTTCGCGAGATTCACTGAGCCAGTAACGCTCTTCGGCGGCGATGAATACTCAGTGTATTACGCTAAGCACTAGCCCTACAGCCAACATGCCTCACCAGGGATGCATGTAGAGGCATGGTGTTAGCACTGTATTACTATACCCATTGTTTAAAAAGAGTCCCATATGGGATGTGATAGCGGAAGCGTGGCACGGGGTTTGAGACATGTCTGCATCAATCAGTAGCTACAGGGGAAGCATCTTCAGCAGGCTGCTGGGAGCGTTTAAACCCAAGGATCCTTTAGTAAAGAACATTGAGGAATCCATTGTCCTCATGGAGAGAATGATAAGGAGCATTGAGGCATCCAAGAAAGGCCTCGAAATGACGCTTGAAGAGCATACGAGGAAAGTGAAGTCCAGTGGAGCCCAGGATAAGGAGATCCAGAGGATAATAGATGAGGAGAGCAGGAACATTTCAGGATACATCGCGCTCTTCACAAAGGTACTCTACGATCTCACAAGGGTCAAGCTCAGGCTTGAAACAATCACGCAGATCCAGGAGCCCATGAAGGCGTTACCCGAGGTACTAGACGAGTTGAAGCGGATCGAGCCAGAGGTCGAGAAGATTAACCCGCAACTAGTCAGCTTGATAAGGGCGATCGAGCAGAAAGTAGGGAGCATACAGGTTTCAACCGATAGCTCCTCAGCACCCTACCCGCTGGTCTCAAAGCATATTGCACAGGGGGAGGGGAAGCCCCCTGTTAAACGCGTGGAGGAGCATAGTGCACCGGGGAGTAGGCTCGGTAGCCCCGGCTTAGCCGAGAAGATACCTCCACCCCCGCCCAGCGACCCCGTAGAGTTGAAGACAGCACCCATTGAACCGGGGGTATCGCCTGTCGCACAGGGAGTTAACGTGGATGCATCCAGCGACATCCCGTTGAATGTGATTGAACAATGGTTGCTTGCAGAGCTAAGGGGTAATGGAGGAATACTCGACATACCCCACTTCACAGCCAAGTATAGGGTTGCCCGTGACAAAGTGTATGAGGCGCTGAGGCGCCTAGAGGAGAAAGGGCTCATCAAGTTGAAGCGGTTTTAAACGAGGCCCTGTGAACCGCTGGAGGAACGGTGATCGAGAGCCATGAGCATGCAGTACCTGGTTGATAAAGGCATAGAGTACGCGCATAAAGCCGTCTCAGCTGATAAGGCCGGAGACTACGAGTCCGCTATCAAGTACTATAATGCAGCCATAGACCTGCTCTCAAAATACCTGAAGCTGTACCCCGACTCCCCTCTCGCAGAGACGTACAGGGATCTAATACAGAAGTACAGGAATCGCGTCAGCATACTGGAGAAATATGTCTCAGGCTCAGTTAAAATCGGGGGACCCCAGGGAGAGGCAAGCATAGACGACGTCGTCGAAGTCCTAGAACCCGATAAAAGAAGCAACAAGAACACCTTCAAGGACCTAGTGGATCTCGAAGAAGTTAAACAGGCGTTGAAGCGATCCGTGATATATCCGGTGAAAACGCCGCAACTGTACCCACTAGGGTGGTCTCAAGGCATACTGCTGTTCGGACCGCCTGGCTGCGGGAAAACGGAGCTGGCAATAGCGTTAGCCAACGAGATAGATGCAGTCCTAATAAATGTGAGCCCAGCAACCATAATGAGTAAATGGCTTGGCGACGCTGAGAAAAACGTGAAGAAAGTGTTCGACAAGGCAAGGGAATACGCGTCCCAGGACAAGCCCGTGATAATATTCATAGATGAAGTAGACAGCCTACTACAGCCACTTGGAAACGAGGTCGGCGGAGAGAAGAGGATGAGAAACCAGTTCCTCATAGAGATGGATGGGTTGAAGAGCAAGGAGAACAAGAAGATGCCGTTGTTCGTCGTCGGCGCAACAAACAAGCCGTGGACACTGGACATAGGCTTCATAAGGAGATTCGAGAAGAGGATATATGTACCGCCACCCAACAAGGAGGTAAGGAAACAGTTATTCATACACTACATAGGCAAGCTGAAAGACGTCTACTCCATCGACAGCATAGATTACGACAAGCTCGCTGAGCTAACGGAAAACTATAGTCCAGCAGACATTGCAAGCATCGTGAAGGAGGTTCAAAACAACGTCGCGGAGGAGCTGAACGAGAAGGGCTTGTCGAAGCCCGAGGACATAAAGTCCCTACGGCCTCTAACCACGGATGACTTCATCAAAGTAATAGAGAAGAGAAAGCCCAGCATTGATCCCTCATGGCTCGAGGCATACAAGGAGTGGCAGGATAAGTACGGTGCATCATAATCGGCCTCGCCCGCCCCGGCCTCCCGGGGCGGGCCATACTTTTCACAAGACCCGTTCCCCAGCATTAAACGGGCTCCTACAACACTGGATGACCCGGGTTAGAGGTGTACGGTAAGGCATAAATCTCCTATTGCTGAAGATATCAATGGTGCGATGAGGAGAGTCATGCCTCGAGACACCGTGAATGATCTCAGCCCTGGGGTATCCGAGCACCCTTCCTGAGTCAACTAGACGCCATGGTTGAAAACGAATAACATTGTTTCATGTCTAAGTAGTCATGTGCTATGCTAAGTCACTCAGTTACCAAATCATGGGAAAAAGTTATATAAGGGATTAACATGTTAATTTAGAGCGGTGAACACCATGCCATGTACAGAGAAAGTAAAGGTGAAAACCCCGAGTGGTAGAGAACTCGAGCTAGTACCTGTAAAGGTGTGGCAGCTTAACCCGAGAGGTAGGAAAGGCGTCAAGGTAGGGTTATTCCAGGATCCGGAGTCCGGGAGATACTTCAGGACGAAGGTTCCAGAAAACTACCCGCTCTGCAGCTAGTTTTTTCCTCCACACACCCTGGGAGCCTAGATTCCCTCGTGGATGAAGCGCCTTCCTAACGTGCTCCTGCAACCGGTTTCCCGTTGTGTGCTCAACGGGGCTGTCTGGGAGCCTACTGTATGCCCGCAGGGTTCGACATGATGCTATTTCACACCTGCTTGAAACACTTATTTACCTAGCCCTACCATATATACTGGTAAAGAGTGAAGTGGGATGGAAGATGGCTGACCTAAGCGTTGAGTTAGCGGGGCTCAAGTTAAAGAACCCATTGATGAATGCCGCGTGCCCTGTCTCAAGAGACTACGAGGCCATGAGGGAACTAGTTGACGCCGGTGTCGGCGCGGTAGTTGCTAAGACTATAAGCGTGAAGCCCGCCATAGTGCCGCGTCCAAGCATGGCTGCAGTTGATCGAGGCGTTGTCAGGGCAAACCTGTTGAAGACCCTGAAACCCGGGGATGTAAGGATAACACCGGTTGACAGCGGGAACTACCGGTTTATATACGCTGTACTCAACGCTGAGCTATGGAGCGATATACCGGCTGAACACTACCTTGAGAGAGAATATCCGCTTGTGAAGAAATACTGCGGCGAGAAAGGCGTTGCATTCATAGCGAGCATAGGGTACACGCCCGAAGAGCTCTCACTACTGGGACCCAAAGTCGAGAAGGCTGGCGTCCAGGCAATAGAGTTCTCCACCCACTACATAGGGCGCGACTACCGTCCCGTTGTAGAAGCGGCTAAAGCACTAAGGGAGAGCGTTAGCATACCGATATTCCCGAAGCTGAGCCCGTTCACACCGAACATACCCGAGCTGGTTAAAGAGCTCGAGAAGGTTGGGGTCGATGGAATCGTTGCAACGAACACTATAGGTCCAGCACTACACATAGATGTAGAAACCGGGATGCCCATAGTGGGTGGACCATATGGATACGGGTGGATGAGCGGCCCAGCACTCAAACCCCTTGCACTAGCCGTGGTCTCCCAGGCAGCGTTGAACACCAAGCTACCGGTGATAGGTGTTGGAGGGATTAGCAGGGGCCTCGACGTCATAGAGTACTTCATGGCCGGTGCCTCAGCTGTGCAGATATGTACGGCTGCACTAGTAGAAGGCCCAGGGGTCTTCACAAGGATACTGAAAGAGGTGAATGAATGGCTGGATCGCCATGGATATGCAAGCATACTCGACGTGAAAGGTGCATCGTTGAAGTACCTGAGGCCCGAGCCAAGAAGGGTTTGGGCACAGCCCCCGGTTGTCGACGAGAAGAAGTGTATTGGATGCGGCTTCTGCGAGCAGGTATGCAACTATGACGCCGTGCATGTCGAGGACGCTGGCGGGAAACGCGTTGCAAGGATTGATTTAACGAAGTGCTATGGATGCGGGTTGTGTACAAGCGTGTGCCCCACAAGGGCGATTCACTTCGTGGAGAAGTAGCTTGTTTTCATCAAATACCTTAATTTTTTCAAATACTCTAGCTTATGATAACTATTTAAATTAGTGATGTACAAGGATCCGTTGAAATCCTTTAAATATTTAAATAAACCATTCCATTGACAGTTATAAGCTTAAAACACCATAGCACAGAAGCGGTGCGTGAGATGAGCCACCTCGAGATTCCTCGACTACCCTCCGTAAGGGACGTCAATATTTCAGGCAAGAAGGTATTCATGCGGATAGATGTAAATGTCCCTATAGATCCTGAAACAGGCGACATCCTCGATGATAGACGCATAAAGATACACTCCATGTTCATCAAGAAGATGCTCGAGGACTACCAGCCTGCCCTGGTACTGGCTTCACACCAGGGGAGGCCGGGCGACGACGATTTCACAACAATGGAGAAGCATGCGGAGCTACTCTCCAAGTATACTGGGAGAGATATACGCTACGTCCCAGACATCATAGGTCCAAGAGCCCTAGAGGAAATCAACAATCTGAAACCCGGTGAAGCACTACTCCTCGACAACCTCAGGCTGCTTTCAGAGGAGGTGATCGAGGCTCCCCCGGAGAGGCAGGCGCTGACAATCATGGCTAAGCGGCTCTCAGCAGTCTTCAACATATATGTAAACGACGCCTTCGCAACCGCGCATAGAAGCCAGCCAAGCATTGTGGGACTACCACTACTCATGCCTAGCTGCATGGGCCCCCTCTTCGAACAAGAGATCGCCGCTGTTAGGAGAGTATTTAACTCGGCTGAATCCCCCAGGATATACGTGCTCGGCGGCTCAAAAGTCAGGGAGCTGCTGAGAGTTATCGAGAACCTGATGAGGAATAAGCTGGCTGACCGGATACTTACCACAGGCCTCCTGGCACAGTTATTCCTAGCCGCTAAAGGGGTAAACATAGGAACCGAGAACATGAAGATACTTGAAGAGAAGGGACTTCTACCACTGGTTCCAAGAGCCAGGTATATACTGCTACGCGGTGCACCGATAGAGACACCAGTTGACCTAAGGGTCGAGGTCAACGGTGATGTCAGGAACACCTACATCGGCGGAATCACTGGTGTAGCCAAGGACATAGGCGAGAACACTATGCAAATATATAGCGACCTGATAAGGGACGCCAGGATTATAGTGATGCGTGGCCCAGCCGGAGTAATAGAGGATGAAAGATTCAGGGAGGGCACACTAAGGATACTTGACGCCGTCTACAGCTCCAACGCGTTCACACTTATAGCGGGAGGGCACCTGGCATCCATGGTTGATGAATCGAAGCTGACAAGCAGAATACATGTATCAACAGGTGGAAACGCCCTGCTACTCTTCCTCTCAGGCGAGGAGCTCCCAGCACTGAAAGCCCTGGAGTTATCGGCTAAAATGTTCCTGGGATGGTAGCTATGCCCGTGAAGATCGCTGTAAACGGCTATGGAACAATAGGGAAGAGAATAGTTGACGCCGTGCTATCCAACAAGGATTTCAGGCTGGTTGGGATAGCCAAGTACAGGGTAGACTACTCCGCCTACCTGGCCGCCAGGAAGGGAATACCCATATATGTGCCCAGGGAGAGAGCTAGCGAGTTCCGTGAAGCCGGCTTAGAGCCCCATGGATACGTAGACTACCTCTTTGAAGAAGCAGACCTAATATATGACGCATCACCCGGGGGCAAGGGAGCCGGCAACAAGAAGATCTATGAATCCTATGGGAAACCCGGGGTTTTCCAAGGAGGCGAGGAACCCGGGGTAGCTGAGCTCAGCTATAGTACCCTCTGTAATTTCGAGGAAGCATTAAACAAGAAGTATGTGAGAGTCGTAAGCTGTAACACCACCGGTATGTTGAGGCTACTGTGCACCCTGCACAGGGAGTATGGTGTGAAGAGAGCGCTTTCAGTAATAATCAGGAGAGCAGCCGATCCAAAGGAGGATCAAAGGGGACCCGTGAACTCAATACTCCTGGATCCACCTAGCATACCGAGCCACCACGGACTAGATGCTCGAACCGTTGCACCATGGTTGGACATAGTGACAGCCGCTGCAGTCGTCCCCACGACACTTATGCATATGCAGTTCATTGAAGTAGAGCTCTCAACCCAGGTGAATAGAGGTGATGTAGTGGAACTCCTTGACGGAATCAACAGGTTCCTACTGGTTGAATCCGCTTCGACAGGCATAGATTCCACGAGCAAGGTAATGGAGCTAGCGAGAGACAGCGGTAGGCCGCGTGGTGATATTTATGAAAACATCGTGTTCATTGATTCGCTAAGCATTAACGCCTCCAGACTCTACCTCTTCCAAGGCATACACCAGGAGTCGATAGTTATCCCGGAGAACATTGATGTAGCCTACGCTATGCTGGGCATCGAATCAGACCCATTGAAAGTGATGGAAAGAGTGGACAGCACCCTAGGTATCGGCGGGTTGAGAAGATTCATTAGCCCCCATGGATATATCCAGATTGGTGGAGCTCCATGAGCGAGGCCCCTACATACGAGATAAGCTTCTACTTTAGAAAAATACTTGTCCCAATAGATGGAAGCGAGAACAGTCTAAAAGCACTTGAATTCGCACTAGACTTAGCCAAGCACTACGGCTCCAAGATAGTTGTTGCATATGCTAAGCCCAAGGGGGATTCAAGAGGCGACCCCTTTGAACGTGCAAGAATAAAGATCGCTAGAGAAGGACTCAACGTGCAATACAAGGTCATAGAGTACGATCCCTCCAACAGTAACACGCCCTCCACTCTAGTGAGGGAGATTATAGAAGGAGGCTATGACGCAGTAGTGCTCGGTGCCCGCGGCCTCAGTCTCACAACAGATATACCGATAGGTAGCACAGCCCTCTCACTAGTGATAAATTCACCGGTTTCAGTGTTCATAATCAGGTAGTGGTTTCAAAATAGTATTTTTTAAGCACGCCGGCTATGTCCACTTTCCCAGGCGTCTTCATCCAAGCATTCATCGATATCTCGAGATACTTCTCAGGATCGCTCTGATACATGTCTATTATCCATAGAAGCTTATTCCTGAACTCCTGGTATTCCCTCTCATCTATCTCGCCGGCCCTTGGATCAGTGTATATATTGGTGAAGTCCCTGAGATCCTGGCCGAACAACCAGCCGGTGACCCCGTCTTCAATTATTTCAAGGGCTCCTCCATCCCTGCTTGAAAGCACTGGCACCCCGTTTACTTGTGCTTTCATAAAGCTTGTTCCACAGGCCTCCCACCCACTGAACGGTGTGAAAAGCCATAGGTCTGACCCCTGGGCAATGAGTCTTGCCGTCTCAATGTTATAGTCCTGGAGATACACGGTGTTCGCGAGCTTTAGATCGAGCTCCCTGAACTTCTTCAAGTACCCCAACCCGTCGTTATCTCTTGGATGGGGTTTGCCGGCTAGTATGAAGAACGCGTTCACATCAGGATTCTCCTCTATGAATCTAGCCGCAAAGTACGGTCTCTTATACCTAGCCAGCCTCCTCGTCCACGCCACGATTATTCTACCATCAGCATTCACATTACTCTTAACGCTTCTAATCAGGGAGAGAAGCCTCCCGCGTGACTCACTCCTCGCCTTCACAAGGATCTCTCGCTGGAAAACCCCCTGCCTCCACGCCTTGTAGAGCTCTGGATGCATCCATCTCGGCAGGTATATGCCGTTAGTTATCCCCCTGAACTTACCCGCGTGTGCCGGAAATATTTTGCCCACGACATCCTCCTGCTTCTTCGAGACCACTATTGCTGACTTAAGCCGTGAAAGCGCATACTCTGAAAGGCTCACATAGTCCCCTAGGAACAACCCGAACTCTCTAGCTATGAACTCGCCTGGGAACCCGGGGTGCCCCCAGGGGCCAGGAGTATGGATTATTATCCTAGCCCTGTCAGCCAGGTCAAGCGTGTTCAGGATTAATGCCGTATACGATTCCTCGAGGTCTACGACGCTTATGTTCTCCAGCCCGATGACATTCCTGATGTAGTGGGATGCCGCCTTCGCTAATAGAGCGTACTTGAGGAATGTCTCCTCCATCCCGTCCTCAAGGTACACTCTCTCAGTGAGCTTCCTAGCCCACTGGGGGCAGACAGCCTCAAATAACACGGCTTTCGCCGTCTTATACCTGTAGACCCATGGTCTAACTATTACCTCATTGCCTTTCAGGGTCACGACGAACTCTTCTTCAGGGGTCAGCTTCTCCAGGAAACTCTTCTCCTGTCTCTCAGGGCCTAGGGAGGGTTGCAACCCCTGGAACGATATCGAAACATAGCCATGCCTGTAGAAGAGGGATAATGCAACATAGTCCAACCCCATGTCGCCGGCTCCGTAGAGCTTATCTCCCTCGAGAACACCGAGCCCCCCTGCAAATATGCGTGAACCCTCAAGGGCTATTTCAGGGGTTATGCTGACTATGACCACCCGGTATCTCCTCAAGCAAGCGGTTTTTAATGGTTCGCTACCTTTAATTTAGTGGTGAATTATTAAATATTGCCTACATGGGGATTGACAGGCTTGATTAAAGAATTATTGAGCTCCCTTGCGAAAAACGCACGTGGCTCACTTACATCGGACATGGTAAACATGTTGACGCGACACCATAGGATCCAGGGAAGCACCGGGCTCGAAAACGCGTTAAGCGACCTCTATGACGCATTAGAGGGAATAGGGTACTCGCCCCGTGTGATCGAGGTGCCAAGTGACTCAAGGAAGGGGTTCATAGATTCACCCGTATCCTGGGAGATAGAGGATGCATTCCTACAGTTCAAGGCAGGCGGTAAACTACTCGAGGAATACAGCTTCACCGAGCATCCAACACTGGTGGCAGCGCACTCCCCGCCAGGGGAGGGATGCGGAACCCTCTCACTATGCAATGGCGGTGAGTGCCATGGTGACGCTGTACTGGCCAGGGGACCCGCCTACGAGGCCTATAGCAGGGCCGATGCGAAACTCGTCGTAGTTTACGAGCCGAAAAGATACATTGACGCCGTCCCATACACCGGTCTATTCCTCCATAGCAACGAGGTCAAGGATACAGTTGTAATGAACATACCGTATAGGACGGCATTGAAACTCATGTCTATGCTCGTGGAGAACCCTGGCAGGAAGATAGAGGTATGCTGGAGCAATAGATCCAGGTATACGAGTAAGCCCATGCACGTTCTCATCGCTTGCAACGACAACGTAGATGGCCCCGGAGTAGTCCTCGTAAGCCATATATGTCACCCCAGGCCCGGTGCCCATGACAATGCCAGTGGAAGCGTCGCCAATTACGTGGCCGCCTTCATCTCCCATGTAATGAGGCTAGACATACCTCTATGCCATGTATGGGTGCCAGAGTTCACTGGCACCGTGTACCTGGATAGGGCACTACCATGGCGCCCGCTTGGAGTAGTGAACTTGGACATGGTGGGCTCCAAGCAGTGGATTACTGGTTCAACACTCAACATCGTTAATGCCCCCCTCTACATGGATTCAACCATTGTTCCATACACATATCTAGCGGTGAAAGCAGTCCTTGACACGGCTCCCTCCTTCAGTGGATTCGATCTCCCTGGATCCAGGTACTCTCTATCACCGTATACTGCTGGAAGCGACCACGACGTCTTCCTCTCATGGGGAGTAGACACAGTCATGCTTAACGAGTGGCCCAGCAAGTACTACCACACAGACATGGATACAGCGGAAACCCTCTCGCAACGCAGCTTAACCGATACAGCTGTTGCATCACTGCTCGCAGCGTACATGGCCTATAAGAGGTATAGGGTTAATTTCGTCACCAACGTGTTTCTAGACTACCTGAAGACATGGTACGCTCTGGAAGCCATGAAGACTGGATTCAACACCGGGTTAGACGAGCTCTCAAGGAGAATCAGTGATCAAGCCAGGCTCAAGCCCGGTGAAATAAGGGGGATTGCCTCACCGGTGTCGACTAGACTGATACAGAGGCTCATAGGCTTCGAGAAGTATAGGGAGATAACCGAGGTTAAGGGTGCTGTATCATATCTAACCCTTTATGCCCCTCTAGCATACGTCAACGGCATAAGTGATGCATCACAGCTATTCCAACTCGAAAACCTGGTTAAATGGAGCAATAGGGAGGAAGCGTTAATTAGCGAAGCATGGGAATTAATCAGGAATGAAGTGTTGAAGTGATACACATGCCAGTGATCAGGGTCAGCATGAGTGACCTGGAGAGCCTCTTAGCTAAGAGGCTCACACTGGAGGAACTCTACAAGGGGTTGACTAGGCTTAAATGCGAGATCGAGAATATCGCGGGCGACACAGTTGAGTATGAAGCAAACCATGATCGCCCCGACTTATTCAGTAGCGAGGGCTTGGCGAGAGCACTTAGGCCTTTCCTAGGCCTGAAGGAAAGGCACTACAGGATTGAGGAGTCGGGAAATGTAAGGGGATACGCGGAGGATGTTGCAGGTAGACCCTACATAGCCCTCGCCGTTGTAAGGGATGTAGTGTTAAGCGAGGAGGCGATCTCACAGATCATGCAACTACAGGAGAAGCTGGCTTCAACCTATGGCCGTGGACGCAGGAAGGCGAGCATAGGGGTATACGATCTCGATCTCATTAAGCCACCCATATACTACCGCGCCGTAGATCCAGATAAAGCAAAATATATCCCGCTCAACGAGAAACGCGAGATGACCCTTAGAGAGGTTCTCAGCAAGACCGATAAAGGGAGGCTGTACGGATACATAATCGAGCACATGGAAAGGTACCCGGTGCTCATGGACTCCGAGGAGAGGATACTGAGCCTGGCCCCGATACTTAATGCCGACTACAATAAGGTGACGACAAAGACGCGTAATATACTGGTTGATTCAACCGGTTTAAGCCCCGATATAGTAGTAGACATGGTTACCATAATGTCAGCCAACATAGTGGAGCGCTCCCGGAGCGGCGTAGTGGAGCTTGTGAGAGTAGAGCACCCAGGCGGACTGGTTATTGAAGCACCGAGGAAGGCCGGGAGCACTATCACTGTAGACCTTGGCGACGTGAGCAGGCTGCTTGGCGTTGAGCTAAGCGTGGAGGAAGCACTCAAGCTACTTCAACAACACTACTACAGGGTTAAATCCGTGAGCGGGAAAGTATTCAGTGTTGAAGCACCAGCCTACAGAATCGACGTGAAGACATGGGTGGATGTAGCAGAGGACATAGCTGTGTCCTATGGATACCACGCACTAGGTGGGCAAGCAGACTCCCTGCCTCCATCCATCAGTGTTGGAAGACTGCATCCACTTGAATATGCCTCGAGAAGAATAAGGGATATACTGGTTGGAATGGGGTTTACAGAGGTGTCGAACTACATGATGAGCAGTGTTGAGGCACAGACCTCGCTACTCGGCGGTGGGCGCGAAGTCTTCATCGTTGAAAACCCCAAGTCGGAGAAATATACGGCTTTAAGGTCATGGCTGACGCCGGGCTTACTTGAGACCATTGTGGAGAACACTGGTAAGAGGCCTAGAATAGCTGTCTTCGAAATAGGGGATGTCGTAATACCGGATGCGTCGAGGGAGACAGGGGCACGCGTTGAGAGAAGGCTCTGTGTGGCGCTCTCCCATGAGAAGGCCACGCTCACCGATGGTCTAGCAGTGGTGAAGGCTTTGCTCAGGGATCTCGGTGTCAAACCCCTATTTGAAGGTGCAACTATCGCTGGTTTTCTCCAGGGGAGAACTGCGGTGATACGGGTGGACGATGACAATGTAGGCTTCGTGGGCGAGGTTGAACCAGGGATATTGTATAGGCTTGGAGTCGTCAACCCAGTGGTTATCGCTGAGATGGTCTTGAACAAGGTTATTAACCATTGATGTTTATCATGTCTAGGCGAGGATGAAGCTTGGAAGGGATGACTCGTAAAGGGGATGAATGCACGGGCCTAGCTGAAGCACTCGGCTTCTCGAATCCATCCACGCTAACCATTCACTTTTAATCCAGCAGCCTATTCATGACTGACACAGCGATCACTGAGATAACTATTGTTGACAAGGCTACGGCGACTATGGTGTTGAATACTTCTACTGATACAAGCCCTAGTTCAAACCCCTTGACCAGTAGTGTCAGCTCTAGTACACCCCTCCCCGTCATCGAGAAGCCGGCTGTTACACCTACAGACGTGTCTTCTCCCCGGGCCTTTAGGAAGGCAAAGTAGCTCAGCATCTTTGTAGCAATGCCCGCGGCCAGGAGTGCTGCGAGGAGCACCGGGTCCACGGCACTGATTCTAATATGGAGCCCCACATACAACATAAATAGAGGCGTGAACAAGCCGTCGATCACGCTGCCGAGAATATTTGTGAAATCACTTACCCTGGCCCTGTACCTGAGCATGGGATCCTTCATCCCCAGCCCCCCTGAGACCAGTATTCCGGCGAGGTAAGCCGCTATAATGTAGCTCATGCCTGACTCAAAGGCTAGCAAGAGGAGGAGGGAAAGCATTATCAATGATGCATCAGTGAAGTACGCCATGTTTCTAGACATGTAATTGAAAACCGGGTTAAGGATAAGCCTCTGCCTCGTAATCAAGGTGAAGACTACCAGTGTTGCAGCCAACGCGACCACCGTGGACACTAATGCCTCGTTGACGTGCCCTGTCAACCGCCACATGTAGTATGCTGATGTAGCTAATACCATGAAGAGATCGTCTATGAAGCTGGCTGAAACCAGCATAGACTTGACGTGTAACGGGAGCCTCTCAACGAGCATTGAAGCCATCTCTGTAGCGGTGTTCGAGAGCAGTAGGGCTACGAGGAGCGCTGTCTCGAATGAATACCCAAGATACATTACAATGGCTAATACTGTGATCACCGTGACGGCAACCGAGGTCAGCGATACCGCCAATGCTGAGGCTGAATTCTCGACCACATCCTCAAGACTACTTGTCACCCCAGCGTAGAATACTACGAATATGGCTGCGATACTAGAGACTAGTGAGAGATCATGGATGTACTCGTCCCTCCCCACGGTAACGCCGAGGATTATGCCCACGATAAGATACCCGGCTACTTCACCTATACTGTGCCTCCTCAGTAGGTGCCCAACCACCTTTGAGAGAAGAATACCGAGGAAAACATAGCCTAGTGTATTCATCTCCCCGTAGATCACCGGTGCAAGTTAAATCCCATGAGGCTTAAAAACATCGCTCTTCCCAGTTCTAGGAGACCACTAGTTGTTTAACGCCCCATATCCTGTAGGAGACCTCCTTTGATGTCAACGTCTTCTCCACGCTGGCGATATCGTTCGATAGGCCCTTCACAATGTTGCCTTCCAGCTTACCGAAGAATCCCAGGGGATCGCCATTCCTGTTAACGAATATTACGAGATCCGTGGTTTCATCCCTGTCCTTCACGGAGATCATACCCATCCTGTACTGGGAGAGAACACCTTTCTTCTCACGTGCCTTGCTTAAAAGGTTGTTAATCTCCCATGGAGGAGTCATCTCGCCTGCAGCAACGAGATCCGAGTTTAACAGCATCATTGCTACTGATACCTCATCGAACAACTTGGTGACATCAACGGCCTCCTTCTCTTGCGGAGCCGGCTTCTCGGGCTGCACCTGTCTAGGGGGTGGTGGAGGTTGTGGAGCCGGTGGTGCTGCAGGCTTAGGTGCCTCGGGTGGTTTAACCACGGCCTCAACCGGCTTAGCCGCCTGTGGAGCCGGCTTCGGAGGCTTTATCATTGGTTGAATAGGTTTCTTCAACGCCTCCTCTAATCCCTTCACAAAGGAGTCCAGGAACCTCGAGCAGAGAGCTAGGTTGCCGCCCTCACATGAAGCCCTGACACTGATGTGAAGCGCGTAGAAGACGGGCACCAGCCTGTACTCTATCCTAGCCTTGAATACGTCGGATTCAAAGAGCATGGCGAGGGAATCATCCGTCTTAACCTCGCTCCTTATCCTAAGGGTTACCCTTGCACCCCCACCGAAGAGCCCTCTATCACTCCATATGACTGAAACCTCGTTGGCAGCGGGCCCGCGCCCCGCTACAACCAAGCCTTTCATGTTGGATGCAAGTGTAACTATGTCGTAAAGCAGTGCATACGCCAACTCCTTGTCGATGGGTCTTATGATCACCTTCTCGAAACCACTAGTAGCCACAGGTTTACACCTAAAATAATCCTTAAGACTCTACACTAATATAGTTTTTCAAGATACTGGGGCTGAATATTTAAATCTGACCATCTACTCAGGCATCAGTCCTCATCTCTTCCATCTTTCTCAATGCATACCCATATCCAGAATACCGTTTGCCCTCTCACCCACGCACCACATGGTATCGGCACAGGTTCACTGGTGGTTGCCAAGCCTGTTAACGGGGGCCTCATCCACTATCTAACCTCCTCTCGTCCTAAAGGGGGTTTCCGTTTAGGGGGTTCACTGGTCCCCACATTTGTTCGGTTCACATCTGTGAGCAACTGGCCCAAGCTGTGTGAGACATCACCTACACTACGACTCAGAGATTCCTGAGAGACATAGATTTAACTGAAGTCTGTAAGCCTCTCCAGTAGGCTTCAAACCAGAGGTGGCTCTAACCACGAGCAGGAGAGATTAGTTCATCAACGGGTTCTCCAACGGCTTCGATAACGCTCCTGTAGAGTCCTCTTAGAAATAGTGAACGACAAAGGTCACATTGATTAAAGCCTATGGAACCACCCGTACCCAGGGAAGCCGCTGTCTCGTCGAGGAGCTGCTTGAACCCGTGTATGCTCAGTAAACTCTCATAGTACTTGGGTTTTCTCCTCCCGGTAAGCACATAGTTTACAGCCGATTGCTTCATATCTAGGATCCTCGCCACCTCCAGCTGTGTGAAGCCGTATTCCCTTACAAGCTTTACCGCTATATAGGACTTAGCCGTTGGCATTATCTTCCTGTTCAATACTTCGCAAAACGCTTTCACATGCATCACCCTATAACCATGTTATTATCCCTGAAACAATAAAATAAAGCTGAGACCATGAGAAGCAACACATTCATTGCCGGCCCTGAAAGATTATGACGAGATAAACCTATAAGTTAGAGCATGAATATTTAGGTTACAGATGTGAACCCCTGAACGGAAACCCCCTTTAGGACGAGAGGAGGTCATGTGAGGGTGCTGGTGGAAACACTGATCAACGGGGTGTAAGTGTTGAGGCTCGTGGTAAGGTCTTTCAAGCTCACGCCGTTCGAGGAGGAGACTGATGTATTAAAAATAAGGCTTTACGCACAGAGTGATGAGCAATGGAGGGAGATGGAGGTTGACGTGAATACTAGGGAGTCTAATGGAGGGAGATTACTTGAGAAAATGCTCGAAGTAGCCGGCAACCAGCTTGTAACATGGCTGGCTAGGGAGGGTGAAGCTGGTTGCTATAGATTTGTCAACGCAGAGGCACCGGGTGTAAGCATCACTCTAGGCGAAGGCTCGGTGGAGGGCGTTGAGACGCTACTTGCTTTGAAACCCTCGCACCTGATCCGTGTACGTCTGGTGAGGTTTGAAGAACCAGAGAAGTATCATGTTGTCTACGAGTTTAAACCGTCGAGGGAATCCATGGTCTACGAGGGCTTCATAACTGTCAAGAACCCTGAGCTACGGTACGACCTGATACTGGTGGACACGGCTGAAGACACTAGGATAATACTGCCGCATGAAATGGTACTACCCCAATTGAAGCTAGGTGAGAAGCGAACTAGGAGAACCAAGAGAAGGAGGAAAACTAAATCTTCAAAAGCCGGGAAGAGGAAGAAGAGTAAGTCTAAGAGTGGCAAGAAGCGTAAAAGCAGGAGACGGAGGAGGTGAAGGATATGCCGGTACATATAAAGGCTTCCCCAGGAGAAATAGCTGAGAACACTATAGCTGTAGGTGACCCTGGACGCGTCGACCTCTTATCAGGCATCCTTGAAGATGCCAGGGTGGTTAACACCCATAGAGGGTTAAAGACCGTTACCGGATTCTACAAAGGCAAGAGGGTTACCATTGCAACCCATGGAATAGGGGCCCCAAGTGCCAGTATAGTTTTCGAGGAACTATATCAACTCGGTGCCAGACGAATAGTTAGAGTGGGAACAACCGGTGGCATAAGGCGTGACACAAGGATAGGAGACGTAGTTGTAGCGACTGGTGCCATGTATGTTCAAAACGGATGCGGACTCGGACAATACATCCCTGGGTTATGCGGTGCCTCCTCACCGGACCCCGTGTTAACCACCAGGATAATGGAGGCGTTAAGCAAGAATGGATTGAACTTCAAGAAAGGCCCTGTGTTCTCGAGCGACGCATTCTACGCAGAGGACCCATCCTTCGCCGAGAAAATGTCCCACTACGGCGTCGTAGCCGTAGAAATGGAGGCAGCAGCGCTCTTCACCCTTGGCTGGATGCGTGGATTCGATACCTCCTGCGTCCTCGTGGTCAGCGATGTACTCCACGGTGAAGAAGCAATGAAGAAGTATTTAACCACCGAGGAGCTCGCCGAGGTATTCCTGAAGATTGGAAAAACAATCATGGATGTCTTCCACGATTACTACTGAGAGGTGGTCGAGATCCTCCCGGATGTGAAGGTATACGATACCCTTTCAAGAGGCCTCAAGGAGCTGAGGCCTGTTGAACCAGGCATAGTTAAAATGTATGTATGCGGCCCCACAGTGTACGATTACACACACATAGGGCATGGGAAAACCTACGTAATCTACGATGCTTTCAAGAGGTACTTATCCCTGCGGGGCTACCATGTAGTGCACGTGATGAATATAACCGATATAGACGACAAGATCATAAGGCGCTCTCACGAGGAGGGCAGGGATTGGAATGAGATAGTGGAAGAATACACACGTGACTATATATCAGCCCTCGAGAAGTTGAATGTCAAGGTAGACCACCATCCACGCGTCTCAGAACACATTGATGAAATAATACGGTTCATCCAGGGACTTATAGACAAGGGATACGCGTATGTCGCGCCAAGCGGAAGCGTCTACTTCGACGTTGACAAATACGAGGACTACGGACGCCTCTCAGGCCGGGAGAGCAGGGATACATGGGGGCAGGAACAGGAGTTTCTATCCGAGAAGAAGAACCCATACGACTTCGCTCTCTGGAAGGCGGCTAAGCCTGGTGAACCATACTGGGAGAGCCCGTGGGGCAAGGGAAGACCCGGGTGGCACATAGAGTGCAGTGTCATGAGTAGCAGGTACCTTGGCTCCAGGTTCGACATACATGGGGGAGGAACAGACCTAATATTTCCCCACCATGAGAATGAGAGGGCGCAGAGTGAAGCGTACTTCGGCTCAAAGCCGTGGGTTAGCATATGGATGCATTCAGGGCTAGTGATGGTTGGCAAGGATAAGATGAGTAAGAGCCTGAAGAACATTGTACCGTTGAAGGAAGCATTCGATAAATGGGGTCCCATGCCTCTGAGGCTCTGGTACCTTTCCACACACTATAGGAAGCCCCTCTACTTCTTCGAGGAGGCCCTTGAGAACGCGGTTAAGCTGTATGAGAGGCTTGTGACCGCTGCTCAACTGCTGGGGAAGCTGAGCCGTGAGGCGTCTGGACTCCACTACGCCCGTGACGAGGATCTGAAAGTATTCAGCCAACTAGTCTCACTCCATAGACGCTTCCATGAAGCATTAAGCGACGACTTCAATACCGCGGAGGCCATGGCGGCTGTAAACGAGTACCTTACAATACTGTTCAGGGACATTCAACACAACCCGAGACATCTACTGGTCTCCACGAGCATTAAGCTCCTCAGGGAGTTCAACAGTGTCCTAGGCGTGCTCGACAAGGAGCTGGAAGCCGTAGGAGAGGCTGAAGCACTGCTGGATAGCGTTATCGGCATCCTCGTGAATGTTAGAAGAGAGTTGAGGAAGAGGGGGCTATACGATCTCTCGGATGCCATAAGGAGCGATCTATCCAAGATCGGTATACAGTTGATGGATAAAGGCCTTGAAACAAGCTGGATAAGGGTTAGAAGAAGTGAACATTAGCTCCAGCAGGAAGTGGCGGAGCAGCGAACTGATAGCACTAGAATACCTAGAGAGACAGGGATTCAGGATAGAGGAAGCCAGGAAGAAGATAAAGGTTGAAGGAGTAGAAATAGGGGAAGTAGACGCCGTAGCCGTGTCAAGGAACGGAGTGAAATACGCCGTTGAAGTAAAAGCCGGAAGAGTAGATGTAACCGGTATTAGACAAGCATACGTTAACGCAGTCCTACTGGGTTTAAAACCCCTCGTCGTCGCCAAGGGCTATGCAGATGACTCAGCCGCTGCTTTAGCAAAGGAACTCGGGGTGGAAGTAATAGAGCTCGGAGACCAGTACCTTGTCGACGCCGAAGAACTCGAGGTCATAGTTGAGTCAGCTGTACAGGGCTTCATCAGGAGGATACTCGATGTACTAGTTAAGGACGAATCCGTGCCCCCGCAGGATCTAGAGGTAATAGATGCCCTAGCCAGATCCCGCGATATAAAAGAGTTCGCCGACGCATTGAAGACCAGCGTGGAGAACGCCATGAGACACGTAAGGAGGATTCAAGCCAAAGGATTACTCCCAGAGGATACGAGGAGCTTCAATGAGCTGAAACTGTACGCACAGCTCACTGTGCTGAGAGAGAAGGTGAAACTACTTGGGAAAATACTTTCCTCATGCACCCAGCAACCCGGTAAGTAACCCTACCATACACCTCCACAATCTTCCAAGCATTTCCCCCGACTCTTCGAGAAACGGACACATGCCTTGAACCAGCACCTCAATAGCTCTCCAGCCAGCACGATATCGCATCCCCTGTCAGGCTCTACAATGATGTAGCCTTCGGAGAAGCCCTTGAAGAAGCCACTGCATCCAATATCCCTGAGAGCCTCCTCAACCGAGCTCTTGCTTGGTTCACGTAGAGGGCTCCCCTGACCCTCAAGCCCAAGCGAGATCATTCTCCAGCATGTTTCCCCATGAGTATAGAGGTTAGCCATGCATGCCGATGGGAAGTATTTAAGCCCCTTCCTCCTAGCGTAAGCAGCTATCTTCTCCTTTATGTCTGAGACCTCTACTCCATATTGAACCCCTGCACGCAGTTTCCCCAAGGGTATTTTGATGCGTTTCTCTATCTCCCTTAGATCTACACCGGTGTCTCTCAGTCTATCAATGATCCCTCTACTCACCCTTAACCCGCCTGCAACGACACCTATCGCACCGTGCTCAGCCGCCTCATCTATTATTTCCTCGAATTCCCACTCAGTTATACCGGGAATTACGGGTCTTAGAAACAGCAGGGGCTTCAATCCCGCTTCACTCATAGTTCTTATGGATTCAAACCTGAGATCCGGCTTAGGTGCGTTTCTCTCAAGAATACTGGAGTACCTGAGGGATACTATGGTGACAAGCGGTGAGATACCTGGATCTATTTCCGCAAGCTTTGCCGCCGTGGTTTTCGATACATATGCCTTTGTGGAGAACTGTATGTGGTTCCCCATGTATCTCTTCACGGCCTCAATGTATTCCAGGGTTCTCTCTAAGACCGCTGGATGCAACGGCTCCGTCACGCTACCTAAAGCTATGAGCGAGCCCTCTCTACCCGGTAGGAAATACCTGTTGTTAAGCAAAGCGTAGACCAATTGCACTCCGCTTAA
Organism: Desulfurococcus mucosus DSM 2162; assembly: GCF_000186365.1. Taxonomy (NCBI): domain Archaea; kingdom Thermoproteati; phylum Thermoproteota; class Thermoprotei; order Desulfurococcales; family Desulfurococcaceae; genus Desulfurococcus; species Desulfurococcus mucosus. Next base: position 851,879 of record NC_014961.1, read on the forward strand.
AGGATACGGCTTTATAGAGTCAATGGGAAACCCCATGTCACCTATGTAGCAGTATAGGCATCCCATCGTGCACCCGATTCCAGTGTGAATAGTGAAGCCACAGGGCCTCGGCTTCCTCTTGGAATGCGGGTCCCTCAACGCCTCCTCTCTCTCACTGTCACCGAGTAACGCCGACACCCGGTCTCTGAGCCTAGCCTTAAATTCAAGATAGTATGAGGCGACACCTGTCAAAATACACCACCACATAGCAGTCGTTCACTGGTCGGCCATCTAGACTGACCTCCCCGCCCTAAAAAGAGGTTTCCTGTTTAGGGGGTCCACGGGTTCCCCTGCATCTATTCGGGTTTACACCCGTCATCTACGGGGCTTTCGGTTGTAAAGGCATGCGTGACGCAAGGCTATGTATATGCAATGGATTCTGCACCGGGGCTTTCCCATGCTACGAGTCGTTGTTTCGCTGAAGCGGTTGCCCGTGCCCATTAGCACGGGCTTCTCCCTCCGATACCTCATCTACCAGTACCTCATTGGGGGCTGCATCGGCGGGCACCACTGGGCCCACCCCACGGGGAATGATGCGGGAGAGCCCCTCCCATTCACCGCCACGCCTCCAGTGCTTCCAGCAGCTAAACCAGCCTAAAACCTTCACCTAGCGAACAGTCCTTGATGGTGCTTGCATCTGCGACTACTCTTTCTTCTCCGCCTTCTTCTTCTCTCCACACTTCTTCTTAGCCTTCTCAGACATCTCCATCACCGTTTTTAGAGATTTCAATCCAAGTATTTAAAAACTTTACCGAAACAGCCCCGGGGAGCTATGAGGATGCACTAGATAAAAAGCTGGCTTCTCATAGATACATGCTGGTCGCCGGCCAGGCGTTTAAGTAGAGCAAGGTGTAGGGAGTTGACTGCGGACTTCATACGCCAGATAGTGAACCCGGTTTTAAACAAGTATATGACAAGCCTCGATGCATCCAGAGTCCTAGGCGAGGTTAAAAGGTTGTTCCAGCAGGGTGAGGACACATACAGGTTCAGCGTATATAACGGGGATCCACGCAACATCGCAGTGTTCCTGAAAAGCGACATATTCACCAGGATAGTGGACATACTTGAGTCCTCGGGCTTCAGCAGCCTGTTAACCGAGATACTTGTGGAAACCAAGAAGTCCTATGGAGATATAAAGGAGGTTGAGGAAGCAGTCGACGAGGTATTGAGCAGATTGAAGACTGAGAAAGGAAGGGTTGTCGAGGTTGACCCACTGCAAACAATTGAATCCATGTTGAGGAACACAGGCCTCTTCAAGTCTGTGGAACTAGGGGGCGGGCGGCTCACAGCTGAAACCGACACCGGCTGGATCCTGCAAGTTACAAGAGGCAAGAAAGGCTACAGGGTTAAAGCAGTATTCACAAGGAGCTATAGTAGGGGTAAGACTAGTGAATTAATCGGGGAGGTGGTGAGGCTTGCCGAGTGGATTAGTAGTCTTCGATTGTGACGGGGTCCTCACTGAGAACCATAGCAGCTGGCAGGTGCTCCACGAGTACTTCGGGAGCCGTGACAACAAGTACTTCGCCGACCTCTACAGGAGAGGCTTGATATCTTATCTCGACTGGATGAAGATAGATATAGCGTTAATGATACACTCATGGGGAAAACCCATAACCAGGGTGAACGTTGAAGACGCCTTATCAAGGGTTAAGGTTAAACCTGAGGCCAGGAGAGTGGTTGAAGCACTCAACGAGATGGGCTACATCGTGGCCGTCGTGAGCAGCGGAATAGATGTACTGGTAGAAAGAGTCTGCAGAGAGGTAGGCGTGGATCTATGCTTCTACAACAAGCTGAGGTTCGAGGACGGAGAGCTGGTGCCCGGTGGAGAGGCCCTGGTACCATTGAGGGAGAAGCCTAGAGTTATAAGAAGCATAGCCGAGAACCTTTCCATTAGAATAAGCGACACATACTATGTGGGTGACAGTGAGTGGGATATAGATGTGTTCAGGAGTGTAGGCCACTCCATAGCTGTTGAACCATGCGGGGAGGCATGCAGGCATGCGGAGCAAGTAGTGTCAAGCCTTAGGGAGATACCTGATGCATTAAGGAGGATTCATGGAGTGGGGAATCAATTCAGCGCCGGGAAATAATGAAGCGCGGGGGCTCTATCCATTCGCTTTTACACCTAGGGCATCTCGAAGGCTTCCTCGGTCTTCCAAGATCCTTGAAGACATAGCCGCACTTCCTGCAACGCGGAGGCTCCATAAGCAATACTTCACTGCCACCGGATTTAGCATGTATGCTCTTTGCGAGGTGCAGCAAATCCTCGTACACCTCCCTGGGCGTCGCATTCAACTGCAACATGCTTATTATCTCGTCAACCGTCAGCGGCCTCTCCACTTCCCTCAGCAACCTGGCTATTCTCTCCCTGGTGGTTTCAAACCCGCCCTCCACTTCCACCGCCCTCGGTGAAACCGAGGAGTGACAGATGGATTCCGCCTTTCAGTGTGGAGAGAGCATGAGCCATGGGTCTCCGCCTTGCTTGCCAAGCGCCCCCTGCTCGGTGTATTGTTAAGCTAGATGAGCCTCACTAGCTTAGCCAGCTTGTCGGCCAACTCATCCATATTGACATCGTAGAAAACCAGCTTCTTAAGCGTGGAGCGGTGACCGTACACTATATCGATCCTTGAGACCGGTATCTTCAGCTCCCTTGAGAAAAACTTCACCAGGGCTGCGTTCGCCCGCCCCCTCTCAGGAGGCTCAGAAGTATAGAATACTAGTTCATCCCCTTCCACGGTGAGAAAGTCCTCGGATTCACCTGGCTTAACTCTTATTGAGAGGATGATGCCATGGGAGGATTCAGTGAGATGTTTAAGGATTGTTTCACGTATTTTCTCAAACAACTGGGTCAACTGTATCCCCGTTTCTAACTCTATGCCTGCATCCGGGATAAAAGTCTTTTCTTCCCTGTGTTCCCCGTGAGCAGTGTACATGTGAAAACATGAGGGCCCTAGGGCGGAGAAATCAATCTATAAAGCATCGTCAACGAGTGGTTGGATCACTCTTCAACACCTCTATAAGAGCCCTGGTGTCAGCCTCTATCTTCAGCCCCCTGGGGTCGAAATGAGTGCGGGATGCCTTGATGCCAATAGACCTTAATGTATCTATTAGTTCCTCGTACTTAGGCATATTCCTGCCTAGGATAGAGCACAGCTTATCTACTCTCACATATGGGTTGTTTAACTCCACCTCGTTTTTAAGCATGCTGAGGATCCTCCTGGTGTCCTTTGTAAGCCAGTTGACGCTGCCTGCTTCGTCATGCAGCCTGTTAACGAAGTCTTTATCGCCTAATCCACATATCCATATTTTACCTATGGGAACGGGTTTCTCGCCACTCATGCAGGTGACGTCGTTGAGGTCGCTGAGTGTTTTCACATACCCTCTCTCAAGGGTTGAAGGACAATACCATATGTATCCGAGGCACTCTGTTGATAACCTGTATGCCTCGCCCGCATTCCTCCTGGTCTCCAGGAAGACCCTGTAGTAATGTCTATGCATGAAGACGAGTAGTGGCTTAACGGATGTGTCGAGGGCTGCTGCCCGCTTAAATATATATGTGATAAGGAGCCTGGCCCCTATCTCCTTCTCGAAATCCGTGTCGACGCATGTGAACCAGTACCTTCTCAGGGTCTTCCTGAAGTGGCTGCAGGTGAGAGGTGCCGTATCTGTAGCTGAGACGCCTATCACAGCCTTCTTGGCAAGGGGCTTAAACACGGAGTCCAGGAAGGGGGCGGGCGACCCGTAGGGGTCTAGGTCTACATAGTCGAAAGGTATGCCCGTGAACGTTAAATTGTTGAGTAGTACGTTAGCCTCCTGAGAGTAGACTTCCACCTTTCCGTTTCCGAGCTTATTCAACTGAATATTCTTCCTAATGTAGTAGACGGCCCGTGGATCCACGTCATTTACTATTCCTTCACCACCGCTCTCCACCGCTATGCGGATGCCTCGAACACCTGTGCCTGCCAAGGAGTCTATGAAGGTGAATCCATGTGAGCCATGGAGAACCCTCAGCACAAGGACTGTTGCATCCCTGCTCACCACTGCAGATGGATTATAGAAGACTGGCATCCATGCTGGCTCAATCCTGCCATCAGGCCTCGTGTATTCCTCCATCCTTGGGACAGCGAGCTTCACTAAACCCTCTGTGACCACCTCTTCACGGGGGTTAATCAAGGCCGTCACCCTGAACGCGTTGGGGAGTCGCCTCTAAGGATTACGTCGGCTATCTGCTTTACACGAGACCCCATGATCTCCCTGTTCTCCACCGTGATCACGATCCGCTCAGCGTCTTCAAGCCTGCCGAGTATCTCCCGGTCACTCAACCTGTAGTGCACGACTAGCACTACGGGTTTCCCTGATTCAAGGGCTTCGAGAATCAAGGGTTTGAACAAGGGGATCTTTAGCTCCATGGGTCCAACCTCGTCGACACCTATGACGTCGGCCTCTCGGAGCGCACGCTGCAAAGCGTTCCCTATGAGCCTCGAGGCCTCCTCAAGCATCACCGTGTAGGAGCCCACCCTGATAGAGCCATGGGCACCCCTCTTGGCGAGCCATGCCTCGTCACCTGAGAGTAAGTCCACGATTTTGAAACCTACCCTGACATCGTGCTCCCTCACCTCAGGGGCCTTGAAGCCGCCTACAACTAAGCCCCTGGCCCTTAACTCTGAAACCAGTCTCTCAAAGAATGTTGACTTCCCTGCCCCCGGATGCCCCGTGATAACTATCTTAGAGGAACCCATGCTGCCCACCCAGTTGCAAGCCTATGGAACCATGCTGATGAGGCAACTGCTCCTCCGGGAGGATTACTCACTGCGGAGGCTTTTCAAATCACTCTTGGTCTCTATGGTTACCAGTCTTGAGCCGGTTGTTCTAGCTATTTTCTCAGCGTTCTCCAGCTTCTCTGCTTTCTCCTCGACTCCGTCAAGCCTTGTCACAGTTATTGTATCCCTCCCCTTTGCGACAATGTCCACGGGTGTCCTAGAGAGTTTCACCACTAGATTGCTCAGCCTATTGAGGAGCCTCCATATTGTTTCCTCTATTTCATCGCTGAGCAACGGCTCCTCCCTTATATCGTCCAGTGCCGGTGCTTCTATCTTATCGCTGAAGATATCTATTTCATCGAAAACGTCTTCCCCAATGACTCTTGCCAGCTCTATCCCTTTCTGGAGGGATATCATTAGCTCCCCCTTCTCATACATATAGATCGTCTTCCTGCTTACACCCAGCATTTCAGCTAGCTCACCCCTTGTGAGGCCTATTTCCTTCCTCTTCTCGTGTAGTCTGCTTGCAGAAAGCTTTAACAGGTAGTTTCCCTTAATGTTGACCACTATCGGCTTGTTGTTTCTGAGCAGATAGTTGTTGAGTAGCTCTGGTGTAACTATGTTAACGCCGTTTCTAACGTAGACCACGTCGTCTTCCAGCTTTCTCCCACCGTTCCTCTCAGCTACTATAAGTGTGCTTGAATTATATGCTACACCGGATTTCTTTAAATCATCCATCTCCATTCCCGAGAGATCCCTGAGGTCCCCTGAGATCTTCATGAAGACCCTTGTATCCCCTTTACATGCAACGATATCGATGCTCCTGGCTACATGTGGATACGACAATAGCTCTACCCTAAATCCAGCTCTCCTCAAAGTCCTCGAAACATCTTCGGCTATGTTCCCCGCGCCGGTCTCCCAGCGCAAAACAGACCCCAAATGTAGTGATATGTTAAAAAGAGGATTTAATATATTCAGGCGTGTTTAAGCTACTGTTTCCTCCGGTATGTTGCGTATATCATTGCATGGTCTCTATCATAGGGTTCCAGGTGCACGACGTCAACTATTTCAAAGCCCCTCTGCTTAAGCGTCTCTATCTCCCTCCGATATATCTCGCTGGGCTCCTTAGTTACATCGATGCTTCTGGCCTTCACCGCTAACAACAAGTAGCCGCCGTCCTTCAGGAATAGCGAGGCGTTGTCCGCCACGATGGATGCCTGCTCGGGCTGTGCTACGTCAGCGTAGAGCCCGTCAACGGTTTCCACCACGTGCCTGTATTCATGTGGCTTCCTGGCATCGCCCAGTATCGGGTATATGTTCCTCCTCACCTCGGCAACTAGCACCAGCTCCCTCATCACTCTCGGCGCGAACTCGACACCGTAGATCCTGCCCTTTAATCCAATTATGTCTGAGATATGGCTAGCCGTGGTGCCAGAGGCTATGCCAAGGTAGAGTATCCTATGGCCCTCCCTTATCGGCTGGTCGCTGAGGCCGTTGGCTAACGCGCCTGCAAGCTTACTCCTGTACAGGTTCCACTCCCTGTACTCCACGTCTCCAACCCTGTAGAGTTTCTCGCCGTAGACCCTGCGTCCCGGAACCAGGTTCCGTGTTGCAAGCTTCAGGCTTCCGTCCTCCAGCTCCACAACGTATACGCCGTAGTATTTCTCATGTGGTTTAACGGATAATGGTTGACTCATCTAGCTCACCTCCCACCCTTCTTCTTAAACTTGTGCGGGGGCTTCGGTTTCTTTTCCTCCTCTTTCCTGGGCGGCGGCTTGGGGTAGAGTTTCTTTATTTCCTCAACTCTCTCCTCGAATTCTTTCACAAGCTTATCTCCCACAAGCCTACCGCTGAAGTAGTCTACTTTAGCCGCTATAGAGAGCTTTGCTGCGAGAGCCCTCGCTATCTTCCCTCTCTGCCATCTAGGACTCTTATGTATGTGGGGATGCTGGAAGATCACTCCGTGCTTCGGCGGCTTCCCCCCGGTTCTAAGCGCCCTGAACAACGCCTTCTCCGCGCCTAGAACCTGGATCGTGCTAGCTGGCAGTTTGGCAAGCTTCTCAAGCCCCCCAGCGAGGCTTAACAGTCTCGCACCGAGCTTCGGGCCTACTAGGGCCGCTATGTTGGGGGCAACCTCCTTCATCACGGCGTCAATGTACTCGTCAAGGGTGTCGCGTAACCTGTAGAGATCCAGTATTATTCCAGCCAGCACCTTTATATAGTTCATGTCGAAGTCGCTTAAGTCGGCACCTATGCTGCTCCTAGCTGCGTCAGCGAGTTTCTCAGCCTTCTCCCTACCGTACCCTAGCTTCACCAGGTTCTCAACAGTATAGTTGGAGCGATCCCCTAGCTCATATACCAGCTTAGCGTACTCGGGGTGCTCCTTGACGAGCTCGTCTAGCTCGGGGAAGTGTATACTATACCATTCCCTCAGCCTTGCAACATAGAGGTTTATCGTTTTATCTATGTCGTCTATGGCTCTTATAGCTTGGACGGCCAATAGATCCCTCTTCTGAGCCTCCCTTCTCAGCTTCCTCCTCGTATACTCCAGCATTATCTCGTGTAGCTTATCGAAGAACTTCTCAGGTGAGTCAACGAATCCAACCTTCACTGCGAGCTCCTGTATACTGTCCCTTGCCTTAACGAATACAGCACCACCGGGGACGACTTCAGGCGTTAACCCATGTGCCGAAGCTATCTTGGCTGTCGCAAGGGATTCAACAACTACGTTGGCTACGCCTAGCTCTTTCAGTTTACCTAGTACCTCAGAGTGCTGTGGCGTAGACTCCCCCCGCTCTATGTTCAGCAGGTATTCCACCGTGTCGTCAACGCTCTCAGGAGACCTGGCGTAGACTAGTATAGAGCCTTCATCGTTTAAAGCGATCACTCCTATCACGCTTTCAACAATATATGCCTTACCCATCACCTAACACCCAATCCAACTAACTCCAGGGTCGGCCAACCCTCCCCTTGCCCCGAGGCATGGTTTAACCCATGCTGTCTCGGAGCCTGCCGTCTGCCCTCCACGGCCTCCGCCTCACCTATGGTTCACCGGCGGCTGTCGAGCCCGACGGCGCAGGCTCCCATCAATGCTCAAGGCTTTAAAAATGTCTCCGACACCTATAAACTTTTCCAGTAGCATTTAAACCGGTTGGCTGCCCTGCTAGTTGTAGACGCGTGTAGGGTCAGCCGTTATTTGAGCTGGTTGCCGGCCGGTGGAACCATATTTAAATATCCCTGAAGCATTACTCTACTGCTAGGTGATTGATGAAATGCCCAGCCACGGCTCGTTAACGAAGGCGGGAAAAGTCAGGAGCCAGACCCCGAAGATCCCGCCTAAGCCTAAGAAGAATAAGCCTCCCAGGGTCAGGAACAAGTGGGAGTATGTTAGAAGAGTGGAAAACCCGCCTAAGGAGGCTGCTTGAAAACCCTTAGGGTTTTCCCAAGTGGCAGCTTAAACCGGCTTCCTTCATGATTCAATAAGGTTTTGGCAACGGGAAAACTACTCGAGATCCAGGTGCTTGCCAAGCTTCCTACTAAGCTTCACCAGCATATCCTTAACCATTGCTTCGAAACCCCAGTCAGGCCTCCAACCCCATTCTTCTCTCGCAACAGAGTCATCCAGTGACTTAGGCCATGAATCGGCTATGGCCTGCCTGAAGTCGGGCTCGTACTCTACTTCGAAGCTGGGTATGTATTTCCTGATCTCATTGGCCAGCTGCTCCGGCGTGAAGCTGAATGCGGCCACATTGTATCCCACCATGAGTTTAAGCCTGGATCTATCAGCCTCCATTAACTGTATCGCCGCCTTCACCGCGTCAGGCATATACATCATTGGAAGCATTGTATCCTTTCTCAGATAGCACTTGTACTTCTTGCCCTCAAGCGCATAGTAGAATATTTCAACAGCGTAATCCGTGGTGCCGCCTCCTGGAAGGGCTTCACTGCTTATTATACCGGGGTACCTGACCCCCCTCACATCGACACCGTACTTCAGGAAGTAGTATCTCCCAAGTAGCTCTCCAGCGTATTTCGTTATACCGTACATGGTAGTTGGATCCATCACAGTGTACTGTGGTGTGTTATACTTGGGTGCGCTGGGACCGAAGGCCGCTATAGAGCTAGGCCAAAACACCTTTATACCGTGCTCCCTGGCAGCCTCGAGCACATTGATTAATCCATCCATGTTGACCCTCCATGCCAGCATCGGGTTTCTCTCCCCGGCCGCTGAGAGTATGGCGGCTAAGTGATATATCGTGTCCACATTGTATCTTTCAATGACTTTTTCAAGGGAACCCTTATCCAGGACGTCTACTTGCTCGACCGGTCCATCCAGTAACTCAGGTGCCTCGGGTTTCCTCGAGTGGTAGCCTGCTACAACATTGTACTTGCCATACCTATCTCTGAGGGCTGGCACAAGAGCCGAACCTATCTGGCCTGTCGACCCCAATACGAGTACCCGGGGCATGCCTCCATCACTCTCCATGCTTACACTATGCCCAGTCTCCTGCCATGCTTCTCATATGCTGCGAGAGCCTTGTCGAGGTCATCCCTCGTGTGGCCAGCGTTGACCTGGTTTCTTATCCTCTCCGTACCCCTAGCCACCATCGGGTACACTATTGGCACAACGAAGACTCCCTCATCGAAGAGAGACCTCGCAAGCTCACGCGTCTTCTTGGTGTCACCAATGATGACCGGTACTATTGGTGTCTGACTCTTCCCGGTGTTGAAGCCTATGCCCTCAAGCCCCTTCTTGAAGTACTCCCTGTTCTCCCACAGCCTCCTTATCCTCTCCCGTCCCTCATCACTCATAACGATCTCCAAGGCCTTCAAGTTGGCTGCTGCCACTGCCGGTGGGAAACCAGTGCTGAGCAACCATGATCTAGCCCTGTTCCTAATGTACTCTATAACCTCGTGGTCTGAGCCTATCATTCCCCCTGAGGAACCCAGGGCCTTAGAGAACGTGCCCACGTGGAAGTCTACTTCCTCCTCCACCCCTAGGTGTGCTGGGCTCCCACGTCCCTCGCCGAGCACTCCTTCACCATGCGCGTCGTCAACGTAAAGCATTGCATTGTACTCCCTAGCCAGCTTAGCTATCTCCCTCAACGGCGCTATGTCTCCATCCATTGAGAACACTCCATCGGTAACTATGAGTATCTTCTTGTATTTCCCGTGAACCTGCCTGAGTTTATCCTCTAAATCGGATGGGTCACAGTGCTTGTATATTACTTTCTCGGCTCTTGAAAGCCTTATTCCATCGATAATGCTTCCATGGTTCAACTCATCCGACAATATGACGTCTCCCTGCTCCACTATTGCTGGAATAGTTCCGGCGTTAACTGCGAAACCCGTGGGGAAAACCAGTGCTGCCTCAGTTCTCTTGAACTCCGCTATCTTCCTGTGCAGTGCATCCAGTATTTCATGGTACCCGGCTATAGCCCAGACCGCTCCAGGCCCCCAGCCGTACTTCTCCATTGCTTCGACAGCCGCCTGCTTAAGCCTGGGGTCGTTGGCCAGGTTGAGATAATTGTTCGACGCCAGCACCACTACTTCTCGTCCATCCACTACTGCACGCGGCCCAGCTGGACTCATTAATCTCTTTATCTCCCATATCTCTCCTCTTTCAATCAGCTCCTTGAGCTTTAACCCATAGTACTCCTTTACCCAGGGCCTCACCATACGTATACCACCATAGACATATTTATGGTATCTACGCATAATTATTTATATCTTCGCATCCCCAGCGAGCAAGCTTAGCTCTCACCTATATTAGGCGAGCACACTATATTCCCTCACACGGTGGTTTCATGGAGCTATACTACGGGTACAGCGGTAATGTAGCAGTAGCATTGAAGAGCATTGGCGCCGAGCCAGGAGATAGATTGAGAGTGGTCTTAAAGGATGGATCAGTGTTTGAAGGAATACTCATGCCCCGTCAAGCACTCTACTCAAGTAGACCCATATTGGTCCTCAAACTGGACAACGGCTACAACATAGGGTTGAACATCGGCGAGATCGGTGAGGTAAGGCTCTTATCGAAGAAACACGACCACAAGCACCCGGTGGGCATCGGAGTGAAGGAGGTTAGCGGACTACCCAGGGTAACCCTCCTGGGTACAGGAGGCACAATAGCGTCGAAGGTGGACTACGAGACAGGGGGTGTGACACCGGTTCTCACACCGGGTGAAATACTTGAATGGGTGCCTGAACTAGCAGACATAGCCGTCTTCAACGCCAGGGAGGTTATGAGCGTCTTCAGCGAGGATATAGAGCCATCCCACTGGACCCTTATCTCACGGGAAGTCTACAAGGAGATCCTCAGCGGTGTCGACGGGGTTGTGATAGCCCATGGAACAGACATGATGTCCTACTCCGCGTCGGCACTAGCGTTCTCGATAACCGGTAAACCAGTCCCCGTGGTTTTCGTGGGGTCCCAGAGAAGTAGTGACAGGCCTAGCAGTGACTCCGCGTTCAACCTGCGTGCCGCCTTCATAACTGCATCAAAAGCCCCGTTCGCCGAATCCGTTATCGTGATGCACGGTGAGACCTCGGACACATATGCACTGGCCCATAGAGGGGTGAAAGCTAGGAAAATGCACACCAGCAGGAGGGACGCCTTCCAGTCGATTAACGATAAGCCGCTAGCCAGGATCAACCCTGACACAGGTGAGATAAGGATCATTGGAAGGATCATTGAGCACCGCGACAAGGGTAGAGAAGCCGTGTTAAGGGATAGATTCGACGATAAAGTGGCACTGGTTAAAGTCTACCCAGGCCTACAGGGAGAAGTACTAGAGACACTGATAGACAAGGGTTTCCACGGGATAGTCCTAGAGGGAAGCGGTTTAGGACACATGCCGAACAAGCTTGTACCCACTATAGCCAGAGCCGTTGACAACGGTATACCCGTCGTGATGACTAGTCAATGCCTCTTCGGCCGTGTAAACCTCCACGTGTACAGCACTGGTAGAAGGCTCCTGGAGGCTGGAGTCATACCAGGCCTAGACATACTTCCAGAGACAGCCTATGTGAAGCTCTCCTGGATCCTCGGCAGCATCTCAAGGGACCCCGAGGAGGTTAGAAAAGTATTCCTCACGAACATCGCAGGCGAGTTCAATGAGAGACACACACTCGACCTCTACCCGAGGTGGAACCATGGCTGAAATCAACTACAGGGAGATAGGGCTGAAAGTAGGCTTAGAGATACACGTCCAGTTGGATACCGCTAGGAAACTATTCTGTAAATGCCCCACAACCCTTAGCGATGCTCAAGGAGTCCCCGAGTTCACACGCTACCTCAGGCCGGCGAAGAGTGAAACCGGGGAGGTCGACGCAGCCGCATTATTAGAGTGGAGGAAGAGTAAGAGATACGAGTACGAGGCTCCACAGGAGTCCAGCTGCCTTGTTGAAGCAGATGAAGAACCTCCCCACGAGATAAGTGAGGAGGCATTGCTGACAGCACTTGCTGTTGCACGTGCAATGAACATGAGAATCATAGATGAAATCCACGTCATGAGGAAGATAGTCATAGATGGAAGCAACGTCAGTGGCTTCCAGCGTACAGCACTGGTAGCCGTAAACGGCTTCATACTGGATGAAGACGGGAAAATAGGTATCCAGACACTCTGCCTCGAGGAGGATGCAGCGAGAAAGATAAGTGAGTCGGAGGATGCAACGAGATACAGGATTGATAGACTAGGTATACCGCTGATAGAGGTGGCAACAGCCCCAGATATATATGACCCTGAACAGGCCATGCGGGTGGCATTAAAGATAGGGCAATTAATCAGGTTAACTGGTAGAGCAAAACACGGATTAGGCACGATTAGACAGGATTTAAACATCAGTATCAGGGGCGGGGCCAAAGTAGAGGTCAAAGGGGTGCAACACCTCTACCTCATCCCGAAGGTCGTGGAGAATGAAGCGTTGAGACAGTTAAGGCTACTGGGGTTACGGGACGAACTAGTTAAGCGGGGTGTTAGGCCAGAGGACATAGTGTTCAATATAGTGGATGTCACAGAGGTATTCAAGAATACGGCGTCGAAGATCATTAGGAGGGTTCTCTCAACGCCTGGAGGCGGCGTCTACGCTGTAGTACTGCCGGGATTCAAGGGGCTCCTCGGCATGGAGCTCCAGCCTGGCAGAAGGTTTGGGACAGAGCTAGCGGACTATGCAAGGGTATGGGGAGGTGTTGGAGGCATCTTCCACACTGATGAGCTGCCTAACTACGGGATAACCGAGGAGGAAGTACGTGCACTGTATGGGAAAACACATGCTTCACCTGACAGGGACGCCATAGTCATAGTAGCCGACGCCTCGGAGAAGGCTGTTGAAGCATTGAAAGCTGTCGTCGAAAGGGCTAGGATGGCGCTCACAGGGGTCCCCGAGGAGACCCGTGCAGCGAACCCTGACGGCACAACAAGGTACATGCGTCCGAGACCGGGCTCGGCGAGAATGTATCCTGAGACAGATATACCACCCATATATGTCACACCGGAACTAGTGAGCAAGGCAGGGGAACTAGTGCCAGAGCCCCCCGAGAGGAAACTCGAGAGATTTGTTAGGGAGCATGGTCTAAGCGTGGAGCTCGCAAAGGCTATTCTAGGGGATTTAAGACTGGATCTATACGAGAAGCTTGTGAAGAAGTATAGTGGAAGAATCCCCGCATCCGTGATAGCGTCAACACTAGTCAATGTGATACCATCACTGAGGCGTGATGGAGTACCAGTTGAAAACATAGATGACGACTCAATAGAGGGCGTCCTAGACATGGTGGCCAGGGGTGCGGTAGCCAAGGAGGCCATACCAGAAATCCTGGCTGGAGTCGCCAGGAATCCAGGAAAGCTGGTCGAGGACATTGTACGAGAGCTGGGCTTAAGCACCGTGTCCCTTGAAGAGCTGGACAAGCTTATAGATGAAGCAATCGCGAGGAACAGGGAAAAGATAGAGGCGAGAAGGGAGAAAGCCTTCCAAATAATTATGAGCGAGGTCATGAAGACTGCCAGAGGAAAAGTGGATGGTGGACTCGTGGCTGAAAGAGTGAAAGAGAAATTAAAGGGTTTAACCGTGTAATACTACACGGCGATGACGAGTACTCCCGTCAATGAATGATGATTAGAAGGCATTTGGCTGAGCAACCACTGTTTCCCTTCGCCCTGGATATTCACCCTCATCTCCTTCATGTTTACTCATATCCAGGGGCTTCCATCACCGCATAGTACGGGCGCCCCAAGCCCTTGAAACCCATCCAGCAACCATACAAAATAGAGGCAACCCGTAAACCAAGCTGCATGGAGAAAGATGACCCTTCACCAGTGCCACCGCTGGAAAGCTTAAATGTTGCGTGAGGAAATACCTATGGTAGTAGGCATGGATGATGTGAATCCCCGGTGCGAGCATCAGGCAATGAGCTCTATACGAGCGTGCTGACACCTATCTCCCGTAGACCTCTGCTTTATAGCCAGATGCCACTTATAGATATACTCTGGGACCTGGAAGATGAGGATCCTTGGCCGCACGGATACCCTGAGCAAGGGTAGGTGATGAGAAATGGTAGCCTCCGAAGTAGTTGAGGAAGCAATAGTTGAACTCCTCAGCCGCAACGGCTACAGGGTCTCGGTGAAAGACGTTGAGGAGAGAACCCTTAAGGGAGGTATATCCCGTGCTAGACTCATACACGGGGTGAAGAATAGTAGCGTGTTCATGGCTAGGATAAGCGGGGGAATCATTAAGCTGACACTCGTGATAAAACACCAGCTCGACGATGAGAGAGCATCTAGCTTGGAGGAGAAAGGGTGGCGGGTCGATGTAGCGGAGGATGAAACCATAGTTACGCTTAAAGTGGAAAACGCCATGGATGCGTCCTCACTAGGCGAGCTTATCCAAGAAGCCATCGCCTAAGCAATTCATGGGGAAGCATGGAATGATATTAGATGACACCCTAGCGGAGACCATAGCCCTGTTGAATAACGGTGTCAGCTTAGCAGAAGCCTCAAGGATGCTTGGCATCAGTAGGAGTCAGCTTTCAAGGCGTTTAAACACCTTGATGAAGAGGGGTGCTGTGCTCAAGTATCTGAATGTCTTCATAGACCGCCTGCATACACCGGTATCCGTGGTGATCTCGGAGGCCAAGCAGAAGGCGCAGGGACTCAGGTGTCTTATTGGAAGCCCGCCAACCGTGATATCATATTACTCTTACGCCGCCAGGCCTGTGACGATAAGCTATGTGAGGGATGACTACAGCGGGGTCGACGCCGGCTCCATAGTTGCAGGAACATGCAGAGCAGTGTTCTACGGTAGGATTACACAGGTATTGATACCCCTCCAAGAGGCTGAAGCCGTGAAGCCGCGCTTCAGGCTCATCGATTCAAGAGAACTTGTGGGGAGCCCTGCACCTCTGGATGAAGCCGATGAAATAATAGCACTAGAGCTGTTCAGGGTCTTCAACCCATGCACTATAACAGGTAACTGGAGGCTCAACGACCTGGTTAAAATAGTAGAGGGGAGTCTAGGTGCTAGAGATACCCGGCACCATATGGTCAGGCATGTCAACGCATTGACGCTTAGGAGATACGTGTATAGGGGTGACGGCGTGTACGCAGTGATACTTGTAGCCTCAGATACTCTTGAGACGCTTGCAACACTGCTAAGCCAGTTAAAGGAGTCGGGGATACTCATAGATGTGGAGCAAGTCAACATGATTGGCTCCAATCCCTTCACAGGGCTGATCCACGCATGGATATCGCCGTATAAGCTATACGAGCCTGAGAACGGGCATGAGTTCACTGATGGCGCATCCTACTCAATATACCCTGTCATCTCGGCTAAATAGGCTTCTAGATGGTTCGAACCCATCCATGCATCCACCATGCGTAGCCTCCGCCAAGGGATCCTTGAAGTTTAAATAATCTAAACCACCATTAAACACCTGAGGTGGTTTGCGATGAGCAAGGTGTACGATACGCTGGGCAACCTGAAGATAGGTAGCTTCATAGTGATCGACGGCGAGCCCTGCAGAATAGTCGAGATGTCCCGTGCAAAGACAGGGAAGCATGGCAGTGCTAAAGCCAACGTGATCGCGATAGGCCTCTTCTCCAAGGCCAAGAAGACGCTTGTAGCACCGGTGGACACGCAGGTAGAGGTGCCAGTCATAGAGAAACGCGTGGGTCAAATAATAGCTGACATGGGGACGATGTACCAGGTAATGGATATGGAGACCTATGAGACATTCGAGGTTGAAAAAGACGCTGTAGAGGAGGATGTGAGAAACAAGCTGAGCGTTGGCTCGGAAGTAGAGTACTGGGTTGTAATGGGTAAGAGACTCATAGTGCGTCCACGCTAAATATCATCAGGGATGAACACTGGTTTTTCCGCAATGCTCACTATAGGTATAGCTACACCTGGCTTCGGGTTTTTAGACAGCTCTATCTTTTCCTCACCGGTGCTCACAATAATGTAGTTTGCGTCCCCGACGCTTTCAGGGCTAGTCGAATAATAGTAGAAGACCGGGATACCATAGTACTTGTAGTAGTCGCGGAAAACCCCGAGGATACCCAGGTAGACCTTGTCTCTGTGTCTAAACCTTATTATATAGGTACTGAACTGCTGGGGTATCATTGTTGAAACAGCAAGCCTCACGAGATCGCCGAGGGATGCAACCCTTATCGGTACGACTTTCTCAACCTCGCTCACGCCGGCAACACCCATGTGAAACCCATGTGTCTCAAGGCTTAAAACAGCTTGCCTGCCTTCCTCCGTTTTCTCACATATCTCAGTAGGAAACCAAGGATCCCTGCTGCATCAACCCCGTGGTCAACGTGTTCCGCTGCAAGTATATCCCTGTATGGCACCGTCACCAGTCCGGGCGTGGCCTCGCTGTACATCACCACGAGCTCTCCCTGAGGATTCACCACCAGGGAGTTTAAAACATATCTGTCATCGTTGACTATGAAGATCCCGCCTACATGTAGAACCCATACCCCTAGTATCTGTGCAAGAGCCCTCACAATATCCACATAGTTTCTAACGGGCTTCAGGGGAGAGATCGTTGACACCACCATGTTGCAGCCCTGAGCCACACCCACCCTGCCCAGCTCGGGAACCACTATTTCATTGGAGACTAGAACCACGTACTTTAAGTAGTAGTCATTTAACACCGAGATCTCGTGTCCGGGTCTAATGCCGATCTTCTTCTCTTCGCTGGAGACCAGGATCTTTCTCTGCGAGACCGGCTCCTCCCCGTTCCCATAGGGCACGAACACTGATGAAATATAGTACCTGCTCCCCGCGCGCTCGATGAGGGCCGGGGAAATAATGTTCAACCCGTAGTTAGCCGACAGGTACCTGAGGGTTTTAAGGTATTGATGCTCACTGTCAACAGCGTACCTTCTACGGAGTTCCTCAGCCTCCATAATGTCCGAGTAGGCTTCGATGACCGGGCCGAAGGCGGCTGAGTACGGTATGATCAGGGTGTTCACATTTCTCTCGCTGGCGTAGAAAACTATCCTACGTAGATGGTTAAGGTTTATCCCGAACGCGTCGGTGACCACTGGCATATGGGCTATCCCAAGCCTTGAACCGGGAACCCCCTTGCCTAGTTCAACTAGCTTGAATCCCTCCGTGCTCAACTAGGTCACTTCTCCTCGGAACACTTCTCCCTATACATCTTCTCCAGTAGCTCGTTAACACGGTGATTCCCTATCACAGCCGTCGTAACCTCCCTATATATTCCCTCCAGTGCACTCTGGTATTCGACGGTGTTTTTACTGATGTCCTCCATTAACTCCTCCAGCCTCCTAGTGGTGTCGACGCTGACGACATTGCCGTAGTATTTCCCAAGGAAGTTAAACACGCTCCTACCTCTCTCAGTAGGTATCAGGGCCTTGACCTTCCCCGTCACCCTTACATATCCCCTATCGATCAATGTCTGCACGATTTTCGCATAGGTGCTCGGCCGCCCTATGCCCTGTTCTTTCATCCACCTTATGACGTCATGCGACCTCAACCTTGGCGGCGTAACTCTGTTCCCGTCATGTATCTCGGCTTCAACCCGTTCACCGGGTTTTAACCCGAGCTCCCTCCCCAGTAGTCTCACATTCTCGTATACCTCAAGGTATCCTTTCCAAACAGCCTCTGTGTATATCTCGGTTTCATAGCTACGATCCCCGATGTAGACCCTTAACACGAGCTTCCTGAGCTTCGCTGCCTCCATTTGGCTAGCGATAAACCTCCTGAACACGAGGTCGTAGAGCCTCACGTGATCCCTCGTCAACCTCAGAGGGAGGGAGAGCACGCCCTCCTTGACTAGTTCAACCAGTCTGTCCGAGTCTATCGGCCTGGTTGGACGTATAGCTTCATGGGCTCCGCCCTCACCCCATGTTCTAGGCTTGAAGTAATGGGGGGCTTTCTCCCCGTACTTGTCTTCAAGGTACTGTCTAGCTATCTTCACACCTGTATCGCTTACACGCGTACTGTCTGTTCTATGGTAAGTTATAAGGCCTGTTTCAAAGAGGTCTTGAGCTATCTCCATGGTTCTCGTAGCGGGTAATCCCAGGGTTCTTGATGCCTCCTCAAGAAGCGAGTCGGTTGTGAAGGGGGGCGGGGGATTCAACTGTACTTCCTCCTCGCTGACGACCTCCACCTCCACTGGGTGTGGACGCTTCTTAACGGTATCCACTATGCCCGCATTCTTAGCATCAATATAGGGGATTGAGACCTCCACTAAGTCCCCTATTCTCTCAATATATATCTTCATCCTGTAGACGTATCTCTCAGGCCTGCTACGTGCATCTGTCTCCTCTATAATGTACCCTAGTACCGGTGTCTGAACCCTGCCAGCACTCATGTTCCCGTTGGGTCTGCAACAAGTCGACTTCTCGACCAAGCCCCTCTTATGGAACAGGTATCTTAAACAGTAATCCATCCACGCGTACTTCTGAACCTTCTCGGAGAGCGAGAAACCCAACCATCTGTCATCTATTCTCCTGACGATCTGGGATTCAACAAGTCTAATGTCGAAGTCCCTGGGCTCCCTCAGCGCGTTGAGTATGGCTTTCCTCGTTACCTCGTGGAACTCTATTCTCCTTACCTCGTTTGCATACGGCTCCAGGAGCACCCTTAGATCCCAGGCGATCTTCTCTCCCTCGGCGTCGGGGTCCGTGCCTATGAAGACTACGTCAACCTCTTCAGCGAGCTCCCTAAGGGCCTTGATCACGTCGAGCTTCCTGATCACATGTGACTGCTTATTATCCATCTTACACCTGGGGCATTCAACCGTGTTTCCTCCAAGCTCCTCTGTGAACTGGTGTCCATTAGAACACTTCTTGATATCCGTGTAGACCGGTATGAACCTCCCGTCCACCCTTAACACGCCGTAGAGGGCTTCAGCCCCCTCGGCCTCCGGGAGGGATTTATCTGTCACCAGGTCGTAAACATGGCCAGCGCTAGCGGTTATCGATAAAACATAGCTTCCAATCGTCACCTCATAGACTTGGAGAATGTTCCCCACTATCCTCACGCTTGGCTTACCGAAGAAGCCTGCTATTGTTCTCGCCTTATTAGGCGATTCAACCACCATCAGCGCTGTCTTAACCGGCTCCACCCATGTTCCTGCAGCTGTACCACCCTTAATGACCTCTGAAACCCTTCTCCTCTCCTCCTCTATCTGCTTCATGAGCTCCTCCAGGTTAACCTGGCTCAGGGGAGTCATGGTGAAGTCCTCGAAGATCCATCTCATCCTCCTCACTAGGCCATTTAGGAGCCTCTTATCGTCGACTACCACTATTGAAAGCCCCTTTGTTATCCCTCCAGGATAGAGCCTTGAAGCCCTACCACTAGCCTGTATATATGTTGCTACATCCGGTATCAGCATGTAGTATTTATCATTCTCCTTCAATATCCCTACATCACCCAGGCCCGAGATCCTTTGCCATGTCTCCTCCTTGGAGAACTCCTCTGCAATTACCTTGTAAGCCTCAAACAGGGTGGAGAGCAATGGTGTTTCTTCAACGCTCTCACCCCTTATCTTCCTGGCTAATTCCTCCCTCAGCCTTAACACCGCGCCGGGACTCATTCTTCTAAGCCTGCTCGAAATCCTTCCGAGAAGCCTCTCAATAAGATCCCTCTTCTCCCCCTCGGCAATATCCCTTAGAACAGCGAGCACCCTGAGTATGTCTGTTGGTGAGAGGGCTTCAAGCATTGAGCTGAACCTGTGACGGGGAACACCCGCGAAGACCACGTACTTAACTCTCTCCGGGAGGTCTATGCCCCTAACCATGACACCGTAGTATGTTGCAACTCCAACAAGCACGTTCACGTCTCCTTTCGCAAACGCGTCGAGGAGCTCTATAGATGTCTTTGAGTGGAAAGCCTCCGCTCTCAACCCTTTCTCACGTAGCAACTCAACGATCCTCTCAGCGTATTCCACCCCCTTGTCAACGGGCACGAAGACCAGTACCCCATCCCTGAGAGTGAGCACCAGCTTGACTAATTCCTCCTCAATACCTCCCTGTGGTTCAACATATGAGTCCACGATGTTACGGATGGCCTCAGGCTTCGAACCAGCCTCGAAACCCATGAACACCTTGAAGAGCTTAGGGTACATCCCCCTTGGCCTACCTGTTGCACTATTAACGAGTAGCATCGTGTTTATCCTGCTCCTGACGCTTGAAACCTCGTTCTCGAGACCCCTGATCTCCTCCTCGAGTCTAGCCCTTTCCTCCCCGCTGGCCGCAACGAGTCGTGATCTAGCCTTGACGAGGGTCAACGCCTTCTCTATGTGCTCCTCTTCAACCCCTATGATGCCCAGTAGCCTTCTCACAGCTCTACCGCTCTTCAAGACGGCGTCAACGTCGTCCATAACGATGAGCCTGAACCCCTTACCCTTCAACAACTCGTAGTTTCTATGTATGAAAGCACTCGTCGTTAAGAGGATGTCGAAGCTGCCTTCCTTAAGCCTGTTCATGGCTGTCTCCCGGTCTCTTTTACCGAGGTGTCCATGTATGCATAGAATCCTGATGCAGTCACCGTTATCCCAGTTGTCGTTGCTACATATGCTTACACCGAGGTTCTCGGCGAAAGCCCTCAGCTTTCTCTCAGCTTGCAGAAGGAGCGGTGTCGTAGGGAAGACTAAGTAGGATCTCCAACCACGTGGATCCCCCTCCCTCCTAGCCCGCTGCGTTATGTATAGTGCTGTTACAAGCGAGAAGACTGTTTTACCCATCCCGGTTGGAGCAATAATACTGAATGAGAGGCCCTTTAAGACGCGTCTAGCCCATGTCTTCTGCGCACTCCACATCTTGAAGCCTGTGGCCTTCTCGAAGAAAGCCTCGAAATCCCTCAACATCTCCTCTCTTTTAACGAGCTCCCTCAAGGCCCCCTCACGGCTTGACTCAGCGTAAAGCCGGAGGAGTTGGAAGCGATCGATTCCCCCACGCTTTCCCGCTAGTTCCACTATGCCTCTGAATTCCTCATCCCTCAGGCACTTCTCACACGGCGCCTTAAAGATGAGCCTATAGTCGCTTATCGGACCACCGCAGTTAGGGCATGCATGACGGTAAACACCATGGGTTTTAAACCCGTCGGGTAAGCTGGGTGAACCGGGTAAATCAGGCAAGCATTATTCACCATTGATTTAAAAAAGGCCCAATCAAAGTATTTTAAGCCTTCGCCTACCTCGATTCCCGCCTCGAGACATATATGTCTAGCATGAACCCTGCCAGAAGCACTAGTGTTGACACGGTGAGCACCCATAGGGATGCCGGGACACCAGCGTAGACCGAGGTGAAAGCCCTGGAACCCCTGTTTAGAAGGGTGCTGGCCACCGCTACGGTCTCCCCGGTTGCAAGGGATAGCAAGGCAGCCGTCCTAGCGTGGGAGCCTACATGCCTGGCTAGATACAGGCCTATGGCTGTGATCGGTGCTAAGGGTAATAGGTATACTGATGTCATCACGCTGAGATCAACTATGTAGGCGACCCTGGCATAGGCGAGGAAGGAGGATAACGCTATGATCACCAGGCTCACAGCGTTGAGCAGTGCCAGTTGCCTTCTAGGCGAACCAATAACCTCCCTGTAAATGCTGCTTGCAACGGCGTGAACTATACTGTTGACTGTTGATACGGCTGCTGCAACTATCGATACAGCTATCAAGGAGCCTACGAAGGGGTTGAACAACCTAATCAGGTATATGGTTACCTCGTCACGTTTGAGGTTAGCTGGGATGAACCCGGCCTCGGCAAAGCCCCTGGCTAGCAGTCCAGCTGTAACAGCTATCAACGTGTACAGCAACCCGTAGAACGAGAATAATGCCACGCTCCTCCTGTATGCTGCCTCATCGCGCTGGATATACAGCCTCATGACTACCTGCGGGTTTGTCAGTGCGAAGAATATCCATGGCACGGTGTAAGCCAGGAAGACATGGGGGGTCCAGAAATCGGTGAGTCCAAGGTAACCTTTCTCACCGACTAGGGCAATGGCCTGGGATGGCGAGGCTCCAGGGAGCCACGGGGCTGGCAGCATTAGCTGTGTTATGTAGAGGAGGCCGCCGGTCAACATTAGGATAGCCTGGTAGAGGTCGGTTGTCGCAATACTCCACATTCCGGCGAACAATATCCATAGATATGCGACGGCGGCGCTTACCAGGGTCCCCGCGACTGGGTCGAGCCCTGCGTACGTGAATACAATGGTTAAGCCCTGTATCTGTGCAGCCACATATGGTATCATCGTGAACAAGTAGAGGCCGGCTACAAGTATGCCTAGAAGCCTCGAGGAGTATATGTCTCCTAGCATTTGTGAAGGAGTTATCCACCCCTTCTCCCTGGAAAGCCTCCATATCTTGAAGCCTATTGTTGAGAGAATTATCACTGTCACCAGTAAGTAGAGTAGCTCGAATCCCAGCGCCCCTACACCCGTGGAGTACGCTAGCCCAACTAGTCCAAGCATCATGAAAGCACTATATGTTGTAGCGGCATAGGTGCCGAAGCTAACCAGGCTCCCGACTCTACCGCCAGCTATAATGTAGTCCCTTGCATCCTTGATCCCCATCTTCCTGGAGAAGTAGGCTATGATCGTACCCACCAGTATGTATAGCAGTAGGAGTGCGACGAACATGTTCACTGCTGAACCCTCCTCAGATACACTATTGATGCAGTAATCCATGCGAGTGTTAGCAGCGTCCAGAACAAGAAGAGCTCTAATCCACGTGAATTCCTCAGGAAGACATATGGTACAACGTAGCTTGAGAGTATTGTGATCAAGCTACCCATAGTGTACAGCCTCTTCACGGTGATCACCGAACATATGTTCGATTAGAAATATATTGGGGCAAACCTTATAAACCCTGCTGGAGAAGGGACAGGGGATGGGAAGGGATCTACGCAGAGCACTACTAGAGCTCCTATCAAGCATGCAGGGCAAGGAGGTGCCGCAATCATATCTACACAGAGCCCTTAATGCCTCCAAGAGCAGGATTAGCGAGATACTCAGCGAGCTGGAGAAGGAGGGGTTGATAGAGAGGCGTGTCATCGGGAGGAGCAAGATAGTTTACGTTAAAGAAGGCTTAGTGGAGGCACCGATCACCAGGAGCTCCAGGGTTCTCAGGTTGGGCATAGTTTACTCAAGCGAGTATCTTTTCCTCGGGTACTTCGCAAGCAGGATGAATGAGAAAGGATACAGGGTTGAGATCAGGGTGTACAGGGACGGGCTTGAAGCGACACGCTCACTAGCCGAGGGAAGAATAGAGCTGGCTCTGTCACCGCTAGTAGGGCAACTATACATGTACCCCCTCTACAGATCCTACAGGGTGATAGCGGGAGGCATGACCGGGGGCTTCAAGATCCTGGGTCCGAGCGGTGAATCACCCTCAGCGACACTCGTGTACTCCAGCAGGCTCAGCACCATGGACTATGTGAGAAGCGAATACGTGGAGAAGGCGGGGCTTGAAGGCAGTGTTAAAACAATGTACTTCAAGAACCCTGAGGCCGTGGCCAATGCGAAAGGCTACGTGGTCATATGGCATCCCTTCTACCGTATCCTAGAGGAAAAAGGCCTCAGGGATCT
Source organism: Desulfurococcus mucosus DSM 2162 (assembly GCF_000186365.1). NCBI lineage: Archaea > Thermoproteati > Thermoproteota > Thermoprotei > Desulfurococcales > Desulfurococcaceae > Desulfurococcus > Desulfurococcus mucosus. The sequence continues at coordinate 875,733 of NC_014961.1, forward strand.
AACCGGTAAGGCCGGGATCGAAGTAGGAAACTGCTGCACCCTCGCAGCCTCCAACACTCTTAGCGATGAAGTGATTGCACTTGTAAGGGATGCATACATGGCATCGATCAGCGAGTACTCTAGGAACCCGTACAGATTCCTTGAATACTACTCCGCCGTAACCGGAATACCGGTATCAATACTCAGGGAAGCCGTATCAGCATACAAGCCGTCGCCATACATAGATGGGGAAACCGTTAGAAGAATAGTGGCAAAGCTGGGGAGAAGCGTCCCGGATCAAGCCCTGTACACTGAACCCCTCGCCAACCATGATGCAGGGTTTTAAACACCTCCTGTAATTAATTACCCAAGGGCATTATGTTCGAGGTCAAAGTGGTTAACAGGAAGTATGCGCAAGCCGTTCTCACAACTCTACGCGACAAGAATACTAGCCAGATAGAGTTTCGCAAGGGGCTTGTAAGGCTCGGAAGGATCCTTGGCTTAGAGTTGATCGAGGACTTCGAGTGCGAGAAAACGGTTGTCGAAACCCCTCTTGGAGCCCGGGTCGATGGCTGCAGGATAAAGGATCTCGACAACATAGTGGTCATCACGGTGTTGAGGGCCGCGTGGCCCTTGACTGAGGGATTGATAAAAGTGCTCTTCACAGCTAAGCAAGGGGTCGTAGCTGCCCGACGGGTTGAGGAGAAAGGCATGAAGGCTGGCTCCTTTGAGATAGAAATATCATATGTTAAAACACCGAGGATCACTAGCAGGGATGTAGTGGTCATAAGCGATGTAATGGTTGCCACAGGGTCAACCCTCGTGAGCGTGCTGGAAAAGCTCAGGGAGAAGGGGATCGCCAAAAGGTACTATGTTGCATCAGTCATCACGACACCGCACGCCATAGGTAGGTTGAAGAAGTATGCTGAGGAGGCTGGAATAGACTTGAAACTATACACAATAGCGATCGATCCTGAAATCGATGAAAAAGGCTACATAGTGCCGGGCCTCGGGGACGCAGGAGATAGAGCATTCGGCTCTTGATCAAATACCCTGGTAACCCACTCCATATCCAGCTTTTTATACCTCTCAAGGCTCCCCACGTCAAACCACTCCCCGCTATAAATATATGCTTTAACCCTGTAACCATTGTTGATCAACCATGGCACAAGGTTCCCCATGAAGTCGAAATCCCTTCCAAGCTCCCTCTCAAGGCCCTCTGAGAAAACCCGGAGCTCCGCCACGGCTACACCTATCGTTGCATTTATATCCAGCTCGGGCTTCTCCCGCATCTCAACCACATTGTAATCGTTATCCACCTTCACAACTCCAACCGGGACCCTATACCTGTTCGTCACCACAAGCGTTAGATCGCTCCCAGCCCCACTATGATACCTTAAAAGGTCGGGTACATCTAGGGGTGCGAGGATGTCTCCGTACCATATGAGTGCCCTACCCTTGATCAATCCATCCCGGTACGCCTTCAGTATGGCGCCACCAGTGTTAGAGTATCCTCCCTCCTCATCTATAGAGTATGTAATACTCACATCGAACCTGGAGCCGTCCCCGAAGTAATTATAGATGTATCTCCACTTATAGTTGACGAGGAACACTATGCGGCTCACCCCGTGCCTCCTAAGCCACTTCACAACCAGCTCGAGCACCGGTTTCTCATTGTTTCCAACGGGAATCATGGGCTTGGGTATAATCTCCGTGTAGGGGCGGAACCTCTCACCCTGCCCCCCGGCAAGCACGACGGCTGTAACGTCTCCCTGCAATAAGGTCACCACCAGTAAATTTACCGTGGTTAAACTATATAACTCTTCTGGCAAGCCCGTGGAATCAATACGCAAACACCGTGAAAGCTACCATACCTTTCACATAGACCTCGATAAGCATTGCGAGCCGTGAACCCATGGCATCCAGAGAGCCCTTCGCCCCAGAGGATAGAGTGCAGTGCCCTCCAAGGGCTTCCGCCTCACTCATTCCTCGCAGGCTACCGGTATAGGGTTATGAGCGTGGTTGAGCCCGGCGATACTGAACCCTGTCCACGGGAACAGGTTCCATGTGACTTGGAACAATACCCTCATCACCTAGGCAGGCTTTGAGGAGGCCCCAGCATGCTGCAACATCACGGTACCATAGCCCACCACCTTCACTACACCCACCTCTCCTTGAACTATTACAGATGTAAACCCGGGGAGATGCAGGGGAACCAGTGAACCCCCTAAACGGGAGCCCCCACCCTTTTAGGGCGGAGAGGAGGTCAGATGGGATACCAGCACACGGAGCTCTCCAGCTTTCTCCACTCTAGCCTCCTGAAACCCTAAAGATGCCTGGAGTATCCTGTGACGCGAATGCTATCCCAGGCCTTCTTAATAATGTTGGTCGCTGCACACTTACAACTGAAGGCCTCGTCCTTTAGGGCTGGAAGAAGACTAGTGCTTGCTCCCCAGTCTTAGAATGTATTCCGCTATGTATTCTCCCCCGTTGCTGTATCTGGGTGCCTTCATCCCCCTGGCCTCCTCTATTGCCTCAGCCAGCCTCGCCGGGTCTACTTCCTCGAGGTATACAGCGTTGAGTTTTTCGGCCAGCTTAGAGGAGTCGCCCCGTGGAGCCGCCAATGTATGCCTCGGTGAGTAAACCATTACAACGGGTTTACCGTAAGCCAATCTCGCTGTAAGCGCGGTTGTACCGGGGTAATGGGTCACCACTAGGCTTGCACCAGCTATCCACCTATGTATGTCACTCGTGTACTGGAAAACCACCCACTCAGGGTGTCCCCTCCTATAGGGTTCTGGATCCACGTCCCCGGTCTGCATAACGACCCTCTTCAACCCAAGCCTGCTGATAGTATCGAATAGTGTTCTATGCCCAAATGTACCGGTTGAGACAAGTATGTAGCCCTCGTCTCTAGGCTCGTAGAGAGGGGGCTCATACACGGGTCCCGAGACTATGCCTTTCCCGTAGAGGTTCAACTGCTCCTCCCAATGGAGGAATACCTTCGCACCCAGCCTGTACAGGGTGCTCACCGCCCTGGATCTCTCTGTGAACCTTGCTACATCCTCTATTGTTAGAATCATGGATCCCGCCAGCATGCATGTAAGAGATGGGGGAATAGAGAAGTTTGAGCCTGATGCAAACACTACGGTATACTTGTTCCGGCACACCCTGATCGACTCCTTCAACGCCTGGATCCACCTGGGTAGCCCCCTGTATATTGGTTCAGCTGGTTTCCTAGGCAGTGTCATCTCTATCACTCTGCCCAGCCTCATCATTCTCTCTCTAACCCAGCTGTATCCCCTAGGTACAAGTATGTCTAGTTCGATGCCTCTCTCAGCGAGATAGTGTCCCACAGTGTAGGCGAAGCCAGCGTGCCCCCCGTACCCGGCGATCAAGAGCACTTTATCCATACGGGTCCCCATGCTCGTAGTCCTCGAGCTAATGTATGCTTCCTAACAATTAATATTGGATGAGGCAATAAGAAAGACAATAGAGGGAGAGTACTGCCCGGAGAAAGCCTTGGTGTCAAGGTGATCACATTGGGTTTCACCCCGGTCTCCAGCATAGAGGCTAGATTGCGGAGTGCACGCAGCGGCTTCATAGCGTCAGCTCTGCTGTCTTTCACCGGCCTCGTACTAGAGCTGGCTGTGGCATTAATAGCTCCAAGCATAATACTCATCACGGATCTACTCCACTGGACAGTGGACACTGTTCTGGAAGCAGTATTCCTGCTAGTGGTGTACCTGGCCAGCAGGTTCAGTAAGAGGTTCCCGTGGTCGATAGTAATGATAGAGGGCGTTACCGTTACCACCGCTATCCTGGTGATACTTGGATTATACGGCTACATATTCCTCGACTACATCTCCTCTACTGCTGAAGGAGTATCCACGAGGAGCTTGATCCCACTGGTGGCAACCCTTGCAGGAGGCGTCATAACTGTTGCAATGTACATTATACAGCGGAGGAACTATCTAAGGTATAGAATAGAGCTCCTCAGAGTCGACGCAGCCCATGCCTTGATAGACTTCATAGCATCCATCCTAGCATCCATAGGCATAGCTCTAACATACTGGAGTGGCAGTCACTCCGTGGAACTCCTATTCACATTCATGTCAATGATGTTCGTAGTACACAGTCTCTTCGAGGTTTTCAAGGACATAGTGAGAACGCTTACAGGGTCGAACATAGATTACGAGTTACGGGCAAGGATAAAGGATTCCCTGATCGAGGACTTCAGTAATGTAGAGGTAGGGGATGTGGATGCCAGGAAGATAGGTTCATTCTACGTGGTGTCAGCCAAGATACTTGTGGACCCGGATATGACGATGCGTGAGATCCACCGGTTGAGGAAGAGAATAGTGAGAAGCATTACATCCTGCTCCGAACTGATATATCATGTTGATGTTAAATTCTACCCTAATCACCGCGTGAAAACGCGGAGACGACAGCACACGAGGTAATCATGTAGCCTGCGTTAGGGGATCACTACACCTGTCTCCCTCCTCAACTTCCACCAGCTGCGCCTTCGCGAAGCCGGGTTTGGCACCCTCTATGATGTGTTTAACCAGTTTCATGTATCGTCGAGTCGGGTGTAGTGCCACAGCTACATATGCTCTCACTATAGCTGCCACTGTAGCCTCCTGGAGGACTATGGTTTGATCCCTCAGCTTCAACACGATCCTGACGTGTCGATGGCCCTCGGGGATACATGCAACTATCTCGTCTACATCCTCGTTCCTGTAGATCTTAACCTCGCCGGGCATCAGGATCCACCACTATTGCCCTACCTTCCACCCCTGGTAAATCCCTGAGGAAAACATACTCGGGTGTGAGAACCGGGTATACGTGGCCGTGCATTGCGTTCAACGCCTCGATTGCTCTGCCGTAGAGTTCGGCACGGCTTCCACCGCACTCTTTAACCGTGCTGGATAGCCTTGTAATCTTTAAGTGCTCATCTATCTCGACCCCCAGCACTGCTTTAACCATGTCTTCCGGAGCCGGCTGTATGCCTCCTGCAAGGGCCTCCTCTACTACTCTGATCGCCTTGAGGAGTTGACGCTCTCCGCCTGACAACTGTATGCCTCGTGAAACCAGCTTGCTGAGCCTCTCTCGGAGCTCCTGGTATCTAATGTATTCCTCGCTGCTGACATCCCTGTTGCTGAGGCTTTTAACCTCCTTACTGCACTTCAATAGCTCACTTATGATCACGCTTAGCTCCAGTGTGTTTTCCCCGGGCTCCATGTTGACTGATAGAGCCGTGTACGCTGTAAGCATATCCCTTCCCTCAGGGCTGCAATCATCAAGTAATACTAGTAGGGTGACGCACTTGGCGACCCGGGTGAAGCCTGCTAGATACCTGTAGAACTTCAGGAGTCTACTAATGGGTTCCACGGGTGTCAGCATCGGTGGCACGAGAAGCAGTGATGATGCATCCACCACTTGTACCGCCCCGTATTTTTCAATCAGCATTCGATCAGTGAAAACAATCCTCATATGTGGCTCACATGCCTCCACATGGAATGCGTTGCGATCCCAGGATGAGAGTAAATCCCGTATGAGCTCGGGAAGCTTCAACACTATCCCTTTGAAATCAGGCTTAACGCGTTGACGCCCTCCTCAACTATGCTTGCCTCCAGGTGCCTCTTGAAGAGGCCTCTATCCCAGCACAACATGCTTCCCTTGCAAAGCGTTTTTAAAGCCCCGGCGGAGGCACCATACCTAAGTGCCTCTCTCACGCTCCCTGTGTCTATGTATGCAGCGTTAAAGAACGCGTTGAAAGCATCGCCGGCCCCCGTGGTGTCCACAGGCTTCCCCTGCGGTGCTGTATACGCATGGTAGACCCCGCCATCCCTGGTCAACGCCACCGCTCCTTTACCGCCGAGCTTAACAACTATTATGTTTACGCCTAGATTGAAGAGCTCCCGTACATCTACCTTACCGGTGAGCACAGCGTACTCCTGCCTATTCAGGAAGAGCACGTCTATGTGCCTCAATACCTCACGTAGCTCGCTTACATCTGTGTGCACGTAGACGCCTGGGTCATAGCTTTTCATGGCTGCACGGGTTCTCCGCGAGATCTCCAGTGCCTTCGCCGGGTGGAGAGTCGCCATGTGCACCACGCTGGATGAATCAAGGAGCTCCTGACTCACCTTGTCAGGTGTCAGGTAGGCATTAGCGCCGAGACTCCTGATCATGGATCTTGATCCATCCGGGTAGACTATTGATACAACCATGCCTGGCTGTGCATCCACGTATGAGACGTGGGAGACATCTACACCCATGTCCCTCACTGTTTCAAGACCCATCTTCGCCAATGGGTTGCTTGACACTGACGCTATGAGTGATGAGCGATGGCCGTAATGTGATACGGCAACAGCATAATTCGTGGCTGCACCGCCTGGCCGTATATCTACCTCCCTTGCATTCACGCTCTCATCTAAACCTGGCATCTTATCCACGTATACTGCTACATCAATGTTGAAGTTCCCAACGCTCACATGTAGTGGTGTATTGGCTTTAGGCAAGTCTAATTCCTCCGGGAGGCTGTGCGTTTAATGACGGATGCCGTTATGTATTTCTTGCCCTCCCTTCTGGCTTCCTCATCCCACTCGCTCAGTATCTTCACAGCTTCATTCGCAACCCTGATAGCGTCTCCTACACCAGCGTTCACTATGAATTCCTCTGTCTCCCTGTTGGCTATGGCGGCGCAGACAGCGCCAGCCCTCAACCCATATATGTTTGCAAGCGTAAAGATGAGTGATGCCTCCATTTCGAAGTTCAATACATTGATGCTTCTCAGGTATGAGACGAGGCCTCTCTGGAATGGAGGCAGGTAATCCCTGAAGCCCGGTCTCTCCTGCCCCACGTAGAAGCTGTCACTGCTGGCTGTTAAGCCAACATGATACCTGACACCCAGGGAATCAGCCGCCTCGACTAGAGCCATCACTACATCGTAGCTAGCTACAGCAGGGTATTCCGGCATAACGTAGTGTCTACTGGTGCCCTCCAGCCTCACAGCACCCGTTGATATCACTATGTCCCCGACACGTATATCGCTTCGAAGCGCACCGGTGGTTCCAACCCTTATAAACGTGTCCCCTCCAACCCTTGCAAGCTCCTCAACCGCGATCGCCGTGGCCGGTGCACCTATACCGGTGCTTGTAGCCGAGACAAATACTCCCTTGTAGTATCCACTGTAAGTAACATACTCCCTATGCCTCGCCACAAGCCATGACTTCTCCCAGAAGCTAGCGATCCATGGAACCCTCTCCGGGTCACCCGGGAGGAGGATGTATCGGCTGACATCACCGGGTTTAACCTGTAGATGATACTGCCTGCCCTCCCCGCTCTCAGGGCGGCTCGCACTCTTTAATCTCTCCCCTGCATCCATGCCCCCCGCCTCTACATGGATTCAGTCGGCCTCCACTATTTTAGCCTTCATGGTATCGGTATCCACGATGCCATAGCTGCGTCTACCGGTTATATAGCCGCATGCCTCACCCGGGTTGAAAACAAGCTTGCCCTCGAGGAATTCAGCCCTGGCTACATGTGTATGCCCATATAGCACCATGTCCACATCCAGGGATCTTGCAAGCGCGTCCACCATTTTATTGGTTGCAGCTATATCACCATAGCCGTGCAAAGCCAGCATTCTCCTGCCACCTATCTCGAGGAAAACTGGCTCACTATAGTAGTCCCATCCGTAGCTGGCTGAGATCCTACTCAGCAAGTGTACGTCGCCATCGTTGTTGCCTTTCAAAATAATGAACTTCAACCCTCTCGCTGAATCCCTCATGAATCTCAGCGTGAAGGGGCTTACCACGTCACCGAGATGTATCGCTAACTCTACTCCCTGCTCCACCATGCGTTCAACTATGCTTCTAGTGGCTGACACATTATCATGCGTATCGCTTAGAACCCCTATAAGCATTGAGGGCACCGTTAAAAATGGCTCTATTACTCGACCTTTATCTTGACGCCTTTATCCTCCCTACCGGTCTTCTTCAGCTTTACCTCGAGTACTCCATTCTTGTAGGAGGCCTTGGCTGATGCTGGATCCACCTTGGCAGGTAACTCGATCTCCTTGTAGTACTTCCTGTTAGTGTCGCTGGCGTTGATTACAATTGTCCTGCCGTCGTCTGAAACTTTCACATCGATCTTATCCTTTTCCACGCCAGGTATCTCAGCTATGACTGTTACCTCGTCCCCGGACTCGAATACATCGATCAAGGGCTCCCTTTCCTCAGAGATCACGGGTTTACCCCGCACCCTCCTGACATTGCCGAACTCCTTGATAACCGGCTTACCATCGGGCCCTATTGTTATACTGAACCCGTATACATATGGTTTCACACCCTTCCTCTCCAGCTCGCGCTCAAACTCCTCGAATCCTTCAGGCGTGAATCCCCTGCTTAATCTACGCATTAAATCCCACATCATCCTCTCCATGTCCTCGAACATCCTGTCTATCTCGTCGAAGAAGCCTTCCTCCCAGAACGGCCTTCTCCTCCTCCTATACCACCAGTCGTCCTCCATGCGTGCCACCATGTAGAACACTTATTTAGAGACTCTATTAAACCTTTAAACCATGCTAAGGAAGACGCTGTTTAAATCTAGTATTTTAAATCCTCGTAGCACATTGTATACTCCCGGGGGTCGCCTGTGAAAATATATCATCATGTCGCCAGATTCTCGACGAGTACGCGTTTCCAGCTAATAGATATAACGGGGATCGTTGAAGAAGCCGTTGAAAAATCAGGGGTAGCCAACGGGATCGTCGTGATCCACGCTCCCCACGCGACGGCAGCCATAGTTCTCAACGAGAATGAAGAGGGCTTGATCAACGATATAGTAGACAAGCTTAAAGACCTAACAGAGCCCGATAGTGGAAGATGGAGGCATAACAGGATAGATGACAACGCCCATGCCCACATAGGCTCAGCCATTATTGGAGCTGAGAGAGTGATCCCGGTTGTAAACGGCAGAGTCGCCAGGGGAACATGGCAGAACGTGTTTTTCATAGAGATGGATGGCCCCCGTTCAAGCAGGGAGGTAATTATAACCGTTATGGGTGAGTAGCCTTGGGATTCTACATAGCCCGTGAAGAAGAGATACTTGGAGGACTCGCCACAGACGTATACTTCACGAGAACATTCAAGGTGCTCAAGGCTAAAGGCGTCAGGAAAAAGGTTAGGATGGAGTTCCATGTGATGAAGCTACCCAAGGGCTATGAGTGGGCCGTGTATGCAGGGCTCGAGGAGGTCATATACCTGCTTAAAGGTAAACCCGTCACAGTATACTCGATGCCTGAGGGAACACTCTTCAAGGCGGGGGAACCCCTACTCATCATAGAGGGGTACTACGATGACTTCGCACTCTACGAGACCCCGGTGCTCGGCATACTGAGACACTACTCCAGTATAGCCAGCAAGGCTGCACGTGTTAAGAGATTGGCCATGGATAAAACCATCCTATTCTTCGGGCTCAGGGCGGTGCACCCTGCAATAGCCCCGATGGTTGATCGAGCCGCATACATAGGTGGAGTCGACGCTGTTTCAGGCGTGTTAAGTGAAAAATACCTTGGACTAAAACCATCGGGAACCATGCCTCACGCACTGATCCTTACCTTTGGCGATCAACGTGAAGCATGGAAAGCATTCGACGAAGTAGTTGAACCCAATGTGCCGAGAATAATGCTGGTGGACACACTCTATGACGAACGTGAAGAAGCATTAATGGCTGCACGCCTCCTCGGCGGGAGACTATACGGCGTCAGGCTTGACACGCCGAGCAGTAGACGCGGTGACATGAAACATATTGTTGAAGAGGTGAGGTGGACCCTTGACATTAACGGCTTCAAGAACGTTAAGATAGTTGTAAGCGGCGGGCTCGACGAGAAGGAGATAGTGAGGCTCAGAGACCTTGTGGACGCCTTCGGCGTCGGGACAAGCATCTCCATGCCCCCCAGTGTAGACATAAGTGCTGACATTGTTGAAGTATACGAGAATGGAGCCTGGAAACCGTTCACCAAGAGAGGTAAGTTACCGGGTGCGAAACAAGTATACAGGAAGAGGCCGGGATTAAACGACATAGTTGCATTAATGGATAACCCGGGCAACATACCGGAGGACTACACACCGTTGCTCCTGAAGTACCTTGATAACGGCGAACCAGTAAGGGAACTCCCGAGTCTAGAGGACATAAGGAGATATGTGCTCGAGCAACTCAGGGAAGTACCGGAACCCACCCTAGCTGACTAATCAACCGTTTGTCCCTGAATATTCATCCTCATAATCCTCATCGTCTTTATGTTTACACGTGTCCAAGGGCCTCCACCTCGCCCACATCTCGCGGACGGCTGAGCCCAACGGTTCCCATCCACAGGCAGCCCTACAGGGCTCGCCCCTAAAGGGAACCCTCATCCTTTAGGGTGGAGAGGGGCTGAATCCGTGAAGCGGCGGGGCGGCGATCACGGGGCGGGAGCTGAGAGCGAGGGGACGTCGGGCTCACGGCTTTCCCCTCAGCTCTTTGACGAGTCTTACGAGCTCAAGCAGATTATTTACAGCCCTGTATTTTCCAACGGGATCCATCCAGGGGGCGTCATACTCGGATCTAAATGTGTTTCTAACCAGTGTAACCCTGTTCCTGTACTCTCCGAGACCCTGGTCTATCACTGCTAGGTTCACGGGTTTATCGTCCACGTAAACTACTGCATCGTAATCCTCCAGTATTTCAAGGAGCGCGCTAAGCCTGGACCGCGTGTTCTCCTCAACGATGTATAGTGTTTTAAAGTACTCTGAAAACCCGTCTACTTCAACCCTGTGCTCCTTCAACCCATAGATGTCGTCCCTGTGGCCCACATGGTACAGGTCTACATCGTTCTCCATCAGCAGTTTTAACGCGTGCCTCACTCCCGGGAGGGGATGTGAATACTCCATCCTCCTCTCCCAGTACCTTGTTATCAACTCATCGTAGAGGCTTAGCGAAAACCCTGGAATATACCTTGGCCACAACTCCTCCCGTAGAAGACCTATTCCCTCGGCTAGGTATTCAAGGTACAGTAGTTGCCTAGCGTAATCTGATGCAGCCCCGGTGAGAACGGGGAGATCCATGATGTAGAAAACCGGGATCCCCCTGTAGCTGTCAACCAGTACGCCATCATAGTCTAATGCGACAGCCAGCTTCACTGCCTCCACCTCACTGCTGCTAACACCTATATTAGATGATGAGGCTCCTGATTAAAGTAGGAGGCTATACATTAATGGTGGGGAACAACCTGAAAATACTCGATCACTATTACCTGAGGCTTGCAAACAACTGCTTCTTCGTCGTAGTTGGAAATAGGCATCTAGGCTACGGCTTCATAGGGTACATCAAGTACTGTCCTCTTCAAGAAGGATCATCAATATGGGCTTCAAGAGGCATTCCACTGGAGAGGCTTGTTAAATGGTATGATGCGAGGGAGATCCATGAATACACTCCCTGGAAGACATACATCCCATACTATGATGCAGAGCTACCCTACGTCCCCATGTGGCTGGTAACCGAGTTCTACAACCCTGTCGACCGATTACTGGAGATCATTAGGTCTCCGAGAGATGGCTTGGAGCAGGAGGTGATCGAGGTGTCCACCTGCCTCGGGAGCCTAATCGGGGGCTTAGACGATGTTGGAGTAACGGGTTCACTCCTGCCAGGCATACACAACCCTCTCTTCAGCGACATAGATCTCGTTGTATACGGATGGAGGAAAGGATTAGACGTGGTTGAGGCAATCTCTGAAAACAGAGATGTCTTCAAGCCGTTCACCGGAAGCAGACTACTCGAATGGTCCAAGAGGATCTCCGAGAGAACCGGCTTGACACGTAGACAGGTTGAGCTACTCTATAGGAATTGGAGACGCGGGGTCTTCAATGGAAGAGAGTACTCGGTCACGTACAGCGGCAACATACATGGATCTCTCTCCGTTCTACAGGGTTTCAGAACTATTGGCGTAACCGAGATTACGGCTGAGCTCTCCGGCGGTGTCGATGCATTGGATTATCCTTCTAAGAGCCGCATAGAGAGGTACAGGGTCATCGGGGGCTCCAACACCCCGTTCGATATAGTGTATGTCGAGAGCTTCGAGTCCCTGTACACTCCGCTACTCTACGAGGGTGGGAAAGCATTCATCAGGGGGCTCCTTCAATGCAGCCAGGGTCTCTGCAAGATACTGGTGGGCGGCGTCGAGGAAAAAGGATTCATCGCCCCTGGTGACACGGCTTGAGCAGCAGGCTCAGACTACTAGCAGTTTACGACTTGGAGGCCTCTAAAACCCTCTCAAGGATCCTCTGCGTAATTGCGCGAACACTAGGGGTTGATGCAGTGATCCTCCTGGGTGACACAGTCTCCCCTGTGATCATTGATTGGCTGGTGGAGAGATGCGTGATCCCAACATACGGTGTCCTGGGAAGGCTTGACGACGCATCTGTTTCACAGAGCTTGAGGAGGCATAACGGCCTACTCGAAGGAAGACTCGTCAACCTGAAGGGATACGTGTTAACCGGTATAGGGGTCTCACCAAGCCCGCTTGGAGAAAGCAGGGTTGATGTTCTTGCAACCTATAGGCCGGGCCCCGGTGTGAGGTGCTGTAGTGTAAGCAGCGATATTGTTGGAGAGGCTGTTGAATCACTGAAGCCGAGGCTTATCCTGGCGGGGGCCTGTGTAGAGCCCTGTGTGGAGGGTAATCTCATCTCCCCGGGCAGCGCCTTGAAAAACCACTTCATGTATGTAGCTATAGAAGGGGATTCCTACATCGTGAAGAAAGGGGTCTTCTGGGAGGTGCTCAGGGAACTCGGGGCTGATTAAATTTAAATATATAAGTAGCTGTAACTCCCCACGGTGATTACCGATGGTTAAAGCCCTGTTCACGCCTCGAAGCATAGCGGTGATCGGGGCTAGTCGCACGCCCGGCAAGATAGGGTACGTGGTGCTTAGGAACATTAAGGGATACGGGTTCCCAGGCAAAGTATATCCTGTCAACCCACAGGCGGATGAAATACTGGGGTATAAGGCTTACCCCTCAATACTGGATGTACCGGACGAGGTCGATGTAGCCATAGTGACTGTTCCAGCCGATGCAGTACCTAAGGTTATGGAGGAATGCGGTAGGAAAGGAGTCAAGGTAGCAGTGATAATCACGTCTGGGTTCTCCGAGGTAGGCAACGTCGAACTGGAGAACAGGATTGTTGAGACAGCGAGAAAATACGGGATGAGGATACTGGGCCCCAATATATTCGGCTATGTCTACACGCCGTCAAGCATAAACGCTACCTTCGGGCCGCTGGAGGTTGCGAAAGGCAACATCGCTCTCATCTCGCAGAGCGGGGCACTCGGCATAGCATTGATGGGATGGACGATAATGAATGAAATAGGTCTCTCAGCACTACTCAGCGTTGGAAACATGGCGGATCTCGATGTAGCAGAGCTCTCAGAGTACTTGGCTGATGACCCGAATACAAGGGTTATAACGATATACCTGGAGGGGATAAAGCCAGGTAAGGGAGGAGAATTCGTTGAGAAGATGAGGAAGGTTACATTGAAGAAGCCGGTGGTAGTTATAAAGGCGGGTAGGAGCAGGCGTGGCGCGGCAGCCGCGGCAAGCCACACTGGCAGCCTAGCTGGAAGCGATAACCTATATGAGGCGGCCTTCAAGCAAAGCGGTATCATCAGGGCTTACACCGTTGAGGAGATGTTTGACATAGCGAGGGCTTTTGCAGCACAGCCGTTGCCGAAGGGGGAAAACACCATTATAATAACCAATGGAGGCGGCGTCGGCGTACTAGCCACCGATGCAGCGGAATTCAACGATGTAAAGCTCCTGGAGCCAAGCCAGGAACTCAGAGAGAAGCTTAAAACAACAATGCCATGGTTCGGCAGTGCCAAGAACCCGGTTGACTTAACCGGGCAGGCAGTCGTAGATAACTATGTGAAGGCGTTAAGGATAGCTGCTGAATCCAGCGAGGTAGACAACATAGTTATACTCTACTGCAGGACAGCCGTCCTCGACCCACGTGACCTAGCGAAGGCAATAGTTGAACTCTACGAGGCCGAGCACATAGATAAGACCACGGTAGCCGGGTTCGTGGGCGGTGAGGACACGTATGAGGCAATAAAGTACCTCAACAGGCATAATATCCCAGCGTATCCTTCACCAGAGAGAGCAGTATACGCCCTCTCTAAAATGGTGTGGTATAGAAGGTACTTGGAGGCTAGAAGAGCCTTGCCCCAGGCTTGACGGGTTTCTCCACAGTAGCTAAGACCGGTGGATCAGTATCGGTGGCTAGAAGCATTCCCTGGCTCTCCAACCCCATCATTTTCTTGGGCTTCAGGTTTGCCACCACAATAACATGTTTACCCTGGAAGAACTCGGGCTGATACCATTTACCGAGCCCCGCAATTATCTGCCTCTCCCCTAGCTCACCCAGGTCGACTATTAGCCTTATCAGCTTCTCGCTTCCCGGAACCCTCTCAGCTGATTTCACTAGTCCAACCCTTAAGTCCACCCTCTGAAAATCCTCTATTCCGATCACTTCCATCCAGCACCACCGGGATTACACAGTGATCAATGAGCACGCATGTAGTTTATAAGCATTGAAACCCGTGCCTTGAAGTGTGGATATGAAAAGCATCCTACCACATGCCTCTTGAAAGCTCTCCAAACACCTCCAAGGGGTCTCTTTCATGTATCCTAATACCGTGCTTCACAATGTACTCCATCACCTCGTCATCCGGGCTCCACGGTATACTCCTCTTCAATTCCATATAGAGTCTTGAAAGCCTCTTCTTACCCTCATAGAGTGTTGCATTAGCCAGCTCAACCAGTCCATCTATGCTTTCAGATCCAACAACATCGCCTCCCCGTGTCCTTAAGGGTATGGATAAGTAGACGCCGGTAGTCAACTCCAGGATAACCCCCTTGCTCCTACTAAGACTTATGATACCGCTATGCTTGTAACCGCTCAACCTAGCTATTCTGAGGATCCTCGCCGCCGTCTGGAGGTCTCTCGCCGACAAATGGATAATGGGTCCCGTCACATTGAGCCATATCTTCCTGTTAACCGGGATACTGTACAACCTGAGTAGTTCACCCGGCTCCACGGGTACATGTTTCTTAAAGATCACCGTGGAATCCACGCCTCTCTCCCATGGCGTCTCAGAATCGCTGGCAACGATCCTCCCGCTGCAGCTGCTCATAGTGTATACTTTCCTCTCGGTATTCAGCAGGATTAACAGTGGAAGCAGATCCTTGTCTAGGTAACCTATCTCCAGATCCTCCCACATCCTCCGCCAGAACATTCTTTTCCTCCTAACCCATGCATCCTCCTGCACTCCTAAACCCACCCTGGTGCACGAGTATTAATCCAGCATACTGTGGGAGCATGGTCCGCTGGATTCACGTCTTCTGATGGGTTTTCAGCGTATTAAAACCGTGTTCGAGAATCCATTATTCACGAGCCGTGATGATGGCTCATCCAGTAGGCTGGATCGTGGAATACTTATAAGCTGCCTCGAGGCTCTAATTAGCTGAATACGACGGGATGATGAACCTCCATGAAGAGTCTCGCTTACAGTGTACGGGATCCAGCTGGGAGAGGTATAGCGCTCTACATTGCTGAGTCACTTGGGTTAACTAGCGCTAAGTGCCCCGGAGCCGTTGAGTGCTTCAGAGGAGACGGCTTCATACTAGCCGGCTTCGAAGAAGACGTCATATACTTCGACTTCCTCGAGGATAGATTGCCCTCGGCCTCAGAGTACATTGTTTTATCGAGGCATAGTAGTGAGGCAGGCGTGAAAAGCTACACGGTGCATCATACAGGGAACTTCGGTGGTGAAGCCGCCTACGGTGGTAAACCCGGGGAACTCGGCGTCGCCTCCCCGCTCACCGCGTGGAGGCTTCTCAGACTACTTAAAACCCTTAGAGACAGCTATGGGAGAAGCGAGTACGAGGTCAGCTATGAGGCAACGCACCATGGGCCTACAAGCATCTCGAAGCCCCTTGTCTTCGTGGAGATCGGGAGCACGCTTGGCGAGTGGAGGGATGAAGTAAACCATAGGGTGGTGGGTGAAGCCGTGGCCAGGCTGCTCAAGGAGCCCGGTGGAGACGAGTGTAATCCCGCAATAGGTATTGGAGGAGGACACTACCCGAGGAAGCACACTGAGTTAGCGTTATCGGAGCCCGTGTGCTACGGGCACATAATGGCCAAGTACGCCTTGGGAGCACTTTCAATGGATACACTGGATAAGATGGTTCACAGGAGTGCCGTTAAACCATCCATCATAGTTGTCGAGAAGAAGGGGACGAGGCAGGAGCACAGGGTTCTCGTAGAGGAGTATGCTTCGAATAAGGGTTTAACCCTCCGCTACATCTAGGGAGCCTTCACCTGTGTCTCACCGGCCTTCTCCCCGCCCTAAAGGGTGAGGTTTTCAGTTGTAAACCATGTCTTAGAGAGCTTGCCCCACACCACCCTGATGGAAAGGGTTTCACCGGGACTAGGCGTCACCGGCACCACGAGCTCCTTCACAACTGCTTCACCCGGTTGCACCGCATCTAAAGCCTTAACCGTGGCCACGATATTCCCCTTATGGATTACCGTGTAGACGGTGAAATCCGGCGAGGCCTCACCCTTATTCCTCAATGAGACATTGAGTCTTAGCCCGTCTCCAGCCTGCTTTACTTCAACACCCTCGATTACGAGAACCGGTTTCCTCATGGACGAGGAATACAATAGTACGCTTGACACCATGAAGGAGCCGTTGCCTTCATTGACGAGCCCGATCCTGTAGCCGTTGGATGACGATGCTTGCACCACGTATTCCTCGAAGCCATCGCCATGCATACCCTCGAACTCGTACCTTGCATCGTTAACCAGTAGAACCAGTTTGCCCGCATGCTGCAACATGCATCCTGAGACACGTATCTCCGGTTCCCCAGCGACTACACTACTCGTGAGGAAGTGGGAGTCCCCGGGGCTGAGGCTGAGTAGCCCCGTCCAATACTTTAGGCTCGTTGAGGCATCAGGGTCCTCATATACAGCTATGAGCTGCGCCTTCCTAAGCCTAACGGGTGAGCCTCCCTCATGCCTGAACGTCAGGTTCACCCAGTCCTTCCCCATGGAGTCCTCTGTATTTAGGAGGGAGGTGACGTCGTAGACGAACTTCGAGACCAGTTTATCCCTGAGCCTAGCCGTGTAATGAGGCTTAAACTCCTTGGTGACGCTTATACCGTTGAGCTTAAGCCTCCAGTCAACGCTTTCACTCTGAGACTCAGCCACCACCTCAAGCAACCCTAGGCTCATCCTCCTCCCCCTTCTATTAGGCGTGCTCAAAGCCACGCTCTCCCTCGAATAGTATCCATGCAGCTGTAGATCAAGGGGCTTGAAGGCTACGTACAGATCCCCCTGTAACACCCTATCCACGATGACGTCTACCACTCCCTGCACCATTCCACATCCTCCACTCAAGGCATTAGATATAAATCCTAGAAGGGTTATTTAGTGGCTTCTGGATGAAGACGCCCTGCCGCAAGCGATCGATGAGCGCTTTGAACCCCTGGCTGACACAGTATTTAACCCTGTGTTAAAGACGTTAAGTAATGTGGGCAACATGATAGTCCACATCAAGAAGACCCGTGAGAGGGGATTCGACGCCTCAGTGTTCTCAGAGTACGGGTATCCTTTCAGCAGGTATAAGAGCGTCATGGTATACGTTGACGACAAGGCCATCATGGACGCCGATGAAGTATTCGTCGAGGCATACACAGTTAAATTCATTGAAGACCGTAAAGAGGTACACGTGTACTCAACACCGCCAAGGAGAATATAGCCATACCCATAAACAATTTTAAACCCTGAAGGTAATCATGGTTGGATAGTACGCCGCCGTAGCTCAGCCCGGTGGAGCGCCGGCCTTGTAAGCACTATTAGGTAGGCCCGTCGAGAAAGCCGGTGGACGCGGGTTCAAATCCCGCCGGCGGCTCTCTAGCCATACTCCCCGGAGCACTTCAGCCAGAACCCGAGCTCCTCCTCGAGTATTTCATCCCATTCCTTCACATGCAAATCGGCCTCATCCCTCCATGCCCTACCCTCGATTAGATCCATGGCATCCTGTACGAGCCCCTCTAAATCCCCTTCTGGTGCTAGCCTCACATTATCCAGGCCCCCGAAGTATGTTTGCAAGGCTGGGATACCGTATCCTGCCACGGGAGTACCCAGCAACGTCGCCTCCAACACCGCGTATGAGTATGAATCCTCATGGCTCGGGTAAAGCATTAGCATGGCCCTTCTAACAAGCCTCAACCGCTCCTTCCTGCTAATATAGCCTGTGAATAATACCTTCTCTCGGATACCCAGCTTCTCCGCAAAGGCTAATACCCTGGCCTTGTTCTGCCGTCCAATGTATCCTGTGAACACAAGCTTCAAGTCACTGAGCTCCCTAACTAGTTTACTGAACGCGAGTATGCCTTCAATTAAGCCCTTGCTTGGGATCGGCCTCCCTCCAAATACTACTATACCCTTCCTCTCCTTCACCGTGTCCCTTATACTCTTTATCAGGGCTTCATCCTCGGGATCCAGGGATACACCGGGATCAAGATAGCTTACGTAGCCGGCTCCGCCCATGTCCATGGGTATGGATTTGGAAACAGCCAGTATACATCCCTTCCTCTTCACCACCTCCTCTATGTACCTCTTGTTCTCCTTCATGCAGAGCTCTAGGGCGGTCTTGCTGAGAGAAAAGAGGGAAGGATAGAGCTCCCTGTACAAGTATTTGTAGAATAGCTTGTGGGAGTGAAGTATATGTATCCAACGCCTCCTCTCATAGAAAGGCGGTAGTTGAAGGAACACGCCTACAGGCGTACCATACATGGTTGAAAACCTCAGGGCTAAGCTTATCGCGTCAAAACCCTCATGGTAGCTGACTACTATTAGTGGCTTGAGATGCTTGTCGCTGAAGAACCTTATGCCCGTTGACACTCTATGAAGCAGTGGCGATAGGGCTGTGAGCAATAGGTATTTTCTATTCACTATTGATGGAAGATAACTGGCTGCAAGCGGGTGGACGCCGTTCCTCATAAGATTTGATACCCCTTTAACAGATGATTCGAGAGCAATCAAATCCGGGATGGAAGCCCAGGGCACTATGAAGTATGTTCTCAACCCCTTTCTCGCAAAGTATAGTAGTCCCCGCTGAGCCCTGTACGATCCCCCGCCTCCGGAGCCAAATGGATTCGCAATGAACAGTATTTCACGATCCTTCGCCGACATACGTGGATCCACCTCCCAGACCATGTATTTCCTTGGAGAACAATTCATCGAACACCCGGGAATCATAGCTGATGCTCCTGTGCCTTGAGAGCTCATGGTACTTTGTCCACAGGGATGAGTCGTGGAGGATTAAATATATCGACTCGGAGAGCTCCTCGATAGAGGAGTAGCCAAGCCCGTAGTAGCCGCCTCCCAGGATGTCCCTGTAGCTGCCGCTCTCCCTGTTAACGATGACTGGGGCTCCGGCAGCCATTGCCTCCACCACAGCGATCCCGAAGTGTTCCCCGATGGCGGCGTGGACGAGGGCTTTGGATGAGCAAAGGGTCTCCGCGAGTGTTCTCCTAGGGGCGTTGAAGTATACTTCGAGCCTTACGTTATGTTTTGAAGCCAGCTTCCTCAGGTATGCTAGGTAGCCCAGGTTCCCCCTGGTTAATGCGCCGATGACCCTGACAACGGGTTTATCGTCAAGCATGCCTACCGCCTTGATAACATCGTCGTGCCTTTTCTCGCTGCTTATCCTGCCAACCATCACTATACTGTTATCTCTCTCATTGAAGCCCTTCCTCCCGCACTCGAGGAGATCCTCTATGTGGACAGGGGGGTACACTACCCGTGCTTTCACGCCGTAGAGCTCCCTCAGGAGATCCCTCGTGTACTCTGAGTTAACCATGACGAGGTCGGCGTGCTGGAAAGGGTTCTCCGGTAATGTTGATTCAAGTACCTTAAGGTACGTCGCCCAATACGTTCTCCAAAACATGGATGAGAAATACTTCCTAGAGTAGGATAATGCATCACGACAGTAGAGTGAGAGAACCCTGCTCCCGGTGCGACTACAGTTACGTGTTGCAAGATAGAGGCTGTGCGGGAAGTGAATATACTTGACCAGCTTGAACCCCATTCTCTCCTTTAAACCGTCAATAACTCTTGAACCCTCGCTGTCTATGAAGACCAGGCAGGGCCTGTGAAGCCGTATCGCTTTCTCAACAGCCTTGCTGGCCAGGTGCACCTGATACAGGCCGAGTGCTTGAGGAAACCATGGCAGTAAATAGTTGAACTCCATACAACCCGTCGCTGAGACGTCGACTGGTAGGTGCCGTAGTTCCACATGGGTGAGGCCGGCGAGCACGACGCTGTAGCCCATGTTGCAGAGAACCCTAGATGCCTCTGCTTTAACTAGCTCGGCACCGCCTACGATGGTTGTAAAGGGGCCAACCACAGCTTTAACTCTCTTAGTCACGGTGCCCCCACCATGGGAACAAGGCTTTTTCACGCAGCCACACTGTCAACATGTCGCAGGCCCCTCCAGCCTTAAAGCTTATTCCTCCAGAGGGCTCGCGGGCTCCCTGCTTTCAAAGGGCTGGAAGCCTGGTTTGTGAGACTACATTAGTGGATGAGGGTAATAAAAGAGGGGGAGAAAGCAAACTGGTGGTATATGGGATGCTTCATCCTAGCGGAGTGCATCTAGTGGAGTATAGGTTTTCGCAGGGTAGAAGGGTAGTATATGCCTAGTGGTCTTCGGCGCGTAGACCCCTCCGTTCCTCACATATCTCATCACGTCTTCTTTCGTGAGGGATTTACGTATGAAGAGGTAGTGAAGCCAGCCGGACTTAAGGTCCTCCAGTGCCTCTGAAAGCTCCCCGTAGTATACCAGTGTGAAAAGCCCCTTCATGTTGAGCTCGTTCAGTACTTGCGACACTATCTTCTGCCCTTCAACGCCTCCACTTATAGCTCTACACAGGTCTCTCCCGAGCACTATGAAGGATGACTCCTCCAATAGTTTCGCATCGATGTCTCCGCTGGTGTCAACACTGTACCTGCACTCCGCCACCCCAAGCCCTCTCCTGGCGGCTTCCTCGAGGACCGGTTTCACATCGCCTATTATGCCAGGCAGCCAGGTCTTCAGCTTCACATCCTGACTGAAGTAGTCTATGATTATGCACGGTATCTTCCTGTAACCAAGTGCTTTAACAGCTGCCCACCTGTGGTGTCCGTCGACTATCAAGTATTTATCGGTGCCAGGTATAGGTGTCACCACTATGGGCATGTCGACCGCGTTCTCACTACGGATTTTATCCATGAGCTCCCTGAGTCTCGCATCAACAAGCTCTTCATGGTTTACCAGTTTGTCGACTTCTATTAGGACGGGCTCCACATACTTGTATGGTATACTGGTTTTAGGCAGCTTTATTATCACCTTACCGGTGCTACTACTCATAGGCGTGCACCATGCTTCTTAAAGTACTCCACTATTTTCTCAGCTACCTCTATCCCAGCCCGCTCCTGAGCCTCCACCGTGCTCGCACCTATATGGGGTGTTAACACAACGTTCTCCAACCCTAGTAATGGATGACCCTTTGGCAGTGGCTCCTCCTCGAACACATCTAGCCCAGCGCCCGCGATCCAACCCTCCTTGAGTGCTTTGACAAGCGCGTTTGTGTCGACTACTTGCCCCCTAGACGTGTTGATGAGTATAGCCGTCTTCTTCATGAGTCTCAGCTTCTCCTCGTTTATCAGGTGCTGTGTCTGAGGTGTTAACGGCACATGTATTGAGACTACATCGGATTCCCTTAGCAATGTGTCTAAGTCCACGTATCTAGCCCCCACCTCTTTTTCGAGCTGCTCGTTCCTGTAGGGGTCGTAGTAAATGATGTTCATGTTGAAGCCGAACCTGCAGATCCTTGCTACGGTTGACCCTATTCTGCCAGCGCCCACTATCCCCAGGGTTTTTCCATGCAGTTCAACTCCCACGGCGTGTTTTTTAGGCCATTCACCCATCCTCATGCGCCTATCACTGAAGGCTATCTTTCTCGCCACCGAGATCATTAGTCCGACAGCTAGCTCAGCGACACTCATAGTTGATGAAGCAGGTGCATTGATTACCTCTATCCCCCGCTCCCTAGCCGCCTCCACATCTATGTTGTCCAGTCCAACGCCAGCCCTCGCTATGATCCTGAGTGAGTCAGCCGAGTATATTACTCTCCTAGACACCAGCGGCTTACTACGTACTATTAATGCATGGAACCCCTTTATCAGTGAAGCCAGCTCGTCCTCGCCTGGCTCCTCCCTTACAACCACCTCGAACCCGTTGGCCCTCAGTGTCTCCAGTGCTTTCTCATGTATGTGGCTTGCAACCAGCACCCTGTACCCTGTAGGAGTACTCATCCCGCATGCACCTACATGTATAATATTAACGGGTTGAAGAGAATAAAAACCCGTTAACTCATGTTTATGCCGCGGGCTTGAAACCCAGTGATATCAGTACCTCCCTCAGGTTCCTGAATAACGCGTCTATGTCCTCACTAGTTATATACCCCATGTGCCCTATCCTGAAGGTTTCATCCTTTACTTTCCCATACCCCTTTGCTATCTCTATCCCCCTCTTCCTCAGCTCCTCATATATTACGGGACCCTTCACGCCGGGCGGGTTATACACGACGGTTATAGTGGGGCTGTAATAGCCTGGCTCGGCGAAGAGCTTTAACCCCAGCTCCTGGACGCCCCTCCTGATCCTCTCAGCCCTTTCAGCATACATTCCAAGCCACCTCTCTCTTCCACCCATTTTCTCAACTATCCTCAACGCCACGTTCAACCCGGCTATCTGGGGGATCGGTGGAGTGGTAGGCGTCGACCACTGCTTTACAAGGAACTCCCTTATCTCTAGGAGGTCGAAGTACAGGCCCCTCTCAGGGATACTCTTGGCTTTCTCGAACACCTCTTCGCTCACAGCAGCCATCGCTAGGCCTGGTGGGACGCCGAAAGCCTTCTGACTGCTTGCGAAAACAATGTCTATTCCCCAGTCATCTACCCTTATGTCGGCTGCACCCATGGCTGACACAGCGTCCACGAACAGTAGCTTACCGTGCTCCTTAACCACCTTAGCCAGCTCCCTCAACGGGTTTAAGACCCCTGTACTAGTCTCATTGTACGTTATGGTGACCGCTTCAACATCCCTGTTCTTCCTTAACGCGTCATCCAGCTCTTCTGGGAGGACTGGTTTCCCCAGTGGCTTCTCCAGTACGACCGGCACCCTCCCATTCCGTTCAACCGCCTCCCTGTACCTGTTGCCGAACTCTCCTATCACGGTTACCAGCACTTTCCCCTTCGGGGTGACAGCGTTTCTAATACTCGCCTCCATGAAGCCTGTCCCACTAGACGGTATTAGGAGTACCGTCGCCTTCCTGGCGAGAAGGAAGTCAGCAAGCCTCTTCACCGTGTCTCTATGAAGCTCCTGGTACTCCTTGCTTCTGTGACTCAACTGCTGGATCCTCATCGCCTCGAGAACCTCGGGGAAACAGGCTACGGGCCCAGCCGTGAAGAGCTTCATTGGCCTAGGCCACAGGATCTTTTCAACCTCCCTCACAGCATCCATGTAACTGCTCAAGGCTCACACCCCTTGAAGAGTTATTGAACGCCCAGTTAAAATATCTAGCTAATGGAGGACAAGGAATCGGTCCCAGTCGCTCCACCTACATCACAACTCAGTACGTCTCTGCCCGGTCATCCCATGCCGTTTGCCCCTAGATATTCATCCTCATCTATTTATGTTCGATCGTATCTAGGGGCTTCCGCCTCGCCCACAGATCACGCGCTATCACTATGGGGTCATGGGCGGCGGTCGAGCCCAACGGCATGGGGCTCCCATCTACAGGTAACCAGCCCCGAAGGGGCTTGGAGCAGTGCTCCCATCACCCCGTGGGGCCCGCCCCGGCTCACCCCTCACAGCCAGGGCACCCCGGCTAGACTCCACAAGCCTATCTCATTAATCATCATCCAGGGGAAACATGCAGCACCAAGGCTTATAAACGTTTTCACCAGCCATTTAAATGGTAACAGCCCCAGATGGCTACCGCTCCTAATTACCTTTTCCATTTATTCCTGAATGCCGCTCCCACCTCTTCATGCCAGCCTCGCATTCATGTACTTCCACTAGGCCTAGGGCCCATGGATTATTACTCTATCGGTGAGGCCATGGATTGCTCCGGCTTGGAGCAATACTTCACCGCCGAGGCATACAATTCAACACCAGCACCAATAGAGAGGGTTCAAAAAGCATATTAGTGATTGTAGAAGTGGAGGCACTCTGCTACTGAGCTGAGGGAACTCTGGGACCCCTTGGATGACGCTCTCATGGTTTTAAATCGCGGTGGGCATATAGTTAGCGGTGGACTACCAGGTAGTCGCAGTGTTCACCAGTAGTAGTCTGCACCGGGGTGATGCCTGTGGAGGTCTATGTGGAGCTACGTGGCAACCGCTGGATACGTGTCACCGGCAGGTTGAAGCAGGTGGTGGTTTCCAAAGGCAGGAAGAGCCTCAGGTATGTGCTAGTTGGAGAGAGCGTTGGGGAGTTGCCTAAGCTTGATGGCAAGTATGCTCTGAGAATCCCGGCTAGTAAGCTGAACAAGGTTATCCTAAGGCTGATTGAGGAGGGTAAGGGGTACATCATTGTCTTCGAGAAGACAGGCGTAGACGAGTATACTGCTAAGGCAGAATCAATGGAGGCGCTTTCACTCTTGAAGAATATTGTTGAAGACGTATTCAGCAGTGGGAGGAGAACCGCGAGCTCCGAGCCTAGCCGGGAGGCTGAGGAGTCACAGTCCTCTTGACGCTGAGCACTCCTTCGCCCCGCGTCACCTCGATCCTCTCGGCTTCCAGCCTGAAGCCGCATATAGGGCACCTGTAGCTGAAATAAGCCTTCACTGTGCCATCGCTGAGTTTCTCTGACTCCAGAACCAGTATCATCGTGTTACCGTCCCTGGGGCACTTTACCTCCGTGGACATCATTGCTCACCATGCATCCATGTAGATCCTTAGCGGAGCCCTATTTATACTTGCAACATTATAGTTAGCCACCGGTGCACACGATGAGTACGGGAAGCAGGTTGGGGAAACTGCTCAGCCTAATGGAGGAGAAAGGCCTCCAAGACCTGATACTAGTGTCACCCGAGAACATAGAGTACTATACTGGCGTTGAAGCAGTAGCCGATGCCGTCATGATGCTCCATGTGTCCCGGGGAGGAAGCATAAGCCTCTACGTGCCGCTTTTAGAATACTACAGGTACAGGGATTCACTGCCCGGTAGCATAGAGGTTAAGGCCGTCACTAAGACTTTGAAGCCGAGTGATGTAAAGGCCTCTGAGAAGGATTACCCAGATATAGTGAAGGAGATAGCTGGCTCAAGCAACCGGGTGGGCGTGGATAAATCGCACCCCGGCAGTCTTACAGCAGTCTTACAGAGCCTCCCCGCTGAGAGGATAGTGGATGTATCGGAGGATATATGGAGGCATAGAATGATAAAGGATGAGGAAGAGATAGCAGCCGTGAGGAGAGCAGTCGAGATAACCATCAAGGGTATAAGAGTTGTCCAGGATAACGTGGCAGATGGGGTCACCGAGGCTGAACTAGCCGGCGTCTTCGAGGAGAGGGTTCGCAGGGAGGGAGTCGGGAAGTATGCTTTTGAACCAATCATAGCTTTCAAACCCAATAACAGCTACCCCCACACTCTCCCAGGTCGCAGGAGGCTCGGCAAG
This sequence comes from Desulfurococcus mucosus DSM 2162, assembly GCF_000186365.1. NCBI lineage: Archaea > Thermoproteati > Thermoproteota > Thermoprotei > Desulfurococcales > Desulfurococcaceae > Desulfurococcus > Desulfurococcus mucosus. The sequence continues at coordinate 901,540 of NC_014961.1, forward strand.
AGGGATCTAATACTGGTTGACGTAGGTGTGAAACACGGGGGCCGGTGCAGCGACCTCACAAGGATGATCACGTGGGGGAGGCCGAGCCCCGAGGAGAGGAAGAGCTTGGAGGCCGTTGAAGAGGCGCTCTGGGAGTCAATAGACCACATATATCCAGGCGTCAAGGCCGGCGACGTGGCTGAGACAGCTGTTAAAGTGCTTGAGAAACACGGGTTACGTGAGAAATTCATACATGGGCTTGGACACGGCATAGGAGTAGTCGTCCATGAACCACCATACTTGAGGATTGGAAACTCCACCGTGATAGAGCCAGGCATGGTTTTCACTGTTGAACCCGGCGTATACTTCAACGGGGCGTATGGTGTTAGAATGGAGGAAGACGTACTGGTGACTAGGAAGGGGGCTAGAGTACTCTCAGGCCGTCTTAAGCCATTACTGGTTGCCTAGCCTCCACTAAACCACCTGTTTCTCAGCTCCTCCATGAAGGCATCCCTGCTTGAACCTATGGCCAGCCTCCTGAGTATTTTCACGCCGTCGACACGTAGATTGCTCAAGGGGGGATCCACAAGTACCCTTCCTCCTAGTCTTTCCGCAGTTGCCACAGCTAGTGCTACATCGGTGTTTCTCAAGCGCCCGGTTAACGAGATGAAGTAGTCTATTAGCCCTAGAGCAGCTAGCGTTGCCTCTAGTGCAGCCGACCCCATTACCCGCAGCTTGAAGCCACCCGTATGATTCATGAACATATCGCGGAGAATCGAAAGCTCCTCAACGCTGTCGAAGTATATTGAGGCCACCTTGAATCCCGTGTTTTTCCCGGCACGTTGCTCGAACACTCTCCCATTATACAGTACTTTACCGTTGACGTACTCCACCTGTATATCGCTGAAGATGCTTGCAACAACGCCGTATATGGCCTCGTGAAGTAGAGGAGGCGGATCACTGGCCTTATACACTGCTATCGATACGCTTGAGAAAGGTATTTGTGATGCGTAATTAAGGCTTCCATCCAAGGGGTCTAGCAACACTATGTACTCTGCGCGCTCCCTCAGCTTATAGACTCCTTTCTCCTCGCTTATCACCCAGGTGTTGAAGCCTGCTCTACTGAACTCTTCTACAACGTATTCCTCCGCGAGTAAATCTATGCGTCTCGTCACATCGCCTGAGACCCCTTCCCCTACAACGTTGCCGTAGTATGCGTCCCCATAGTGTTCACGTAGAAGCGTTTTTAGCCCAGCAAGAATCCTCCTGGAGGCATCCACTATGCTGCTGTCTACATGCATCCCGAGCACCATGACAGCGTTATTGAGAGTTAGTTTTATTTAGTTGACGCTTTTACTCTATAAAGTAGCGGGGAAGGTGTCATTTTTGACAAGATACTTGAGGACGCATAAGTACTTGAACGAGGCCAGCGAGATATTCAGCGACCCCCTTAACCTCGCAATGCTCGTGAGGAAAGTCACCATTATAGAGCCTGAAAGAGAGGCTGGATGCGGGGAAGCCTTCTCGCTACTGGTTGAGACAAGTAGACGTGTCCTCTCCGAAAGGAAGAGCGTTGTTTACTCCATTCTAAGATATGATAGAAAGAGGAAGTCCCTGAGGCTCATACTCGCAGGCGACCTGGTTCTAGCACTCCTAGGGGAGTCGCCCGGGGTCCTCGTTAAGGGTGATGAAGCCTATAGGTTGCTTCTTGAGGCATCATCAGCCCCGGGAGCGTTATGCAGTATAGTTGTAGGTGAGGTGAACCCGGATGCCCTCCCACAACAGCTTAAATCCATCCTAGAGGACGCACTGAGAACGAGAATAGTGTTTCCAGATGCATGGGTTAACAGGGTGATCCATGGTTTCAAGGCATCTAGTGTGCTACCAGGGGATGAATATTCATTCAGGCTTGACGCACTGGACCCCGCAGGTATGCGTTACCTGATTACAGTGCCTAGATGGGATCAGCCGAACAGCGGAATGCTACTACTAAACGCTGCAGACGCCCTGGGCTTCCAGCTCCTAGCACAGGAGTCCCTTCGGAGGCCACAACTCGGGGAAGTTGACGCCGAGACATTGAAGAGGCTTGCATTCTTCACTAGATACATGGCCCCCTGTAGGGGCATCATAGCTGAATACGGTGGAATGGATGAGCAGAAATACCTCGATACTCCGCCATGCATCATCGAGGCCTACGAGGGTGGTGTAAGCCTCTATGAGAGGTTGAAGAGCGGCGGGCTCGATGCGAATGATTCCCTGCTTATCCTCCACAGGTTCTCAGGGCTAGCGGCAGTCATGGGTTTACTTGGCTACGGGTTGAACACGCTGAGACCCAGCGACATATGGCTCGTGGAGGACAAGAGCGAGCCCACGGGGCACAGGTTCCTGCTGACGGGCTGCAGCAATGTGCAAAGGCTTGACTCACCTTACAGGGGACTATACAGGGGGCTGGAGACCATTGACCCCTTAACCCTGGTGACCGGGCGACTCACATGGATGAGCAGCATGTTTACGGCGTCATCCACAGCGTTACTGGTGTTGCTGGGTAAGCCGGTCACACCATACCTACAGTTAAACCTGGCTATCCTGCAGACGCTCCACGGGGTGAAAGCACAGTTACCCGGGGAACCAGGCCTCGAAGAATATGTGAAGAATGCAAGAGGGATCCTCGAACAGTTGCTGAAAGGAGAGATTGATCACCGGGAAGCCCTCCGCAGCCTCGACAAACTGGTTGAAGAAGAGTTCAGCAGGATTATTGAGCTGTTGAAGAATAAGATTGGGGCGAAGACCTCAGAGTATTTAGCAAGGACGCTGAGCCTCAACCCGGATAGACGCTATGGCTCCCCTATTGAGGCCTTCAAAGCCCTGGAGGAGGCATTGCTGGAGGATGGGTATTCGGGAATACTTGCGTTGAAAACATAGAAGCATCGCCGAGGATAAGGGTGGAGTAGGAGCCGCCGCCGGGATTCGAACCCGGGTCCTCTGCCTTACCAGGGCAGCGCTCCACCAGGCTGAGCTACGGCGGCAGGCTTGGCTTAATGTATGGGGGGCTGGGATTATATTTTTTTATTTCGCCGAGGAATACGCGAACCCATCGCTCCACGCAATTAAGCTCCCCCCATGTCTCCGACTCATTGATAAAGCCTTATAACCCCTCATACACCATTAATTAGATGCAGCGGGGCTCCATAGCGGGGTAGGGCAGCCAGGTAGCCCGCGGGGCTCATAACCCCGAGGTCGGTGGTTCAAATCCACCCCCCGCTACTTCCTTTTCCTCGGCCTTTTCCTGCATACTACAAGCATTAGCACTGATAGAACCGATGCCTCCACCGCGATCACCCATGCTATGTATCTACCGAGATCCAGTGCTAGACGCCCATCGGTGAGCGTGAAGACAAAGGGGCCTAATGAAACCTCCTGCAGAGTGAACACAGGTATCCCAATCCCGCTTATGCTCAGGTTTACAGTGGAGCCGGGAGGTAGCTGCTTCTCGATCCTGCTGGCTAGGCCGTCTACTCCGTGAACCTCTATGGTGCACTTGTAGAAGCCCCACCCTTCATTATGTATCTCTATGGCGGGATCCACTGGGAGCACGTATAGGTTAACCGTTACATTAAGCAGGTACGGCGAGTAGAATACGAGGAGCCAGTGCCCTTGCTCAGGGCTCGTTAATACTGAGGGTGGATAGGGCTCGTATCCCTTCAACCCTGCATCAAGCTTTACACTGGTAATAGCGGTGAGGTTCTCTACATCTACGGGTAGACGCACCCCGCCTACATACTCTACGTCATACATGTCAACGCCCTCAACAACGTGAACCTCACCAATAGGCATGGTGTGATCACCTATACGGAGACTCAGCTTCAACGTGTCATTAGCGCTCAGCAGGGTCTTCGGCGGGGTAATATAGCCACTTGCATTCACCCATAGATAGACCTCTCCATACCTCTCCTTAATCACGACACTATACTGTGAAAGCATCAGCCTCGGCGGCGAAACCGTTAGCAAGTACCATGACGCCGCGATTACCACGACTAGGAGTATTGCTAAGCGTTTAACACACCTCCGGCTTAGCCTTAAGACCACTGAAGCACCCACAGGGCTCACCATGCATCTATTAACTAAACGATGGGTTAAAACAAACACCGCTAGCTTAAGCCAGCTGATGGAGCGTGGGAACAGAGGGAGAAACTAGGGAAGCACCCAGGTGAAACCCTTCCAGAGGATTAGGGGCCATGTGGTTTTCGACACGTGTTTAAAGAATAGCCCGCCCTGGTGAAACCCAGGGCGGGGCATGGTTGTAGCCTACCCCCGGTATCCTAACCAGGCTCGCCCCCTAGATACCTTTGGAGCCCTCGGGGGCTCTGCCCGGCTTACTCAATAGCCTGCTAGGCATATTGGCAGCCGGGCTGCCTGGTCACGGGCTCAGGGGTATTCAGCCACCCGACGGATCTGATTAAACATGTTTAAGCCGTAATAAACTTTTCAAGCACAACTCTATGCCCACCAAGCCCTCCCGTGGGGACAAGGCTTGTGGATGCAATGATTTTAAGAATGCGTCGCCACTATAGTGGTTGGTGATGCAGTTTCACGGTGTTGCGGGATGGGTTTGAAAAGGATCTGCGGGTGGATCATTAGGAAGAAGGCTATCGGCAGAGTAGTCATCATTGAGGTGAGTAGTGACAGAGTAAAACCCTATGTCGTAGTGTTGAAGGAGGAAAGAGAGCCGGAACTATATGCTGTGGGAAAGGAGCTCGACGTAGGCACAGCATTATGCTTCGAGGGCGAGGAGGCACAAGAACAGAAGAGTGTCAGGGGGATAGAATATGTTGCCAGAAAGATAGAGGTCTATGCAAAACCCATTGAACCCCTCCCCGTTGACACCATGGGCAAGGTGCCGGCACTGCTCGACACAAGGATAAAGTACCGCTGGCTTCTCGTCAGAAACCCCGTTGAGAAAGCCATCTTCAGGGTGAGAAGCGCGATGCTAGCCGCGGCAAGAGAGTACCTGTCGTCCAACGGGTTTACCGAGGTGCAGACACCGAAGATAGTTGCAGCGGGTGCCGAGGGCGGTGCAACCCTCTTCAGGGTTCAATACTTCGAGAACGAAGCCTACTTGAGTCAAAGCCCCCAGTTATTCAAGCAGATGTTAATGGCCGGCTTCACAAGGGTCTATGAGATTACACCCTACTTCAGGGCCGAGAAGTACAATACCACCAGGCACCTGAACGAGTCATGGGGTATAGATGTAGAGCAGGGCTTCATAAACAGCTTGGAGGACGTCTTAAACACCCTTGAAAACCTTGTAGCTTACATCATAGACTATGTTTCAAGGAACAATGCTGAAGAGCTAGAAGTGCTCGGCGTCAACCTTAGAAAACCGTCCACCCCCTTCAAAAGGCTGAGGTTCCAGGAAGCCGTAGACATACTTAGAAGCGAGGGAATCGAGGTCTCGGACACGGAAGACCTAAGCGATCAAGCCGAGAAGAAGCTGGGGGAGATAATGGCTGAGAAAGGACACGACCTCTACTTCATAGTAGGCTTCCCATGGTCTTCAACAGGCTTCTACTACATGAGAGAGGAGAATGGGGTCTACACGAGGAAGTTCGACCTTGATTACAGGGGACTGGAGATAGCTAGCGGAGGGCAGAGGGAGCACAGGTATGAGAGGCTTGTAGAAGCCCTGAGGGAGAAGGGCTTGAACCCAGCTAGCTTCGACTTCTACCTCGAGGCATTCAAGTACGGTATGCCACCGCATGGTGGCTTCGGGCTCGGTGTTGAAAGACTACTGATGAGGATGCTTGGATTGGAAAACGTGAGGGAGGCCATACTCTTCGTCAGGGATCGTGTAAGGCTGGTTCCCTGAGGAAACCACCCTTCCTCTTGACCCGCTGGGAGCGGGGTCTCTGGGGCCGTATAGTTTTTAACCCCTTGGCCTCTATATTTGTGATCGTGAATATAGGGTAAAAGCCATGTCCATGCCTAGAGCGTACACCCGGCTCGTAAAAAAGCTCACCGTGGAAAACCTATGGCTCTACATAGTGAAAATACTACTGGACGAGGGGAAACCCCTGAAGGCCTATGATGTAAAAGTCAGGCTCAGAGAGAGATTCGGCATAGATCCTCCAGCTGTAACAGTGTACACCGTCATATACAGGATGAGCCGGGATGGAATCCTAGCTAGGAGGCAGGAGGGTGAGGAAACCGTGTACTCCGTGACTGAGAGAGGGGTAGACGCGTTTAGGAAAGCCCTTCTTTTCCTCGAGGAGGTGGTTAGCAAGCTCAAGATATGAGGTGGTTGGAGTGATCCATGTAGCTATAATAGGTCAAGGCCTGGTTGCACTGCACTTCGAGGTAGGATTGGAGAAGCTGAAGAATAATGAAATACCAGACTACGGGGTCCCATTGAGGAATTGGCTCCCCTATAAATACGACGATATAGAGATAGTCGCATCATACGATGTAGATGAATCTAAGGTTGGGAAAACAGTATACGAGCTGGCTAAGAGGGATTATCCAGGTAACCATATACCGGGCTCGCTGAAGGACATAGTTGTAAGCAGGGGCATCCACCTGAACAGCATGAAGGGGCTCCCGTTTAAGGCCAGGGGGAGAGAAGAAGACAAGGGTATTGAGGCAGCAATCAACGAGCTGGTGGATGAGTGGAGGAGCCTCAACATAGATGTATTGATAAACATCATGACCACCGAGCCCGTTGAGCCCGTTGGAAACGCTGGTGAAATAGAGAGGAGAGCCCTAAACGGTGATCTAACGGCTAGCCAGACCTATGCCTATGCAGCAACACTCTACTCCGCTAAGTACAGGCCTGTTGCATTCGTCAACGCTATACCATCCCCTATAGCCAATGACCCAGGCTTCATCAAGCTCTGCAGTGAACGGAGATGCGTTGTGTTCGGTGACGATGGCTCCACCGGTGCCACACCATTCACAGCCGACCTGCTTGAACACATGTATGAGAGGAATAGGAAGGTTATCGATATAGCACAGTTCAACATAGGAGGTAACACAGACTTCCTCGCATTAAACCTGCCGGAGAGAAACATCATGAAGAAGAAGACTAAGAGTGCAATAGTTGAAGACATACTGGGTTATGACGCACCGAACTATATTAGGCCAACCGGTTACCTAGAGCCCCTCGGAGACAAGAAGTTCGTTGCCATGATAGTTGAATACTATAGCTTCGGCGAGTTCAAAGACGAATTCTACGTGGTTATGAGGATAAATGACAGCCCGGCTCTAGCAGGCCTACTGGTCGACTTAAGTAGAATAGGGAGGATAGCTCTCGATAGACAGGCGTATGGCTCAATCTACGAGGTCAACGCCTTCTACATGAAGAGGCCGGGTCCCCCAGGGTCAAAGGCCGTGTCGAAGTACCATGCATTCCAAGGGTTGCTCAACTGGCTTGGAATAAGCGATCCAAGGATGCAGCAAGCTAGAAGATAACTCAATGGCTTTTTCCACTGTCATGTTCACTCCGTGGCTGCCCGTAATCCCAGTCGCTTAGAACGCTCTGGGTACTTGTAGTCGTCTTGGGCACGGGCTTCCCCTCCGATACCTTATCTATTCTCAGTACTTCACCGGGGGCTGCATCAACGGGCACCACGGGGCCCGCCCCACGGGGAACCAGGGACATACCCATGCATCTAATGGCCACTCCACCGTCATCGAGGCGAGGGAACACGTATCCGGCAGAGCCCCATTCACCGCCACGCCTCCAGTGCTTCCAGCGGCTGAACCAGCCTAAAAACCTTCACTCAGTGAACAGTCTCTTCCCGATCCATGTACCCACCGCTAGAATCCGGTGGAACACCGTATGCCTCGCTTGTGAATGCAAATATGTCCTCAGCCCTAGGCCTCCTTCTCAAATCCCTTATTCTTTTCCTGTACCATGGCTTGCTCCTCATAACATGGTATATTATCTCGTTGAATACCTTCCAACCCTCGCTGTTTAATTCGTCTCCATGAAAATAGTAGTCTATTCCATTGTAGAGCTTCAATACGAGGCTTCTCACATATTCGTCTCTTTTATCCACATGCATCACTACTACCCTGTCCTGCTCTCCTCCCTACACGGCTTCAACTTGAGAATACCATCCCTTCTAAGGGTTTCCTCGAGCGCCGGATACACCTCTCTAACCGACCTATTGGAGTCAACCTCTATTAGTCTCCCCGTCTTCTTGTAGTAATCTATTATGGGTGCGAAGGTCTCGTAGAACACTTTATACCTGTTCCTCACAACATCCGGCTCGTCATCAGGCCTCCTAACCAGCTGGGCACCGTCGTAGTCGCATTTCTCATCTTCACGCGGCTTGGGCTCGTAATATATGTTGTAAACCCTGTTGCATACAGGGCATATCCTCCTACCACTCAGCCTTTTCACAGCTACTTCCTCGGAGATCACTAAGTGTATTACTGCGTCGACACGCGTCATCCTGTCGAGTGCCTTGGCTTGCTCGAGGGTTCTCGGGAAGCCGTCGAGCACAAAGCCGTTGGCTGCGTCCGGTTGCTCCAGCCTCCTCTTTACAACCTCTATCACGATCTCGTCTGGAACCAGGAGCCCTCTCTCCACGTATGACTTAACCTTCAACCCAAGCTCGGAGCCTTTAGCTATTTCCTCCCTGAGAATGTCCCCCGTAGATATATGGGGGATGCAGTACTTGTCCCTAATGATCTGGGCATAAGTGCCTTTTCCAGCTCCAGGTGCACCTATCAATACTATCCTCAAGCTGGACACCCTTGAATACCTGGTTACTGCACCTGTGATCCCCATTGTGAAGCAGGATATTTAATTCTGAACCCGCTGCAGGAGGACACCTGTATCATCCAGCCACGTGTACACCGCGTCCTACGTGTTTCTGCCTCCATTCCTGTTTCTGAGCAGAGGAAGGCAGCTATTACAGTAGGTATTGTTGCAGTCTGGGTGCGGATTCCTTATCTGCACCTTGAAATCCAGGGGCAATCTACCATACTCTATGTCGACCTCGACGTCGCCGTCCACATTGTTCCTTAACACGTCTATGACGGATACTATGTCGCCTTTATCCCTCCCGTAGATCACGAGTACTGCTTCTCCCTCACCCATCTTCAATCCCGCTATAACCCTGTTGCACCTCGATGCCTTTGAGAGCATGTCGTCCACTCTATGACCATGTACCCTGACGACTGCTGCAACCGACCCGGCTAGAAGCGGGGATACTGAGAGAGTGAAGCTTATCAATCCCTTATGTGATAGTTTTCTAAGCCTGTCCCTCAGGGCGATGTAGCTGACGCCTAGCTCGTTTGCAAGCCTCCTTATACTTATCCTCGGGTTCTCAACAAGTTTCCGCGTCAGCTCTAGGCCATCGTTTTCCAAGCCCTTGTTCACCGCTTTTAGATCATTACTTTAAACCGGATTTTATACCATGTATTCGTCACGTGTCTTAGGGGAAAGCCGCTGCTTGACGCTAAAGCTACGCATACTTTCTCAAGTACTCTAGGTCCTCGACCCTCATCCACCAGCCTATGGAGCCCAGTATCTCCTTTACATGCACCATGTTCTCCGCCTTCGGTATTGCAACAACATTGGAGTGGCTTATCAGGTAGTTTAATGCTACCTGGACAGGGGTCTTCCCGTATTTCTCAGCCATTTTCTTCACCGCGCTATTTATCACTACACTCCCCCTTTCAAGCGGGGTGTACGCCTGGAGGGTGATTTTCCTTTCAATGCAGAACGGTAGAAGCTCCTTCTCCACGTAGTGTCTATTTATCACACTATAGTGCACTTGGTTTACAACGATCTCGTGCCTACCCGTTGACTCTATCGCCTCCCTCAACATAGCTGGCTCAAAGTTGCTTACACCAATGTATCGAGTCAACCCTCTCTCTGCGAGCACCTCGAAGTTCCTTACCTGGACACTTATGGGGAGTCTTTCATTAGGCCAATGGATCAGGTAGAGATCCACGTAGGACACTCCCAGTCTCCTCAACGCCTCCTCAGCTGCCTTCACAATGCTCTCCCTGTCCTCAAGCCTGTTGGGCAGCATCTTGGTGGTTATGAAGACCCCGTCTCTGCCAACCGCCTTTACAACCCTGCCCACGAATTCCTCGGCTCTCCCAGTGTCATACATTTCAGCTGTGTCAACAAGGTTAACCCCGTGGGTTAAGGCGTATGTAAAGGCTTCAAATGCTTTCTCATAATTCCTGATGCCGTATGTACCGAGCCCTATGGCTGAGACGCGGTCTGAGCCTATGATTTTCCACTCGGTGAACTCGTACATGACGACCCTGATCCCCGGGTACCTGTATTTCCAACCTGAACCAGGGTCCAGCATCTCTGAGGCAACCGCTGGACCCCGTGAGCCCTATGTGAGGCGGCTGCAAGGCGAATGCTTAAAGCCGCCTCAAGCTTTAAGATAATGTTTCAATCCCTATAAGCTTTTCCATCGGCGTGCTGAAGGAATCACGGAGGATGGTTTAGGGGCGGCGACCCTGTCATGTCGATGCTTCGAAAATCACCACGCGGTACGAGAGCATACTTCATCTATGACTGCTTCCAGTGCTTGGAGGGGCTCATAGCCCTTGTTGAAGATGTACTCGTAGAGGAGCTTGTAATGAGTTGTCGACTCATCGCTGAACTTCTCTAGGTCGCCCCAGGGTGGCTCAGACTCCTCGCCGACGCCTACGCCGGGGCATATTCTCGACACATACATTTTATCCCTTATAGATGGGGAGACAGGTATGAAGGGGAATAGCCTGCATCTCATGGGTCTCGCTGGGTAAATACTGCATGACGGTACACTGTTCTCGGTCTTAAGGAACACGCATCTATCACTGATCCCCCGTAGAACCGGTATCGGGATTTGATCCGCTATGACAACATATATGAATCTACCTCTGAGGCCCCTCCACTCAGTGTTCAGGAACCTAGCGATCCTACATATATCGAAAGCCGTTAAAGCCACATTAGGCCCGCTCCTACAACACGTACCGCTTCTAATACACCTGTACCTTACCCTTTCACCCTTTGAGACAACGCGCTCCAACACGCATTACCCGCAGAAGCCTTTCAACGGGCACCGACTACACTTATCGCCGGTTAGACTATACACTACATCCTCGTCTGCATCGTCAAGTATGACGCCTGGAATGAACTTCTTTTTCCCATCCCTATCATCCTTCCCCGCCATGCAGGCCCACCTGTAAGCGCTTTCATCGACTACTATGCGTAAGGCCCATCTTATAGCTTCGCATCGGAGGCATTGCTAGCTAATCCTCTCCACGGCCACGACGTGTCTGAGAGGAGAGTTGTCCGGGGTCACCCTGAGCCAGCCGTCCAGTTGGATCATGCTTGTTGCAATAGCTATATCACCTATGTCCGCCTCAACCACGCATACTCCATCCCTGATAGATCCCAGTGCTCTACACGTCTCCGCCACGGGCTTCACCCACCCTTCCCTTAGCGCTGCCTGCAGGAGGAGCCAGTCCCCTATATTTCCTTCAGGCGGCTTACGGGGATCCCCCTCCCTCGGCTTAAAGTAGAACTTGAACACCCTTGTGTTAACTATGTCGATGGAGAGGGGTCGCAACCCGGTTTCACCGAGGATGTATGAGCCTATCCCCCCGTAGAATGAGGTGTGAACCGCGAGATCCAGCTCCACATTGAAGCCTTCTACTGCTTCCCCAGCTATACTCCGACATGCCTCCATGCTCCTCACGTATCCCCGCTCCCAGTCGATGTTTGAGACCACCCGCCACTCCCCGTTTTTCCTAAGCAACGCCACCCTATAGTTGAGTAGAGGTAGTGTAACCCACCCAGTGTGACCTCTATGCGTGAAGGAGCCAAGGATCACTACCAGGGGGCAACTGTATAGTTCATCGTACACCCACATCCCGCTTACACACCACTCGCGTAGATTACGATTATTAACCCGGCTTATATAATCCAAAGAAACAGGTGGCGGAGGATGGTTTTAACCATGAGGAGCATAGTGTTTATCCTGGTTCTCCTGGTACTGTTATTTACCCTCGCTTACCCGTCTCCTGCATACGGGCTGCCAGCGGGAATCACAAGCGTTGAGTACATAGTCTTCTACGATCCCACCGAAGGAGTAGGTACACTCAGAGTAACTGTTTCAATGACCCCGGATGCCAGTCAGCAGGCATTCAGCATCCCAGACCTACCTGTGAAGGTTTTCAGTGATGCATCCCTGGAGCTGTTGAACTACACGGGTTACCCGGCAACAGGCTACCTGCTAGTCGAGTACAATGATACCACTGGCTACGCCTCGATAACAGCTGTCAACGTATCCTCAGTAACCATGTATTTCTCTGTCAGCAACTTAACCGAGGAAGTCTCAGTGGGCTCCTACACTGCGACACTCGACTTAACTGAGTACAGTGGTAGCGGTATAAGTCCCTCAGTGGAGATGTACCTGCTAGGAGTATACAACGCCACAGTGGACTCCTACCCCAGGGCCGCTGACTACAGTATCCAAGTAGCCAATAACATGACGATCATCAAAGCGTCTTCACCAGCAGTGTACTTCATAGTGCTCACGGTACCGATCACCACTCCTGGAGTACCCCCGGCCCCAGCCCAACCCATCAACTTGCTTATAGTCGCCCTGGTAATTGCAGCCGTGTCAGCTGTCGCAATAATACTCTACCTGATACTGAGAAGGCCTAAGAGCATAGGGGGCGTGGAGCCCGCGGATGTGCTCAACGACCCGGTTTCAAGAAGCATTATACGGATCCTTGGGGAGGCTGGCGGGGAAGGCTTAACGCAGGCTGAAATAACCAATAGAACCGGGGCACCCAAGTCAAGCGTCAGCAGGAGGATCAAGAGGCTTGAGGAAGAAGGATATATCGCTGTCGACCGAACCGGTAAATACAACTACCTGAAGCTAACGGATAAGGGTGTGGAGGCATACAGGAAGATAGCGGGGAAGAAGTAGAGGGACCCATACCCCTCTACGGAATGGGCTTTTTCCATGTGAGGGAATCAGGCTGGATAGATGAGACAGTGGTCTTCGACTACTATGACCCAGACCACTACTATGCGAGCCTCACGCGGGATGAACTCCTCGAGGAGAAAGAGGCCCTTGCCAGAAACATGCAGTTCTACCTGGATCTAGAGGATGTGAGGCTTAACGGTAAACCCTGTTTCCCAAGGGTTTTAGATGTGGATGTAGGCTTCAGAGGGAGCATGGATCACCCCTATGTAGTCTTCACAATAGTTTTCAAGGGCGAGCTGGTTGAAGGCGTAAACGTCTTCGAGGATAGATATGAAGAGGAGGTGGCTGAATACGGTTACAGGGTTTACTGGATTCTCCCCCCTACCGGTAGATTCACCGAGGTCGATGTAGGAGTCCCCTACATGTTGTCAGCCAACAACAGGATCCTCGTGTTCACCGTGGATGCAGGTGTAAGAGTAAGAGGATACGAGAGAATAGTTTTCGAAATAGAGAAAAGGATTAATTAGCTACCCTCCACATAGCTATATCATGCGGGAATGATGTATGGGGACCTCCATTGATGGAGGTCGCCTGACAAGTGATGTGGGGCCAAAGCGCTGAGCCCGCTTACTCGTCGTGTAGGAGGCTTACCCCCAGGGATCGCTGTTAAGGCGTGATCAAGGTGATGAATACGTCATCGCATGACCGGTGATTTGAACCGACCCTACTGAGGTGTTTGAAATGGGGTACCTGAACCTTGTAAAGTACCCTTTTGTCGCGAGGCCCAGTGACCTTGGGCTACCTGATGAGGCAGGTTTCTCCATAGTGATAGACTCCCTGAGCGATAGGCTTCGCGAGGTTTTCCCAATAGTCTTCAGGAGCATAGTTCATGCAGAGATGAGGATTGATCCACGTGTCTTCATAGATGATGCTGAAAGCGTTGCCTGCTACAGGCTTTTACTCGCCGTGGCGAAGGCCATCGGCGACAGGAGACTGGTTAACAGGGTGGCACTGGCATACGCTAAAACCGCTGGGAAAAGCCTCATGGAGGAAGAGGACTCTGTATTGATCTCGCTGTCGAGCAGGATAGGCCTTCACCTGGAGTATCTTGAGAACCCGCCAACCCTACCCGTCTTCGGGGAGTCCACGGGGAGGAAGCGGGTTAAAGGCTTCTTCACCCCGCTCAACTACTCTCTCCCATGGGCTGAGTATGCTGGGATAGTCTCCGGGAGGCTGTCCCAGGATCCATCGTACAGTCTCGAAAACAATGTGGTGGAAGGTGGAAAAGTATACATGGATAAGAGGACCGTGGTAAGGGTGCTCGAGGAAGCCATCACCGGCTACATCGTGTCTGATGCATCCGTTGGCATAGGTACACTTGGAATAGACCTAGGCTTCTTCCTGGAGGAAGCGAGAAAAATACTCTCGGAGGCAGGGTGGTTTAAAACCCTCCGGGTTGAACAAGGGTATGGTAAGGCTGGAGAAGTGGCCCCGGAGAAGTTTCCTCCATGCATCCTGAGAATAATTGGGATCATAGAGTCAGGGGGAAACCCGAGCCATGAGGAGAGATTCAACCTAGCTGCATTCCTAGCCAACATAGGGCTCGACGTCGACTCCATTCTAGAATACTTTAGAAAAACCCCGGACTTCAATGAGAAGATAGCTAGGTATCAAATAGAGCACATATCTGGTGTAAGGGGTAGCGGTAAGAAGTACATGCCCTACAGTTGCGAGAAGATGAAATCCATGGGGATATGCCCGGTGGAAGGGAAGTGTAAGGGGGGAAGGAACCCCTTGGCGGTATATAGGTATAACCTGAGGTCTGCCCGCCCCGGATCAATCCATGGTACCTCCCAACAAGCCAGCTGATCACGGAGTATATGGTGTAGAGAATTATTGAGACCACCAGTATAGTGAAGACTACTGCATCAATGCTGGGTGGACTGTAACTCGGCGGCACCCCCTTCTCGCTTCCAGGCACATCCTTCCCGTTGCTGATGGGTGCCGTGATGTTAAACCATATGGTGTCGCATGGCTCCTTCTGCACACTATAGTACACTGTGAGCCCGTTTAGAGACGTGTACTTCAACATACTGATGCTCGAGGTGAAATTCACCGAGGAGTCGAAGGGGCCTACTAGTATGAAGCACCGCGTGCTTTCATTAAAGGATATAGTATACATGGAGCCCTCATGCGATCCCTTAAGTGCAACCAGCGAGGGGTATACTACTATTATGCTGGGGTTAACAGTGGAGTTAAGGAACCTCAACTCCATGACGCTCCTGCTTACGAGGTCGCCGAATGCATCCCGGTAATTGATGAGAGAAAGGGTTACGGAGTAGAAGTATGAACCACCATACGGGCTCTTCTCACTGTACGTGTAAGTGTAGTACACTAGGGCTGTTGTTAAAGGCTCATAGTAGATGCTCCAGAAGCTAGTGTGGTTGGTTTGATCCATGGAGGGAAAGGGGTTGCCGCCAACCATGTGGATCGCGTCCACGTCAAGCCTCACTACACCGATAACCGTACCGTTCCTCAATGGTTTCTCAAGAGTTGCCTCACCACTCCTGAAACTAAGGATCAAGGGTGGGTTAAAGCAGTCCTCTCCCTCCAGGCGAAGGTTTCCCTGTGAGGACACGTTGCCCAGTATACTGGTGAGGGACGCCGGCGACGCGGAGACCGATAGAACCTTTATCTCAACAATGCATGAAACCGGTTGCAGCTCGAGAAGCGTCATGTTCACGTGTTCCTCAATCCTGTATGCTATTGATATCGAGAGAGACGAATACTCACTGGACCCCGATATCTCTCTAGCAGGCATCCCTGTGGCAACTATGTCGACTAATGCTTCGTAGACCAATGTCTTCTCCACGACACCTGCATCCACCGCGACACCCGGCGTCATCAGGGAGGCTGCGAGCACCAGCAGGATCGCTACACATGCACTCTTCTCCGTGGCCGCTCACCATCCAGGGTCCTTGACTACTATGGTTAAACATCTATAAAACCCTTGAATCAGTAGAAGCAGGGTAGGTGATTCTACATGTGTGCAGATGAATACCAGGTCTCGCACACGTCAACCGTGATATATGCCAGGCTGCCCGATGGAAGCAAGGCTTACATAAAGTACAGTGTTGAAGGCGGCGTCATGAAGCTTATATCAACGTATACACCGCCACAGTTCAGGGGTAGGGGGATAGCCGGGAGACTCATGGAGTACGCGTTGAAGCTGGCCAGGGAGAACAATTGGCTTGTTGAGCCGATATGTAGTTACGCAGTATACTACTTCATGAAGAACCCCGGCGTGAGAGATGTACTGCTAGAGAAGTACAGGGGGTTAACGGAGGAGGAGTGGAAGAGGTTCTACGAGGAGGCCCTTGCGAGGGAGAAAAATAGTGAGGGTAAGAGTTAAGTACATGCTGTGGCTGGAGAGTAAAACCGGTTTGAGGGAAGAAGTCGTTGAGGTAGGCGACAACTGCAGGCTCCGAGACCTCGTGAAAATGCTTGGAGAGAGGCATACCGCATTATCCAGGCTCATCGGTGAACTCTTACATGGTGAGTCAGGGATAATAGTCCTCCACAACTCTAGGACGCCTGAGGAGGGAATGGACACCCCTTTAAGAGACATGGATGAAGTAGTCTTGATGCCCCCGGTTTCAGGGGGGTGAAGCAATGTTTTTAAATTGCTCAACCCATACCTGGGTAGTTGAGTGTTTACGGGTGTTGCAGGCTTGAAGATACCAAAGGTTATTGTGACGTATTGCCCCAGGTGTAGAACGCACACTGAGCACAGCGTCACAATATACAAGCATGGGAAAAGGAGGAGTTTAGCTGAGGGAGAGAGAAGGTACGCGAGGAAGAAGAAGGGCTATGGTTCAAAGAGGAAGCCTGAGCAAAAACGGTTTGCGAAGGTGACGAAGAAAACAGTGTTAAAGCTTAAGTGTCAGAAATGCGGCTACACGATCCACAGGGAGGGCATAAGGCTCAAGAAGGCTGAGCTGGCTGAGGTGGGTAAGTAGTGAAGAAGAAGAGAATACTGATACCGGCTCCCAGAAGCAGGTTTTACAAGGTTATATGCAAAGTCTGCGGTGCTGAAAACGTGGTTTTCAGCCATGCATCTTTCCCAGCCCGTTGCAAGGTGTGTGGAACACAGCTTGTCCAGCCGACCGGTGGAAAGGCCAGGATACTTAAGGATAAGGCTGAGATAGTGGCTGAGCTAGGCTAGCGAACCCGCTGTGTTTTTATACTTAGCCCTGGATCACACATCTATTGATGTATAGAGGTGTGCCACGGGATGGGCAGGGATCAATTGGTTGGATGGGGCTTACTCGCATTATCAGTAGTAGTCGTAGTGGTCTACGCGTACATCCTGTTCCTGACACCCTACTCAAGCCTACTCATACAGATAACATTAATGGTGGCTGTCGCCGGGGTCTTCGGGATCCTGGGTTGGATAGGGTACACACTGGCTACAACGCCTCCACCAAAACCCATTGAGGAGATAGAGAAGGAGATAGAGGCAGAGCTGAAAAAACTCGAGGAGAACACCGGCAAGGATAACGCGAGCGAGAGTAAGCCATCAGCGTAAAACACTTAAACCATTAGTTTAACCACAGGGAGCTTCATACTGTACCTAAGTTTTCCCGTGTCCTCCCCCACGCCTGGCTTCCTGAATACGAATAGCTTCTCATGGTAGATCAAGAGGAAGTTTCTCTTCCTCAGCCTGTTCCAAACTTCCCTAGTTGTCTTCATCTTGTGCTGGATCTTTATGACCTCCTCCTTCAGTATGAAGCCCGCGTCCAGGAAGACTTCCAGGGCGTAATGTGTTATCGGAACATAGTGTCCGTGCACCCTTGTGTCGCCGATGAGGATCCCACAGTACCTGCCTGGCTTAAGAACCCTGTATATTTCCCCAGCCACCTCCCTGAGCCACTCCAGGTATTCTTCAAGCGTTCTAGCATTGGAGAGATCCCCGTCTACATTGCCTCCATACCCTATTATGTTGAAATACGGTGGGTGAGTGGCAACCAGGTCCACCGTGTTATCTCTTATCTCATCAAGCCTCCTAGCATCACCGTGGAAAACCCTGTATCCCTGTACACCAGTGCCTTCTCCCCCAGCATCTAAGCCGGGCAAGGCTCCCTGTTTTCTCAGCGCGTTGACAAGATAGTAGAGTCTGTGATGGGTTAGCATGACAGCGTTATAGTTTATGTCGACAGCTATGCATTTTCTCCCGAGGAGGACTGCCTCTATGCATGTGGTCCCGGAGCCAGCCATGGGGTCTAGAACAATCTCGCCTGGCTCCGTATAGCCTAATATGAGTGCCCTAGCCATCTGGGGAGGCCAATTACCCCTGTAGTCACCTCTGTGAGTGGCCCAGGAACCCCTCTTAGGGAAACTCCATATGGTTGTGGAAACATCGGTTAGCTCATCCGCGGAGGGCTCAAGCCTTCTAACCTCAATCGGGCTAAGATCAACTTCTTGGCCTCCAACAATGATTCTCCTGTTCCTTGAAACGAAATCCAGGTATTCTCCAACAGTTACCTCCCTCATAGCTGACTATCTCCCCCATAGTACAAGCCTTCAACACGGATGCTATGCGACCCACATACTATATGACGGGGGCTCCTTAATGCTTAATTAATCAAAGGCGTCTAAGTTTCCGGGAAGCATGCCGCGTAGGGCCTGGAAGCTAAGGAGAACCTACAAAGGGGATCGAGTCTACACTTAGGCACCAGTTTTTTAAACCATACACTGGCCGCCGGCCCCCTACTCTAGGAGGCGGGGAAGATTTAGGGCTACATCCCCAGGTGGATCCGGCTCTAGGCCGGGTCCCCGGCCCACCGCCCCCATCATCTCTGCGACTCGGCACTATGGATTCAATGCTTTTCAACAGCACGCCCTGCGTCCTCCGCTAGGCGGCGAGTAGCTTGTTTCACATACTCGTTTTCAGCCTCAATGTATAATAATGGCGTTCAAGATCATTTCTTATACAGTGATATCACATGGCATCCAACATTTTCATGGTTAGAGAGGATGAGGATATTGAAAGAGTGATGGAGGAGATCCCGTTAAACAAGCTACTACGCTACTTAGAGTTAGAGTCCGTAGAAGTGTTTGGAACCGGGGATAGGAGGATAGACCCAGGCATCCTGGAGAAGTATGTTTCATCGAACGAATACTACCTCGTAGAGGGGTGCACAGGGGATTTCTGCCGGAGGATACTTTCCAAGGGCAGGGTTGTCCTCAACGCTGAGTGTTTTTCAAAATCATCGGGTAACCCTGTCGCCTGCAGGGATCGCAGTGTTCTCACATCCCTGGGCGATGTCGAGGAACTCTCCATCTACAGGGTTCTCTCTCCATTCACGGCATGGATGGAGAAGTATGGGCTGGGATTCAAGCCCATGGATGACGCACATAGAGTAATGTTCGAAAAACTCAACGGTGTTATCGAGTACATAGTGGAGGGGAAGCCTGACAAGATAACTGAAGCATTCAAAGAGGCATACGACTACATATTACTCTACTTCAAGATTGAGGAGGAATACATGGCTAGATGCGGCTACGATAAAAAGAAGATGAAGGAGCATATGAAAAGACACAGGGAGTTCAAGGAAGTACTCGACAAGTTGACTGCAGCGGGCAGGGCCTCCGAGTTCGTGGCAATGTTCGGAGAGCTCTACGAGTACATGGCCTCATACCTTGACTACATGTTGAGAGACGACAAGGATATAGCAGAGTTCCTCAAGAACACGTGCGGCATGTGAACACCCGGCTTTAAGCCTGCTTCCAGCACCATGCATCCATGAACTATACCGCTACTGAAGAACCTACCGTCGGAGTCCACTGGCTTCAGCCACCCTTGTCCCTGGGCCCAGCTTCTCGAGCACGGATGCCACTTTTCCCTCTATTGAGAGATCCTTGTCAACCCTGTAATCTATGGATAGATCTATTAGTATTCTTCTAACGCCCTTATGCGTGAGCACGTCGATCACCGCTTTAAGTATTTCAGACACCTCCTCTACATTATTCACCTCTATTATCGTGGCTGAAGCCGTTAACACATGCTTGAGCCCTAGTGATTCGAAAACCCTCTCCACCTCGGCTACGTAGTCACTGAGGCTGGTGGTGCATGTTCCAATTGGGGTCACGCGCAAAGTTAGTATCAGCTTCAACCCGGGCCACCGTTACTAGTCCTCTAGTAGATGATTAGGAGTATTTATCTCTTGGATCCATGCTTCCTGAATCCCGGGGAATATTGTGGGAAACATTTTTAAGCATGGCAATATAGATATGAGCATGTGGTGGATATGAGCCTCTTGATCAGGCTACAGGCACCCGTACATCCAGGGAGCAGGGGGGATGCCAGGCTCCTGGGAATAGTCCTCTATACTGCCACACTACTTAGACCGGAGACATTACAGTTATTGAGCAGCGTGGAGGATAAGGCAGGGTTCATCAAGGAGCTTTACGCTGCGGCATCAGCCTTATCCATGTTTAGAGCTAACTACTCCTACGGTTTAATAAGCCAGGAGCTCGGGATACCTGAGAAAACCGTGAGGAGGTACACTAGGGGCGGGGACACCATTAGCAAACTCGTGTCATCAGTCCTCAGCGAGCTCGAGTCTAGGGGAGGGTACATTGAGGTAGAGATACCCAGTGTTGAATCCTTAAAGGCAAAGATCAACGGGTTAGAGGAGGAGAACAAGGAGTTGAGGAAACGCATCCAGGAGCTAGAAGCCCAGGTATCCCAGTTAAGGAACACCGTGGAGCTCGTTAAGGCCCGGCTCAAGGAGCTACAGGAAACACTCCACTAGCCCTCACGGAGCTGAGGAAACTAGCTGACCACGCATACCTGTCGAGGAGCCCGCCGGGAACAATTCACTACCCTCGGAGGGCTCCTGCCCTGAAGGGTGAGGCTTCCAATTGTAAACGGTGTGGTTAACGCCTCTTCACTTAAGCCATGCTGAGAGCACTCTCACAGCGTTTCTCCATGCTATCTTCTCGATGTCCTCGGGGGTGAAGCCCTCGGCTACTAGTGAGCTCCAGAGGTTTCCTATCTTGTCAATGGACTCGAGCCCGGCGACCAGTGGGGTGTCGAGTGAGCCGAAGTAGTCTGAGCCAATTGCAATTACGTCCACGCCGTAGTTATCCCTTATGTAGACTGCATGCCTGACGAGTTCTGCCACCCCTGGCCTCCCGCTTGAGACAAACGGGGATATGAAGACTAATCCTACGACTCCCTTGCTCTCAGCTATGGTCTCCAGTGACTTATCATCCAGGTTCCTGGGTGCGTCGTGCACGGTTTTCACGTTAGCGTGGCTGACGAGCACGGGTTTCCCGGTTACCTCGTAGACATCCCTGATGGTCTTGGCGCTGGCGTGGGCTAGGTCTACAACTACCCCTAGCTCGACGGCTCTACCAACCAGTTCCACTCCCTCCCTCGTTAAACCGTTGTCCACCTGTGCCCTGCATGAAGACGCATACTTGTTACTGTAGTTCCAGGTCAAGCCAAGTACTCTGAGGCCTGCACTGTGCAGTAGGTCGAGTTCCTCCGGGTTCCTCAACGGGTCTGCTCCTTCGAGCCCGATTATCAGCCCCATTCGATTCCAGTCGCCCTCGAAGAGGCCTGTGAGACCGTCCTTTGCTTCAACAAGCTTCAACTCCCTGTGTGCTGTGACAAGATTCCTGTACAAGCTGATCCCTTCGAAAACTAACTCGAGGCTTGGGTAGTGCCTGTAAGTTATCCTTCCATGCCCCGTGTACCAGGGTATCATGGGGAAAACCGCCCCCACTATGAGCCGCGTGTTGCTGGCGATGTACTTCGGTATGTCTGCATGCCTGTAGGGCTCGTCAACGTCGAGGGGCTTCAATGGGAAGGGGTTGAGCAGGCTGCCTGACAGTATATAGGCTGCTAAGTCCTCGTGGAGATCCACGAGAGGCGGGTTCAAGGCATGCACCCTGGATCACTGATGGCAACCATGGTTAAAAACAATAATGTGCCGTGTTTCAACGTGTTCACATAGCATGAACAGGGGACGGCATCTATATTAGGCACAAGACATTGAGTTATGGATGGGTGTCAAGGTTGCTGGACCCCGAGGAGGTTCGCAAGGACTTCCCCATCCTGACCAGGGAGGTGAATGGTAGGAGACTAGTATACTTCGACAACGCGGCAACAACGCAGAAGCCTCTTCAAGTGATCAACGCTATCAGCAACTACTACATGTATCACAACGCCAATGTTCACCGGGGCTTCCACACTCTCAGCCAGGAAGCCAGTCAAATGTATGAGGAGGCGCATGAGAAGGTGGCGAAATTCATAAATGCCTACTCGTGGAGAGAAGTGGTCTTCTGTAGTAACACGACTGAAGCACTAAACATAGTTGCATACGGCTGGGGCCTATGGAACCTTAGGGAGGGAGATGAAATAGTTTTAACGGTAATGGACCACCATAGCTCCATGCTTCCATGGAGAATAATAGCCAAGCTCAAGGGTGCAAGAGTCAAGTACGTTGACATCACTGACGACGGATACCTAAGGTATGAGCAGTTCGAGGAACTCATAAGTGAGAAGACCCGCGTGGTCGCATTCCCGATAGCCAGCAACGTGCTGGGCACTATAAATGATGCGCGGAGAATAGCCCGGCTAGCACATAGGGTTGGAGCAATAGTTGTCGCGGACGGCGCCCAGAGCGTCCCACACATACCAACCGATGTAAGAGAACTCGAAGTAGACTTCCTGGCTTTCAGCGGGCATAAAATGCTCGGCCCCACAGGGATAGGTGTACTGTGGGGTAGACAGGACCTCTTGGAGTCCATGCACCCATTCAAGGTCGGGGGCGACACCATCAAGGATGTAACACTCGACGACATAGTGTGGCATGACCTCCCCTGGAGATTCGAAGCTGGAACACCAAACATTGCCGAGGGCATCGGGCTCGGTGTGGCAGTGGAATACTTAACTAGGATCGGTATGAGTAATGTAAGGGAGCATGAGAAGACCCTTGTCGAATACACGTTGAAGAGGATGAGGGAGCTCGAGGATGTAGAGTACTATGGGCCGCGGAACCCCGCGGATAAGACCGGTGTCATAGCATTTAACATCAAGGGCTTAAACCACCACACCGTGGGATCAGCGCTCGACTTGTTCGGAATAGCTGTGAGAACCGGTATGCACTGCGCCCACCCATTACACTACAGGCTCGGGTTGAAGGGTACTGTCAGGGCAAGCTACTACATATACAATACACTCGAAGAAATCGACTACTTCATAGAATCACTAGAGAAAATAATCTCATTAAAGGACTCACTTAGATCCAAGCCCGCAAAAGAAGTCTGCACGGGTACATAACACTAATCTAGCATAGGGTTGCTTTTCATTCCAACGGTTCAGAGGCCGTAAAGCCACATACTCTTTGATGATGACCCGCCATGAAGAGCGAGGCCTCCAATTATAAACCATGTCCCGGGGACGGCGGAAGACTGGGGTTTCCACGTATCTAGTGGAAGCAAATGAGAGAAAAGCGTGATACGGGAAAAAACAAGTGGATATAGGTCTAGACGAGTAGCAGTGATTTACTTCGCAGGACCAAGGATCCTGGCGAACTTCTTACCGGAATAGGGGCTGGTAGCGAACGCTATCTTTATCTTGCCCCTCTTAGTCTCCTTCACTACTACCTCGTACTGGTCTGTCTCGAAGTACTTCTTAGCCTTTAGGTCGAAGAACTTTAGTTTCTCCGGCATTCCCCAATCCCTCCTTCTACGTGTACTTTATCTAGTACATTGCTATATTTAAACTTTATGTTTTGTAGAAACAGTTCCCGCTAAACACATTTATGTTTGACATAAAATGTGATTAAGAACTATTACACTATCTTGTTTCTAAGACATGAGAAATATATAAGGGGATATGATAAAAAATTCATCGGCTTTGGACTACTGTTACATTATAAAATACATTGTTATAGTTACAGTTCACGATCTGGGGAGACACCGCGGATCGCGTGTACAGTGGAGAGTTGTTTGTATAACATTGAACTCACACCAAGGGCCATGAGACATCCGGCTCCCTGCATATGCCGGCCCGAGTATACAGGTTCCAAGCCGCTTTCTCGGCTTCCTCAATGACGTCTTCCTCTTTGAATGTTAGTATCCTTCTCTCAAACATTACTAGTCTACCATCTATGATACTGTGCTTCACATCGCTACCTGAGGCAGCGTAGACCAGGTGTGATACTGGATTATTCAATGGATGTAGATGAGGGCTCCAGTAGTCGACCACTATAATGTCCGCTCTCTTGCCTACCTCTATGCTTCCAACCATGTTATCTATCATCAGTGCGCGTGCACCATTCAATGTAGCCATTTCTAGGACTTGCTCTGCTCTTATAGCGTCGGCCCTAAGGGTTCTCAACGGCTGGAGGAGGGCCGCATGCTTCATCTCTCTTACCAGGTCGTATGTATTGTTGCTTGGGCCTCCATCCGTACCAAGTGCTACGTTAACCCTGTGTGAGAGCATTTCCGCTATTCTTGCGGCTCCACTGGCGAGCTTCATGTTGCTTGACGGGTTGTGACTAACAGTTGTACCGGTCTCCCCGAGGATCCTTATTTCCTCGTCGCTGACCCATACAACATGGACTAGCACGGTGTTGGGACCCGTTAATCCAACCCAGTGGGCGAACTCGACTGGTTTCTTCCCGAACACCTTGCTCGTGTACTCTACGTCTTCACGCACCTCGGCGAGATGCATTGTTACACCAGTCTTAAGCTCCCGTGCTTTCTCCGAGATCCTCCTATACAGTTCCACGCTCACTGCTCCAGGGGTTCTCGGCCCGAACCAGATCCATATCCTGCCATCCCATCCATGATACTTACTGTGGAGTCTCAGGGTATCCTTGAAGCTCGTGTCCCCTGGCTCAACCAGGCCCTCGTGCAGTATGTTGTCTTCTAACGCATACCCTTTTAAATCCATAACGTGTCTCGCTATTGCCGCCCTGATCCCTGAGCCATGAATGAACTCCACTATGTTGTCTATACCGTATCGCCCAACAAGCCCTGTCTCAAGGAAGCCCGTGGTTCCAGTCTTAATCATCTCTAACACTACTAGTTTAGCTGATGCAAGTGCCTCCTCAGGCTTATAGTTTCCCTGGAGTGGCCATACCCTCTCCTTCAGCCAGGGGATCAATGGAAGGTAGTCCGCACACGCCCTCAGAAGGCCTTGGGCTAGGTGCACGTGTGTGTTGATTAACCCCGGCATAACTATGTCTCTCTCAGCGTTGATGACGATGTCCGAGTAGTGGAGGTAGTCCTTGTCGAGTACATCCCTTTTCCCAACAGCCCTTATCACGCCGTCCTCCACGGCTACCGCGCCATCACGTATTATCCTCCTGGAGGAGTCCATTGTTATTATCCAGCCGCCTCTCACATAGATGTCGGCCAAGTAACCCACCTACATGTTAGATGTTATCACGTAAAGTTTAATAATCCTGACCAAGTGAAAAAGACCTAAAAGGCGTGGACGGTGATCGCTTGCCATCCTCCCTCATCGGGTACGACCCTGTCGAGAGAGCTGAACTAATAGACACCGCGATGGGCCGTGTACCAGCCGATATCGTGATAGCGAACGTCAACCTGGTCTCCACAACCACGGGCGAGATAATTGAAAAGTCAAGCATAGTGCTCAAGGGGAAGAGGATAGCGAGGGCTGGCAGGATAAGTGATTTATCGAGACACATATCCAGTAAGACCATAGTTATCGATGGCAAGGACAGGTACGCTGTACCAGGCTTCATAGACCTACATATACACATAGAGTCAACGCTCCTGGATCCAGTTGGCTTCTCCAAGATAGCGTTGAAGCATGGAACAACCACAGTGGTCGCCGACCCACACGAGGTCGTCAACGTCCTAGGGATACATGGATTAAAGATGTTCATCGAGGCGTCGAGGGAGCTGCCTCTGAAGATACTCTACGAGGTGCCTAGTTGCGTCCCTGCAACGGATCCATCCTACATGCTGGAGACCTTTGGAAGCCTCCTGGACTCGAGGAGTGTTGAGGAGGCAATGCACTTGGAGGGCGTGGCCGGCCTAGGGGAGGTAATGGACTTCGTGAGCGTGATAAGGGCTGATAGAGAGGTACTCTTTAAGGTGAAAGCAGCCTGGGATAGACGCATGGTGGTCGACGGCCATGCCCCCCTTCTAAGCGGGGAGGAACTAGACGCGTATGTTGCAGCAGGCATACTGAGCGACCATGAGTCCACCAGTGCTGGTGAGGCCCTGGAGAAGCTTAGGCGTGGAATGTTCCTCTTCGTGAGGGAGGGAAGTGCCTGGAGAGACCTTAAAGCACTACTGCCTGTTGTGAGGAGCGGTGACTGCAAGCTCTGCGCCTTCGTCAGCGACGATGTAAACGTATACGACTTGTTCACGAAGGGGCACATGGATAGGATAATTAACCTCGCCGTGGAATACGGTGTAGACCCCGTTAAAGCACTACAGTATGCCACAATAAACCCCGCGATAAGGCTCCACCTAGAGGATCAAATCGGCTCTATAACGCCGGGGAGGTTGGGCGACATAGTTATTACGAGGAGAATAGAGCACGTGGAGCCCATTACAGTGATCGCCAACGGCGACATAGTTTATTACGAGGGTGAGGCAAGCAGGCAGTTCAAGCCAACCCGGTACCCGGATAAAGCACTGAAAACCGTTAACATCGGCGTCGACCCAGAGGCCCTCCAGCTTACACCCAGGGCAGGGATACCCGATGGAAGCGCCCTGGTCAACGTGATAGAAGTATCCCCGGGCTCAGCCTTAACCAAGTGGAGGATCCTTGAAATGCAGGTCTCCGACGGTGAGGTGAAGCCGGATCCAGGCAGGGATATAATGTTTATCTCGGTGATCGATAGGCACAGGGGCTCAGGCTCACATAGTGCTGGATTGATCAAGGGGTTGAACTTCAAGGCGGGTGCAGTGGCACAGACTATAGCACACGACACGCATAACTTGATTGTGGCTGGATGGAATAGGAGGGATATGGTTACAGCTGTGAAGAGGGTTGTGGAACTCCAGGGCGGGATAGTGGTTGTCAATGATGGTGAAGTAGTCTCAGAGGTTGAGCTGAGGCTGGCAGGGCTGATGAGTGTTAAAGAGCCTGAAGAAGTATTCAGGGAGTACTTAAACATGGTTGACGCATTGAAGAAACGATTCCACCTAGACTTCGAGTCCTTCTTCATGACTCTAGCATTGGTGTCTCTCCCAGTGATCCCAGAGCTACGTATAACCGATAGGGGCCTTGTCGATGTTGCAAAGGCTAAGCTAGTCCCGCTTATTACCGAGGAATCCAAGAGGTAGCCTAGACGTTTTTATCCTTCTTATCCTTCTCTCCTATCCTGCATTTGCTAGTTGACGCCGTGTACTAGCTCGGCCTGCATACATGGGTTACTGAAGCCTGTTGATCCATGCAGATTATTCAACACCACGGGCTCTTAGCGCGTCCTCTACTTCACTAAGCCTCACTATGGTGAGCTTTATTGCATCAACTATTACAACATAGTATTTGAAGGGGTTTAAGCCGGGGTCCCATCCCCTGGCGATTTTGGAGTCCACCATGGTCTTCAACTCCTCGAACACGTTGTATGTGAGCGAGTAGGCTAGATCCAGTTTAACCCTTGACAACAACCTCAACATGTCGCCGCGCCTCGTTGTAGAGAACAATAGTAGTACTGAGAGTATTAGAGAGTACCCGTATAAGTAGAGGTTTACGCTATGCATCGTTAAACCACCGGTCAGATACGCTAGTGCAGCCACGATGAATATCGGTGGGGCATACAGCAGGATGGTTGAGAACAAGAGCCTACCTGCCTTCACACTGGTGAAGAGAGCCGTGTACACTAGAATGAAGAATAGTGTCGCATACACGTTGTCGAACAGTATCACTGAGAGATTGACCACTAGCATCGTTATCTTCACAGGAACCATGGCTTTCCTACTCAGCCACGTGTCTCTTTCCTGAGCAAGCAAGGCCTCAAAGTGTAGAGCCACACGAAACACCCCTGGGTATTACGCCTGCCTCCAGTAGAACCTCGTCGGTGAGCTCGCTCCATTCACCCATAAGCAGGCGTCTCCTACCCCTGTCTATCAGCAGGAAGCCCTTGGGCTTCAATGAGTCGAGCAGGGACACTATGTGCGTGGTTACAACTATAATCTTCCCCTTCTTAACCCCGTACTCCACTAGATCCGCTAGGACGCGGTATCCTTTATAGTCGAGATCCGAGAATGGCTCGTCCAGAAACCATACCGGTTGATCTATTGAGAGAACACTGGCAATGGCAACCCTCCTGGCTTCGCCACCGCTGAGACTGAAGGGGCTTCGATCCATGAGCTCTGGATCCACTAGCCTGTACACTATCTCCCCGTGTTGCCTGGCCCCCGTCGTCTTGGATATGAATGCTATCTCGCGTTCCACGGATGCCTCGATAAAGCCGTGAAACGGGTTCTGCCAGACATAGCCCACGAGCCTTGCTGCATCCCTCCTGGGCACCCTGTGTATGTTCACCCCGTTGATTTCAACCTTCCCCTTCAACGGCTTCAATATGCCTGCCATTGTTTTAAGCAGGGTAGACTTACCGCTTCCGTTTGCTCCCACTAATACATGTAACCCTGGCTCGAGCGTGAACCCTATGTTCTCTACTAGTGGTTTACCACCGGGGTAACCTATTGAAAGGTCAACCACCTTAATGGTGTTCACTTAAAAAACACCTTGAGGGATCTATAGACTAGCCCACCTATGACGCCTATGACTACTACCTCGCTCACGAATATGTAGACTGTTGTAAGCCAGGGGAGCCCGTATATCGCTGTCAACTCGTACCCCACTATCACCGATATGGCGAGGGCTGCTAGGAGCGTGGAGGCCGCTACCTTGATGTAAGTGTTGAGGCCGGTTCTCCCCACCAGGTAGACTAGTAGTGACGCCGCCAGGTTTGCCAGGGGTCCAAAGAGCCAGTCCCATGGAATGAATGGGCTGGTTAGGTTGCCGAGGAAGCCGCCTATCGTTAAACCTACCACTGCCTCTAAGCCTATGCCGCGTACCAGTGGCAGTATCATCATTGCATCACTAACCCTAAACTGTAGCTCGCCGTAGGATAGGTATCCCAGCATCACGGTTACAGCTGTGTAAACCGCTGCTATTATAATCGACCTTATAGTGAACAGTGGGCTCAACCTCACGGGGCTTCACCGAGTTCCATGCCTCATAGTCTATTAGAAGAGTCGGCTTTTTAACTTACAACCGAAAGCCCCGCCCTTTAGAGCGGGAAGGAGGCCGGACCCCTATCGAGCCCTGCACCGGTGAACCATTCACGCCGACCCCTATCTCAGACCACGCTGCGACGTGACAGGGCTTCAACCCGAGTAAGCCTTAACGTGAAGCCCAATGACTCCAGGTAGCGTTTACCGTAGGAGCCAGCTATGTAGGCCGCCAACCTCAAGGGGATGCGACCCCTTGCAAGGGCTATCACTAATCGCGTGTAGTTATAGATGAACATGGTCATGTATAGTGCGAAGAAATGCGTAATGATCAACATGCACCAGAACCCGGCTCTAACTGTTAAAGCCAGTGCCTCAATGATTATTGCGATGTAGCGGATTATCAGCGTCTTCAATGCTCTCCCTCCACACACCTCCTCAACACTATCCTCGGCCTCTCATCGCTCCCCATATTCATTAAAACGCCTCTATCAATAAGTCTTCTAACCCTCTCCCCAACGATACGCCTAGAGGATCTACCCCTTAGGCCTCTAACCCTCCTATGTATCTCCGAGATGCTTGCCTCGCTACAGTCTGAGAGAGCTTCTATAATGGCCCTAGTGATTGGGTCCGGTTCACCCAGCCTTACTATTACCTCATACGCGTTCCTAGCTATCTCCAGGGATCTAAGCAATGGCAGCGAGAACGCTGACGCTATCTCCAGCGCCATCTTGACCTCGGGGTGGTCTACACCACGCTTCTCCAGTGTTTCCTCAAGCCTCCTTATTCTCTCGGATAGCTCCCTTATCAACGCTATTAGCAGGTCTAGCTTCTCATCCAGGTTGGATAAGCCGTGGTTGTCCGCGCCATTGCTCTGGCTGCCCTGAATACTTCGGCTACTTGTAGTTGTCTTGGGCGTTGGCCTCCCCTCCGATACCTCATCTATTCTCAGTACTTCACCGGGGGCTGCGTCGACGGGCACCACGGGGCCCGCCCCACAGGGAACCAGGTATATCCCCCGCCCCTGGTGGCCACTCCGCCGTCATCGAGGCAAGGGAACACGTATCCGGCAGAGCCCCCCATTCACCGCCACGCCTCCAGTGCTTCCAGCGGCTAAACCAGCTTAAAAAAACCTTCACTTAGTGAACAGTCTTAAACCCTTTCTTCAAGTGTCATTGAGTATTCTCCTGCTTATCCTGTTCTCCGCTGGTTTCCCTTGTCTGCGTCCACTCAGCAGTAGACTGCGTCACCAGCTGCATGAGGCGTCCGAGTATGTCTCCCCATGCTGGCAGGGCTGCAAGCCTCTTGTCGTAGTACTGCTTCACCATCTCCCTGATCATCTCGTCGGGAAGACCCTGTGATTTAAGGGCCTGGTAGAGCTGTGCAACGTCTTCGCCGATTTTCTTCCCATCGTATGAGTGCTGGATGAAGTCGAGTACGTCTTTGAGTCCTGTTCTAAGTGCGTTGAAGATGTCGTCTATGAACGGTGTTACAGCGGCGAGTATCTCGCGGACT
The DNA here is from genome assembly GCF_000186365.1 of Desulfurococcus mucosus DSM 2162. Classification (NCBI taxonomy): domain Archaea; kingdom Thermoproteati; phylum Thermoproteota; class Thermoprotei; order Desulfurococcales; family Desulfurococcaceae; genus Desulfurococcus; species Desulfurococcus mucosus. The sequence continues at coordinate 932,235 of NC_014961.1, forward strand.
TCTGCAGCATCTCCTTCCTCCCGTGCTTCTGCAAGCTTCTCACGTATCTTATCCTTTATTCTCTTCTTCAATTCCTCGTCCCGTAACCCAAGCTCCTCCACTACTTCATCAATCCACTCGTCTCCCTGATCTCCCCTATTCATCTCCATCACCTCGAGTACACTATACTGACTGCTCACCCTATTATCTCAGGTTATCATTTTGTGACCAGTGTATTGCTCACCCGGTCACTCGATGTTCGCATGCCTATTCCTGAGGTCTTCTTCGGAGACCCCGAGCCTCTCCATGAGCTCGACGACAACGCCATCTAGGAAGAGGAGTAATGTATCCTCGAATAATGTACCGAGAGGGGCGAGGGGTTCATGGAGCCCCAGTATCTGCCTGCTTATATAGTCCTCTTCACTCGACATCTTCGTCCTACCCGGTATCTTGACAACTATGTCTGCAATCCTGCCAAGGGGGCTGTCGGGATAGGTTGTTATGGCTATCACCTTGACGCCCACACTCCTAGCTGCTTCCGCAGCCGCCACAACGAGCCTAGTCCTACCTGAACCAGATATCGATACAAGCACGTCTCCCTGCGATGCCCGTGGAAGAATTGTTTCTCCTACAACATACACGTTGAACCCTAGGTGCAGTAGTCTCATAGCGAAGGCTTTCCCAACGAGCCCGCTCCTGCCAGCACCTATAATGAAAACCTTCCTCCCGTTCTTCAACGCATCTATGAGGGTGGAGATCATCTTTTCCTTTTCTTCGTCACTTATTAGATCCACTGCCTTCAACACGAAGTCCACTATGCTGAGTACAGCGTCCCTCGTCGTCCCTGAAACCATAGGGTTCCCTCATCCTACTATCAGCATTCAGGTATTTAAAAGAGAACCATGCAGTAGGCTGCGTGCTCCAGGAGGCATCATGGATATTAACCTGTGTACTGATATATGAAGCCTGCCCCGCCCCCTCACACCTCCATGAGACCCCCGAAGGGGAGTGAAGATGATGGAGGACGGTCGGGCGGGGTACACGCATGGAGCCTCGAGGAGCCCTAGATGAGTAGGGGAGGAATGCATGTTCTAAGAGTTTTCGACCCCTGGCGTTCCCCTCTGTGTACCTGCCCGTTCAAGTATAGCCTGCACCCTTACACGGGGTGTAGTCATTTCTGCCTCTACTGCTATGCTACCTCATATATTGGGAGAAGGCCGAGCACCCCGAAACCAGACTTCACGCGGAGGCTTGAAAGAGACCTGGATAAGGCTAGGAGGGGAAGCGTGGTCGAGTTAAGCAGCAGTAGTGATCCATATCCACCCCTCGAGTCATGGATGGGTCTCACCCGTAGGAGCCTGGAGATCCTCGGTAAACACGGCTTCAAGATTCTCGTAACCACTAAATCCAATATTGTTGAGAGAGATGTAGATTTACTGGCAAGGTATCCTTCCTCAGTAATGATCACTATCACGACACTCGACCAAGAGCTCTCAAGGAAGCTGGAGCCGGGGGCTCCACCACCCGATAAGAGGCTCGACGCTGTTAGGAGGCTCAGCGATAAAGGCATCCCTGTGGGCGTCAGATTAGACCCTATAATACCCTTCCTAAACGATGATCCAGCCGGGATACGGGCTCTCATAAGGGAGATCAAGGAGGCCGGTGCCCTCCAGGTAACGGTCTCCACGTATAAGGCTAAATGGGATAGTCTAAGGAGGCTTATGAGTGCTTTCCCAGAGATATCGGTGAAACTACGGGAGCTATACGTTGGGAAAGGAGAGTTCATCCATGGATACATGTATCTCCCACGAAGCTATAGGGAGGCTCTCTTGAAGCCCGCTGTTGAGGAGGCTTTAAGAAGCAACCTGTATGTAGCCACATGCAGGGAAGGCTTATCCGCTGACTTCATGAAGGCACCCTCATGCGACGGCTCCGGGCTTATAAGAATGCATCCCTCCATAGTCGACGTGGAGAGGAGAGGTGAAACCAGTGGGTGAAGCCCTCAGGGAGCCTGTGAAATTCAACGAGTACACGGGGAAATGCCCTGTCTGCGGCGGCGAGATGCTGTATGCCGAGTACGTTTACAGGATACCCTACTACGGTGTAATACTCATGACTGTGGGTGAATGCAGATCCTGCGGCTACAAGCACAGGGATGTAGGGCTTCTAGAGCGTAGGGAGCCGAGGAGGATAATATATAGGGTTGAGAAACCAGGGGATGAAAGAGCACTACTAGTGAGATCGGCGGGCAGCCGCCTACTGATACCCGAGCTAGGGCTCTCCATTGAGCCAGGACCCTTCTCCCAGGGCTTCATAACCACTGTGGAAGGAGTTATCGAAGACTTCGCCGAGAAAACCAGGTTCCTCTGCGAGGAGGGTGAGGCAAAGGAATCTGAATGCAGTTTAATCCTTGGGAAACTAGAGAGGGCTATGAAGGGGTTGATAAGCTATACGGTCATTATAGAGGATGAAACCGGGCTCAGCGACGTGATCAGTGAGAAAACAATATATGAGAGACTTTAACACGCATTGCAACCAGATCCCTGCCTTTCAGGGTTGAGTAGGACTAGAGCTCTATCACGAAGCGCCCGTTCTCATACACGAGGTCGCCGTCAACATATATCTTTGAGCCCCGCATATCCTTGATCATGTCCCAGTGTATGGCTGATACATTTCTCCCACCCGTCTCAGGGTAGGCTGAGCCAAGGGCCAGGTGTATTGTACCCCCTATTTTCTCGTCGAAGAGTATCTCCTTCGTAAACCTCGTTATGTTGTAGTTCAACCCGAACGCTATTTCCCCAACCCTCCTCGCACCCTCATCTGTTTCAAGCATCTTCCTCAGGAACTGCTCTCCTCTTCTAGCACTAGCCTCAACGACCTCGCCTCTCCTGAAGACCAATCTAACTCCTTCAACCTCTACACCACGCCATACAGCTGGGTAATCGAACTCCACGTAGCCTTCCACGCTGTCTTCAAGTGGTGCCGAGAAGACCTCGCCTCCCGGCATATTGTAGTGTCCGTCATCGTTCACCCATGTCCTCCCATCCACACGTAGATAGAGGTCTATCCCGGGTCCCGTGTACTTTATTTCCTTAGCCTTGTTGAGGAAGCCTACTATCTTGCTTTGCCTCTCACCTATCCTACTCCACTCTGAAACGGGATCCGGTGTGTCAGCGTAGGTTGCATGGTAGACGAAGTCCTCGTATTCACTTATACTCATACCGGCCTCCTGTGCGAGCGCTCTGGTAGGGTAGGGTGCTATCACCCATTTAAGCTCTCCTCTAGCACTCCTCTCTAGGAATATCTTGCTGAGCTCCCTCCTAGCCTGGCTCCGTATCTTGAGCTTCTCTGGATCCACGCCTACCAGTGGCTTAGTGTGCGAGGGTGCCAGTATGCTTATCTGGGCGTGTATCCTTGAAACAACCTCCTTCTCTAGGATGCTTACATGGCTGAGGACATCGGGGGAGGCATACTTGTAGAACGCCTCTGTGATTGATTCATCACCTATGTTTACGAAGACCGGGTAAGCACCGGCCTCCACAACATGTCTCACTATCTCCCTGACCAACGGTATGGATTCCGTGGTGGCATTAATCACTACCTCCTCGCCTTTACCGAGGTGGACGCAGTAGTTTACTATGAGGCGGGCTAGGTTTGAAATCCTTGGGTCAACCATGGTGGACTCCACCATTGATAACTATATAGTGCTGACAATATAACTGTATACATGGGGATTCGGATGGGGCATGAATTACTCGAAGCATTAAACAAGCAGTTGAACCAGGAGCTCAGGAACGCGTATCTCTACCTCTCTATGGCGGCATACCTGGATCACAAGGGCTTAGCAGGCTTCGCAAACTTCTTCAGGGTTCAGGCGAGGGAGGAAGTAGAACACGCGTTAAGGATATATAGATTCATAAATGACCGGGGCTGGAGAGTAGTTCTCAGCGATATTCCATCACCTAAAGCAGACTGGGAAAGCATACTGGAGCTAGTGAAGGACTTCTATGGTGCGGAGAAGGAGAACACTGAGAGAATATGGAGCCTCATGGATCTAGCCAGGAGGGTGGGTGACAAGGCATGCGAGGTCTTCCTCCAATGGTTCATTAACGAGCAGGTGGAGGAGGAGAAAAACGCCATGGAGCTCTTGAGCAGGGTTGAAATGGCTGGAGGAAACCCAGCCGCCCTCCTAATGCTTGACAGGGTTCTCGCTGAGAGAAAATGAGATAAATAGACCCGGAAGGGATTCCACTTGAACATAGATGTTTTTCCAAGTGTTTTCTCCCTCTCACTCATACTGGAAGCATCCGCGTGGCCTAAGCCCGGCAATGTACACAGGCTAAGGGAGCGCCGGGATCTAAGGTATGAGGCATTCCTCGCAACAGGCGTATTAGCCTACAGGTACTTCAAGAAAGGCGTCCTGAGAGGGGTCAGAGGATGGCGTAGAATAATAATAGGGGATTTAATCTACATGACTGTCTCCAAGGCCATTGATGACATCCCTTCAACCAACACGTGCCTGGGTTCAAGCACGTTGCTGATGCCCCTCAGTGTTGGAACAGGGAGATGCATTGCGAAAGAAGACCTCGGACTAAACTGTATAACTGGAGAGGCTTCGAGGCTGCTGAGGGAGACCAGCGTTGAGGATGCAGTATACTACTATAGAGCCGTCAGGAAGGCTTCGCCAAGCTACCTGAAGCCCAGCGACAACACCGGGAGCCATGTAAACATATGGGATCCGGATTACGCTGAGAAGCTCGCGGCCAGAGGCATCAGGCTGATAGATGTCTTAGAGTACAGCTCTAGAATAGATATCGTAGCCGATGAAGTAGTGAACGGGTACAAGCGTTCCCTCGCATTAGAGGGGTTCCTCAGGAAGCGGGTTAGCAGCCACGGTGAGTGGAATAGGGGTGTTGTAGAGGCCTACCTGCATCTCCTGGCAGAGGCCATGGATACCGTGGTAGTGTTGAAGCATGGCGTAGAAGTAGCCGAGTACGTTAGAAGGAGGGCTACTGAGATCCTCCCAGAGGTCCTTGCAGCAGGCAGCGGGGACTGGGTTAAACCTGTTATGAGGCTCGACGACGAGTTCTATGAGCACGGGATAAACCCGGGTGCCATAGCCGATGTGACAGCAGCCGGCATAGCTCTATTCCTGTTGAGGAACACCATTGATGGAAAGAGGCTCCTTGAACCCTAGTGCGTCTTGAACCTCTCCTCGAGGCCGACCCTTCCACGTGGATGATACCCAAGGGCCTCCCAGTACCCGTCCCTGTATTCATTCATAAATACTATTCTTGAAAGCCACTTAGCACTCTTCCACCCGTAGAGATGGGGGACGACTAGCCTAGCAGGGTATCCATGCAGTAAATCCAGTGGTCTTCCATCCATCTCTAAGGCCACTAATGCATCTCCCCCCGTTAATTCCTCGAAGGGTATTATGGTGGAATATCCGTCAACGCTTTCCACGAACACCCATTTCACGGTTTCACCAGGTTTAACCAGCTCAATGATCCTTGATAACGGGACACCCGTGAACTCCACGTTCCTAACACTCCATCCTGTTACACAGTGGAAGTCTCTCCTAACCGTCTTCACTCCGAGTTCATAGAGGCTGCTGAGGGTCAGCTTTAACGGATTATCTACGAGGCCTGCTACCTCGAGGCTCCACTTTGCGACATCTATGGAGGGGACGCCGAGTATGTTGTAGACCACCATGCTGGGTATGTATGTCTGCCCAGGGGCGTCGCCTCCCTCGATGTTTTCCCGTCCCAGTTCATTGAAAGGATTGTATATGTGTGACGCGTTAACAACATCCGTGAGTTTTCGGGGCACCGTGAATAATACGCGTGAAGCCAACCTGCCTCTTGCAACCACCCTCACACCTATGTATTCCCCGCTCTCCTTGTCCACGATGCACCTAAACCTATATAGCATGTGCGTAGAGCCTATTGCCTCATTCGAGTCGAACACCAGCTCCCGGCACACGACGCCTCCGAGAACCCTCCCCGAGTACTCTGATGCGAGTCTCCTTACATCGTCTACGCCGTTGATCGCAATGGGATCTATGGCGCAGTCGACAACTATTTCAACACCCTTAACCCTTAACCCCTCGCTGGCTGTTGCATAGCACTTCAACCCCTTCACCCGTGGTTTTAAGACGCCTAGTCACTTATATTAATATCATGATGCAACACCTGCTTCCACCGGGAGGTGAGGCGTGTGAGCGATGAGCTACCCGAATCCCTGAGGTTAAAGCTCTACAGGAAGTATGTCTCGGCAATAGCGGGCAAGAGAGGCGATGACGCCGCCGAGAAAAAGAACGAGGATCCAGAGGGCTTCGTATGGGGTAAGCTCTCAGATGACAAGGCTAGGGAGCTGATGAGTAAGCTTAAGGCGCTCTACCCTGATGTCTACCGGCCCGTGGTCCAGGAGCTCTACAGGTTATTGAAGGATGGAGTGCTCAAGGAACTCGACGGCTTAACGGTTCTCAGAATCATAAGGGCTCTCGGCTTGAACATCAGGCCCGAGCTCCGGATAAAGTTCGTGAAGGATGGTAAGGAAGTAGATATAGATGAGTATTTGGAGTAGGGAAAAGAGTCTGGTTTCACTTTAATTTAAAAACCCGGCTTCCTACTTGACACCATACATCGTTAACGCTAGCACAGCCATCTTTGTCCACAAGCCGTTCTCAGCCTGTTCATATATAATGGATTTCTTGGCGTCATCTATCACGTCGTCGTCGGCCTCGTAGCCCCTGAATATCGGTAGGACATGCATTAGTACGCCATGCTTGTCCATTAGATCCATGAGGCTTCTCGTGACCTTCCAGTGCTTGTACTTCTCGTAGATCTTCAGCTCCTCATCCTTGAACTTACTGTAGCCGAGTTTAACTAGCTGCGGCGTCGCCCAGTTCCTCGGGAACACCGCGTGAGCACCTCTAACGGCTTCCTCCAGGTTATCGGTGAACTCTAGTGTTGCACCGTGATCCTTCGCCAGCTGCTTAGCCTTCTCAACTAACTCTGGATCCAGGTCGAAGCCCGGTGGCCTAGCCACCACGACGTCGACGCCGAACCTGGGGAACAGTATCATGTCCTCCTGGACGCTGCACCAACCTCTTATCTCAGGGCTGTACGCCCACATTATAACGTACTTCTTGCCCTGGGTGTTACCGAACCTCTCCCTGAAGGTGAAGATGTCTGCAAGCCCCTGGGTCGGGTGGAACTTGTCGTCAGCCATGTTTATCACCGGTATATTGGCGGTTTCAGCCATCTCCCTTATGTAGGCGTTGCCAACACCATAGAGGTAGTCTATGGCTTTATCCAGGATGCGTATGCCTAGTCCATGACCGTATACATCGTACATTGCTGCAACATCCTTCACTGCTTCGCCTGCCTTCTCCTGTTTACCGAAGGCCATGCGCGTGGTAGTCGCGTCGATGAATGCTGCATGTCCCCCTAGATACACCATTGCAGACTCGAATGCTGCACGCGTCCTAGTCGAGGTGGCGAAGAACAGCATGTAGAATACTTTTCTCTCAAGGATCTTCGGTATGGCTTCCACGCCATAGTAGTGCGCTATCTCCTTGAACTCCTTGGCCAGTCTTAGAGCAACCTCTAATTCCTCATCGCTCCAGTCCAGGGTTGATATCAAGTCCCTCCCACTGAGCTCTCTCACTAGGTGTCTTAGGGCGGGCATGTAGTGTACCCCCCATATATATATCGATCTACCCTAATATGCCCGGGATAATAAATATTCCCCAGGGGTTCCACGGAATCCTGTTTAAAATGCCCAGGGACATAAATAGGGTTTTGAAACGGTGTGGGATATGGATAGGAGGCTTGTCTCAGCCCTAATCCTCATCGTCGCTGCAATCATAAGTATCTCACTCTACATTACTCTAATGCCGCGTCAAACACAAGCGGCCAGGGTCGTGGTTTACGCGTACAATGACCGGGTGACGGGCATAGATCCAAGCATTGAGGATGACACGGGGCTCGTGGTCTTAGGCCTAGTGTATGAGCCCCTACTCTACTACAACCCGGTGAAGAATGAATTCAAGCCAGCGTTAGCTGTGAACTGGAGTAGTAATGAGGATGGGACTGAATGGGTGTTCCATCTAAGGCGGGGCGTTAAATTCCATGATGGGACGCCATTCAACGCGACTGCCGTGAAGATTAGTGTCGAGAGGGCTAGGGACATCTATAGGGAGACCGGCAGGGGCCTCGGCTACATATGGGATGCCGTGGAGGAGGTTCAGGTGGTAGACGAGTACACTGTGAGATTCAAGCTCAGTTATCCTCAGAGACTCGACATCATTGCGGCGGCAAGCTATGCAGCATACATTTTCTCCCCTAGTGCACTGGTTAAGAGTGGGGCATCCTCCCCGATGGATAGGGCACTGGAGGAATGGTTTAACACGGGTAACGAAGCTGGAACTGGGCCATACATGATCACCTATTACCGCCCCGATTCAGAGATCAGGTTGAGAAAGTTTAATGAGTGGTGGGGGTGGAGCATAGTAAATAATCCAGACGCACCAGATGAGGTGGTTATACGGATAGTGACTGAGCCGCAGTCACAGTACAATGGATTGATAGCTGGTGAAATAGATGTAGCATCAAGCGTTCCAAGAGACAACATAGCTGACCTCGTTAAGAAGGGATTCAAGGTGTTCAACCTGACGACTTTCCACAACTACATAATGTTCTTCAATGTGAAAAGATACCCAACCAACATAACTGAGTTTAGGAAAGCAATACTCCACATGATCAACCTGGATGAAGCCGTTGCACTAGCCATGAAGGGTTACGCCGTCAAAGGAAGCGGAGTAGTGCCCCACGGGTTCCCCGGTCACGTGGATGGCCTCTCCTACCGGTATGATAAGGAGGAGGCTTTGAAATACCTCAATGAATCCGGGGTTAGAACCCCAGTGTCCATCGAGATACTCTACCAAGTTGACTATGAGGAGCTGAAGATATTCGCGGAGTACCTGCAGTCAAGGCTCAGGGAGATAGGTGTAAACCTTATCCTGAAGCCGCAGCCCTGGTCCCAGTTGAAGGATACGGCTAAAGGAGTGTGGGAGAACCCTGAGTCAACGCCACACATAATCATAGCTGACTGGTGGCCAACCATTCCGTCTCCATACGACTACCTCTACTCGATGTTCCACAGCGACTCGAAGGAGTGGAATTTCGCTGGTTTCGAGGATCCCGAGTTCGACGAGTTAATAGATAGCGCGTTCGAAGTGGAGGGAAGCAACTACACGCATGCCCTCCTCCTCTACAAGGATGCACAGGAGAAGCTCTTCAACGAAGCTATTGCAGTAAACCTGTGGGATGAGATCAAGCCCTTTATTTACAGTGGGAGAATCGAAATCCCTGAGGAAGCCATGAACCCACTCTACATGTATGTCATATCATTCCAGTATGTTAAGGTGAAAACATAGTTGCCTGTGAGCATGAACTACCTGGTTAAAAGGGTTTTTGGGGGAATCCTGATAATTATTGGTGCCATAGTACTCTCGTATCTCGTGATAATCCTCTCACCGGGGGATCCAGCGGTAAAATGGGCTGGGAACCCGAGGGGACCCAATGCTCCTTTGGCGATTGAGAAGGCCAGGGAGGAGCTCGGGTTAGATGACCCCTTGTACCTGCAGGTTGCAAGATTCGTACTCAACGTGTTCAAGGGTGATATAGGTGTCAGCATTGCATACAAGCAACCTGTGTTCCAGCTAATCTACTCAAGGCTCCAGTCGACCCTGGAGCTACTCATAGTGGCATACCTGATGGCAGTACCCCTAGGGGTCTTCCTCGGTATTTATTCAGCGTTGAGGAGGGGTAGTAGAAGGGACTCCATAATCCAGGCTGCTGGAACCATCCTGGCCAATACCCCGACCTTCTGGCTTGCAACCGGGTTCTTCCTTGCGTTCTCAATCTTCGGTGTCTCACTCTACGGCAGGGTTAACACGCGGCTAGCTATCTCAACGGGGTTCCACCCTGTGACCGGGTTCTACCTAATAGACAGCTTGATACAGGGGAATACAGCGGTCTTCGTGGACGTGTTGCTGAGGATCATACCCCCTGCCCTCGCGATCTCAGTGTATCCTCTCGGGGTATTGATAAGGTTGACAAGGACGCTCATGGCTGAAGCACTACTAGAGGACTTCATAAGGACGGCTGTTGCATGGGGTGTTAAGAGGAGCACTATAATATGGAGATATGCGCTGAAAGCATCGATACCCGGTGTGCTCCAGGTGGCAGGCCTCTCCTTCGCATACAGCCTCATAGACGCCATGGTGGTTGAGTACACTGTGTTCGGGAGGGAGGGGCTCGGCAGCCTACTCTACGATGCATTAAACTACACGGATTTCAGGCTGGCAACAGGGCTCATAATCGTTGTCACAGTCTTCTACCTAGTCGTTAACACGCTGACGGACATTGTGCAGGCACTGGTGGATCCAAGGGTGAAGCTATGAGTGGTACCAGACTAGACCCAGGGAGCTCCCTCAATGCTCTCAGAAAGCATCTCGGGAAAACCCGTTTCAGAGTAGGCCTCGCACTGGTATTGACCGTTACAGTCATCGCGATTCTTTCACCGGTGATCGCGCCATACCCGGAGGACGGGCTCGGGTACGTGCCGCCTGATGCCGTGTCGAAAGCCATGCTTCCACCGGGCTTCCCACATGTATTCGGAACCGACACCAGGGGAAGAGACCTCTTCTCCAGGGTTGTCTTCGGTGCTGGCTCAGCTGTGGTGGAAATCCTGACGGTGGTTCTCTCAAGCCTAGCCATAGGTGTCCTAGTAGGGGTTTCCGCTGCATACTATAGGGGGCCGCTGGAACACGTGTTAAACTACCTTGTAGAATTATTCATGAGTATACCTGCAATAGTGATAGCTCTCGCCGTGAGGTTAGCCACAGGCCCCGGGTTCCATGTAGTTGCAGTCAGCCTTGTGGCAACATGGTGGTCATGGTATGCCAGGGTAACCTATGTTTACGCTAGAAGCATCGTAGAGATGGATTACGTAGTCCTCGCAAAGCTAAGCGGGTTAAGCAACCTAAAGATAATCTACAGGCATGTATTGAGGAATGCCACTCCCCCCGTCCTAGTGCAAGCTGTTACCGATATGGGAAGCGTCCTCCTCGAAGCCACATCGATAAACTTCATGGGGCTCGGAGTGCCCCTCAACTCACCCGAGTGGGGTGTTATAATGCTCGAGGGTCTCCCAGTGATCACGATAGCTCCATGGATAACAATGTTCCCTGGAATACTTCTACTTGCCACAGCACTCGGCTTCAGCCTAGTGGGTGACAGCCTCAGGGAGGAGCTGGATCCGAGGATGAGGAGGAGGTGGAGGCTGTGGTTCTAGCGGTTAAGGCAATGAACCTGTGGATAGGGTACATGGATGAGGGTGAAATCGTTCACTGGGCTGTCAGAGGAATCAGCTTCCAGGTTGACGAAGGGGAAATATACTGCCTGGTCGGAGAGAGCGGTTGCGGAAAGTCGACGACAGGCAATGCTATAGCTGGAATACTGCCCTCGCACGCTGTGACAAGGGGAGAGCTATACATATATGGTAGGAAGGTTATCGACGATGACAGAGTAGACTACAGAGGTGTACGGGGCAGGCTTGTCTCATATATCCCGCAGAACCCGGGAACCAGTCTAAACCCGTATGAAACCGTGGAGAACCAGTTCTACTACGTACTGAACAGCATCTATGGTTACAGCAGAGAGAAGGCGTTGGAGACTGCCAGGAGATACCTCTCGATGGTTGAACTGGATCCTGAGAGAGTCCTAGACCACTATCCACACGAGTTGAGTGGGGGAATGCAACAGAGGGTAGCTATAGGGATAGCGTTGGCCACCGGTGCCCGTGTAGTGGTAGCCGATGAGCCGACCTCATCCCTAGACGCCCACCTCAGGCTTCAATTGATCAAGCTGATAAGGAGGCTGAGGGATGAGCAGGGGCTCTCCGTCATATTGATAACGCATGACCTTGTATCCGCTGGAAGGATCTGCGACGTCGTCGGGGTAATGTATGCTGGTAAAATAATCGAAGAGGGAAAAGGGAGTCTCCTTTTAACCGAGCCCCTGCACCCATATACCCAAATGCTCGTGGATGCTGTACCCATCCTAGGGTTGAAGAAGCCTTTGAAATCTATACCGGGGGAGCCGCCTAGGGCAGGCGGCGAGATCCGTGAATGCGTCTTCAGGGATAGATGCCCGCAGGCATTCGATAAGTGTGTCACACACCCACCCGAATCATACGTCATGGAGAGGAAGATATCTTGCTGGAGGTATACTGGATGACGACGCAAGGAGATATCATTAGGCTGGAAAACATTACAGCAGGCTACCTTGTTGTGAAACGGGGATTGAAGGGATTGCTCAAGGAGAGAAGGATAGTGTTGAAGAACATAAGTCTAGCCGTGAGGGATGGGGAGAGACTCGCAATAATAGGGGAGAGCGGCTCCGGTAAGACAACGCTTCTCAAGGTGATCCTAGGGTTGCTCAAGCCCTTCGAGGGCAAGGTGTTCGTGGCAGGCAAGGACATATATGCTTTGAAATGGGGTCAGAGGATCCTGGTTCTCAGGCAGGTAGGATACGTGCCTCAAGACCCCTATAGGGCTCTGAATCCAAGTATAAGGGTCAAGTCTATACTAGAGGAGCCTCTCGAAGCACTTGGCATTGGCGACCGGGATGCAAGGGTAAGGGAGGCCCTAAGGCTTGTTCAACTATCCTCGGAAGTCCTCCAAATGTATCCCTCTGAGTTAAGCGGTGGCATGAGGCAAAGGGTGCTTATAGCTAGGGCAATAATACATGACCCTGAAATACTGATCCTCGATGAACCGACCTCTGCACTCGATGTCTCCATACAGGCCCAAGTGGTAAACCTGATCAACGATATTCACAGGAAACTAGGTCTGGCCGTCCTCACCGTTACACACGATCTCGGCGTCGCACAATATCTTGCTGACAGGGCGGTAGTACTCTACAGAGGAGAGATAGTCGAGGAAGGCGACATGGACTCGTTGATCAAGCACCCGAGGAGCGATTACACGAGGATACTGGTGTCAAGCCATTAGGCTATTGTTTTTATAGTTGGATCCTGCTATCCAAAGTCCTGTAGGGGCGTGGTGAAGCTGGTTGAGTAGCCCGGTGCTTCTACCGCCGCGACAGTACAGGATTGTTAAAGCACTCGTCGAGAAGGGGCCACTGGAGCTCGATGTACTGGCACCACTTGTGGGAAGCAGGCCCGAGGATATCATGAGGGATATAGCTGAGTTAGAGGGGAGAAAGCTTATCAAGGTGATTAAACGAGTCGTAAAGATACCCGTGATGACTAGTGAGGCACAGAAGTATCTTGAACTAGGGATGCCGGAGGAACAAGTGTATCCAGCAATAGAGAAGTGCGCGGGGAAGCCGGTCGACGAGTTCATTAGATGCGTGGTGGAGGACACCGGGATACCTGAGGAGACAGCTAGGATAGGGCTACAACACCATTTAAGGGCTAAATGCGTGGAGGTGGTTAACGGGTTTATCTCCAAGGGAAACAGGGAAAACTGCGCCCGGCTACTTGAAGAAGCCTCCAGGATCAGGAGGGATCTCGCAGCACTCAGGGATAAAGCCGCAGCCCCCGAGAGCCTTGACACGTTGAGGAGACGCCGCCTCGTTGAAGTCAGGGACAAAGCCGTCATAGTCTTGGAGCCCGAGCCCCAGCTCCGGGAACTCTATGAAAACGGGTTAATTCTGGAGAAGGAAGTGTTAACCGTTGTGAAGCCTTCTCTAGCCCCGATGCTTGATAGGTACGTGGTTAAAGAGTTCGACCTATCGATTGAGCCACCGACACCGGGGCGGGCGAGGAAGCACCCGTTCATGGAGTTCATAGATGATTTAAGGGATGTCCTGGTTGCAATGGGGTTTGAGGAGGTTAAGGGGCCGCATGTAGAAGCCGAGTTCTGGAACTTCGACGCGTTGTTCCAGGCACAGGATCACCCAGCAAGGGAGATACATGATACATTCTTCTTGAAGACGTCAATGAAAGCCAGGGTTGACCCAGTGCTCCTTGAGAGAGCGGGGAGAATACATGAGGCTGGATGGAGGTATAAGTGGAGTCCTGAACGAGCTCTCAGACTGGTTTTAAGGAGTCAGACTACTGCAGTATCTGCTCGAACAATATATGAGAGAGGGGAGGGAGAATACAGGGTGTTCACCATAGACAGGAATTTCCGCCCGGAGAACCTTGACGCCAAGCACAGTATGGAGTTCCATCAACTTGACGGCGTCATCGTTGGAAAAGAAGTGAACTTTAAACACCTCCTCTACTTCTTCAAGGAGCTGTCCGCAGCACTCGGCGTGAAGGAGGTGTGGTTTAAGCCAGGGTACTTCCCCTTCACCGAGCCAAGCGTGGAGGGATATATAAAGCACCCTCAGCTCGGTTGGATCGAGGTTTTCCCCGGCGGCGTCTTCAGACCCGAGGTCATGGAGATACTGGGTGCTCCAGGCGTGAGGGCTATAGCATGGGGCATAGGCGTTGATAGACTCGCTATGACCGTGCTAGGCCTCGACGATATACGTCTACTATTCACCCGTGACCTCGACAGGCTTGAAAACATAAGGTATGGCGGGATCCCGTTCTTCAAGGAGAAAACCTCCGGGAGAAATATAAGGGTTGTCGAATACCCGTACTGAGGGCATCACTCCTTATGAGGCCCTTTATATCGTTTTTCTACGGGGTGCACCCTAGTAGATGCCACGGCCCTGTTGTAAACATAGATGTCCTCCTGCCGCCTAGGAAATGCCCCTTAAACTGCTTCCACTGTCCACTGCCTGGAGACGGCAATGTACCCCGGACATATGTGACCAAAATAGATGTCAACCACCTTAAGGCTGCCCTGGAGGAGTATTCTGAGGTCTTCGAGAGAATTAAAAAGGTGAGGCTATGGGGTTTCGGGGACCCCTTACTGATCGAGAACCTCCCCGATGTCGCCAAGGTGATCAAAGGCTTCATGACTGACGGAGCGTTGATCGTGCACTCAAGTGGCGTAACGCTTTCAAGAGCCATGAAAACTCATCTAGTCGAGATGGTTGACGAGATCTCAGTGCCTTTCCCATGGTGTAGTGGGGGAAAAGCCTTGGAAGCGTCGAGCACGTTCTCCTTGAATGGATTAATCAACCTGCTACGCCTCTTCCCGGAAAGAGATAAGTTAATCCTGGAGATAGTGGCTGCGAGAAGGGGTTCCATAGTGTACCCGGACCCCATGCTGCTACATGAGTTATCCTCCTGCTTATCTAAGACGGGTGTCGAGAGGATACGTGTTAAAACCCTCACACGGCCTCCCTTCAACGAGGAATACAAGCCTGTACCCTCATCCATCCTGAACACTATTACAAGGCACTTGATAGAGGAGGGCTTCCAAGTCGTGACATGCACCCAGCAGCCTCAACCCGTTAAAGGAATTAGACTACGTGGTCTACAAGGCGTGATATACAACCATGTGCTGAGGGAGCCTCTCTCAACAAGCGAGGTTCTCACGGCTTACGGGGACAACGGGTTGATAGCTGTGGATAATATAGTTGAGAAGCAGTGGGCTGTTAAAGTAGTATGGGAGAACACTGTTTACTACAGGGGCAGGATCCTTTACTAGGCTGACCTCCTCCCCGCCCTAAAGGGTGGGGGTTCACTGTTCCCCCGCATCTATTCGGGTTCACATCCATCATCCATGGGATAGTCGTGGTGGCCGGAAATCCTCCATTTCTACGAGGAACGGGGCTAATCCTGAACGTGGCACTCGGGATTGGGAGACCCCGCCTTAAGAGACTGGGCTTTTCAGTTGCAAGCACTGATGCTGCCTCATCCACTCCATAGATATATTACTGGTTTACCCCGGTAGAGGCGGGAGCCGAGTGCTGCTGCAACCGGGTTGCATTTAGGCGTCAGAATGAATAACACTGGTTTACCGATCCCTGCTTCATAAAGGTACTCGAAGTGCGCCATCCCCTTAGCAATGATTAAATCAACGGAGCCCAGCAGCCTCCGGAAGTCTTCACTCGTCTTCTCTAAGTGTATGGAGGAGCAGACGCCCCTGCAACCCGGTGTTATAACCATGTCGAACGCCTTGTCTAAGCCTGATGCAAGCAGGTCGCTGAGTGTCACATCGTTCTGGAAGCCGGGCTCGTCCTTTGCAACCCCTATAACCATGCTCCCCTTCCCACGCATGTATTCGGCTAGCAGTGAGTCGTAGACTGCTTCACCTGCATTATCTAGGAGGAAGAGCACTCTGAGACCTCTCCTCTCCACCAGCTCGTAGAGCCTGTGGCTGTCGTCTATGGCTGGCTCAGCCTTCTCAACCATGCTTGGCTCTATGTGTTCCTCGAACACGTGTTCTGCAACACCGTAATCTATCAGGTTGCCTAATGCGGAGAGTTTTAGCAAGTAGTGGAGTCTCTCGTAGTCCCCGAGTCTCTCAGCGTGCTTCCTGTGCACCTCCACATTTGACAAGGCTATCCTCATGCTCCTCGCCTTTATCAACCTGTAGTAGTCAACTATATCCGGGGCCTCGGCGACGAGATCCTCGAAGACTCGTGATGCAAGCATTGAGAGCTCCGTTGACTCCAACGTGAACTCGTCTACGAGTTTTACGAGGAGTTTCTTGGCTAGGGCAACCTTTGCAGTGGGACTGAGCGTCGAGTACTCTATCTCCCTAAGCCTCGTTGTGAGTATACATCTAAGGCATTCTGGCTGGGGCTTCAACCCGCATCACTAGTCTGTTCTTTGCTCTATGGTTTAAGGCTTATCTGGCTGTTAATGTTTTTGTCCATTAATTTATGGACGAAAATATATTATCCTCGACATAGTAGTCCAATAACCAATAAGCATGGCGAGCGGGGAATGACGCCCGTGAAGCTCGTAAGGGTGGAAGACGCCGTTGGGAAAAAACTCGCATACGATTACTCAGCCGTGACACTCGACTTCAAGTCTGCCGTGAAGAAACGGGGGGAGACCGTTACACCCGGAGATGTCGAGCTGTTGAAGAACCATGGTCACTACTATGTATACATAGAGGATGATGAAGGAGTAGGATACGGTCTACACGAGGAGGAAGCAGTAGTCAAGCTGGCCGAGCTGATTTCAGGAGGCAACATCAGAGTGGAGAAGGCACCTGAAGGTAAAGCATTACTCAAGTCAACTGTAAACGGGTTGCTAATCGTGGATTCAGCCGGATTGAAAAAGATTAACTCAACCGGGGTTTACGCAGTGATAACTAGACGGGGCGGCACCTATGTCAGGCAGGGTGAACTAGTAGCGATGGTCGACTTAATACCCCTCAGTGTCCCTGTGGATTACCCGTTACACGTGTTCAACGACCTACTTGGTTCCCGGAAGATAATCCATGTCTATGAAAGCAAGCACCCCAGGGTTGGCTTGGTGATCACGGGCACTGAGATAGTGGATGGGAGGAAGAGGGATCTCGCTACACCCGTTATCGTTGAGAAGCTGAGGCTCTATGAGCTGCAACAGGGGACGCTAGTGTATGCTAGGGATGATGAAAAAGAGATCTCGGAGGCCATTAAGACGCTACTCATGGATCACGATGCAGTGGTGGTAGCGGGGGGAATGAGCATTGATCCAACGGATAGAACACCGATAGCAATAGCAGCTGTGGCCGACGAGGTTGTAGCCTACGGGGTACCGGTGAAGCCTACCACTATGAGTATGATTGCCTACAGGGAGGGGAAGCCCATAGTAGGGGTGTCAAGCGGGGTAATATACTTCCCCGACTACAACGTACTGGATATAGTGCTTCCATGGGTGTCGGCAGGCGTTAAGATCCCGCGTGACTACATAGTCTCCCTTGGCGAGGGGGGTTTAACCGAGTATTTTCTGAAGAGGAGGTGATATTGATGAAGCCCGTCTACAAGACCGTATTAATCTTAACCCTTATACTCGTCTCCGCTACAGCTTCATGGATACTCTACCAGCACTATGTTGGAAGTGAAACTGAGAGCGTGACCCTGCTGGTTTACACGCCTCCATCAATACAACCCTTGCTCGAGGAGGCCGCGAGAAGCTACATGCAGGCTAATCCACGTGTAAAGATCAACATAGTGGGCGGCGCCACTGGAACCCTACTCAACAAGATCTCCCTAACCGGTGAGGGAGACATCTTCATAACGGCTGACCACGAGTACATGGTTAACGCGTCGAGGAAGGGGTTAGTCCGCAACGAGACGATTAGAGTCGTATCTTTCCTAGTGATAGCGTTGATAACCCCTAAAGGGAACCCGGCGAACATCACCGGGCTACAGGACTTGGTCTCCAAGAACATTAAGAAAGGGATAGGTATAGCTAATCCACAGGTCGCACCATTCGGCAGGATGGCTGTAGCACTACTCCAGAAGAACGGCATCTATGAGAAGGTGAAGGATAAACTAGTGGTCTACGGGGATGTAGGGCAGACGGCTATGCAGGTTGCACTCGGCTCGGTTGACGTCGCAGTACTCCCCCATATTGTTTATTACTGGTATAGGAATGATACCAGTATTATCTGGCTGAATTCATCCCAGCTGCCGAAGGTGAGCTGTCAAATGGTAGCAGTGTTGAACACCACTAAGAACTACGCTGAAGCAGTGAGGTTCGAGGAGTTCCTCGTGGAATACGCGAGGACCAGTAGCTATGCATCCGAGAATGGTTATGTGGGAAGCATTGATAAAATACCGGTTTACACCCCGTACAGTGTTGGAGAACTATCATTCGAAGACATCTGCATGGAGGCCGGCAGATGAGGCTACTAGCCATACTACTAGGGTTCCTCGTCGCACTAGATGTGATTGTTTTAGCAACCCCGATATACTTATCGTTAACAGTCGGGTTAAGCCTGCCCGGACACCTGGTGAACGCCTTCTACTCATCCCTGATCCTCTCGCTTACATCCTCCCTTGTCTCATCCCTTCTAGCGCTCTCCATATCCATACCCGTCGGCTACTATGTATCTAGGAGGGTTACCAGGAGAGGCCTGCTACTCCCCATCGTGATGCTTCCCTCATCGGTTTCACCGGCGGCGATAGGGCTAGCACTCCTAGTGTTCTTCGTTAAAAACCCCTTGGGGTCAGTGGTCAACAGTATGTTCAACATAGTTAATGATCCAAAGGGGATAGTTGTCGCACAGTTCTTCATAGGGGTACCCATAGGTGTAAGCTACTTCACAGCACTCTTCTCAAGCATTCCAAGAAGCTACGAGGATGCTGCTTTAACCATGGGGTTCACTCACACCGAGTATCTCTACAGCATCCTGCTTCCGATGAATTACAGGGAGATCCTCATAGGTTTCATACTTGTCTTCACACGTGTCCTAGGGGATTTTGGAGCATCCTATGTGATAGGGGGAGGTATACTGGGCAAGACAGTTACGCTCCCAATATTCCTCTTCCTGGTCAGCCAGTTCGGAGAAATAAGTATACTTGTGGTAGTGCTCTCAATATACATGCTCTCAGTGTTAGCGTTGATCACACTTGTGCATCAGGCCGAGAACGTGGGGAGGAAGGTGTGAATGCTGGAGGTCCACGGGTTAAGCAAGAGCTTCGATGGGAGAGCAGTTAACAGGGATGTATCGTTCAGGGCTGAAAAAGGGGAAATAGTGGTTGTAGTGGGCCCCAATGCGTCCGGTAAAACAACACTCCTGAAGTCCATAGCAGGCCTCGTGGAGCCCGATCATGGTGTAATATTGGTCAACGGCGATCTGGTGTATGAGAAGAAGCCCGGCATGAGGAAGGCTAGGGTTAACAAGCCACCCTACGAGAGAAACATAGGGTTCGTGCCCACTGAGCACTCCCTCTACCCGCATCTAACATTAAGGGGAAACCTCGAGCTACCCTTGAGGAAGCGGGGATGGAGCAGGGGCGATATAGATAGGAGGATTAGGGAGCTACTTGAAGTAATGGGTTTAGAAGAATACGGGGACATGTATCCAGGCCAGTTAAGCAACGGGTTGAAGCAGAAGGCCTCTATAGCGCGGGCGCTCTCATATAATCCACCACTACTCTTGCTTGACGAGCCTTTCTCAGCTATAGACCCGGTGACAAGAGAGAAGCTGAGAGAGGAGTTCCTAGGCCTCTTCCGTAAACTAGGTGTAACCGTGGTTATGACTACACACCTACTGGAGGACATCGTGTTTTTCAGGGACCATGTTCTCGCATTGGTCAACGGCAGAGTAGTCTACAACGGGGAGCTGGTTGAAGAGAGGATCGTGTCAAGCCCCTACATGTTGGAGATGATGGGCTTCATATCCATACCGGTCACCGTGAAGAAATGTATTGGAGTCGATGAGGCCGTGGTGGCAGCCGGTAGCGGAGAGATAAAGGTGAGATTCAACCCGCGGGGAAGCATCTGTAGTGACGGCGGGAAAGCCCTCCTCGTTGTAAACCCAGGCTTCCTGGGCATTGAGCCACCTGTCAACGGAGATGCACCAGTGCTTCTCGAAGCAGTCCTCAACAGTGTAGTAGACGAGTTAACGGGCTTGAAGCTCGACGTGGAGATAGAGGGGAAGGCAACCCGGCTCCCCATCAATGAGTCTGAGTGGATGAGGATACAGGGTGTGGTGAAGGACGGGAAGATCCCTCTCTACGTGAGCAGCGAGCACGTGTATCTGGTTAGCCGGGAGGGCGAGCACGGTGCTGGTTGACAGATTCGGTAGGAGGGTTGACAGCTTCAGGATAGCTGTGACCTCTAGGTGTAATTATCAATGCATATTCTGCCACAGGGAGGGGATGACCGGTGGCCTACGCAGTGAAGCATTGAGCGCCGGCGACTATGGTTTCCTCGCCGAGGTCTCAGTGAAGCTTGGTATCACGTCTTTCAAGCTGACCGGGGGAGAACCCCTGGTGCGCGACGACATAGTGGATGTAGTGAGGGAGATCGCGTCTCATACAAGGGATGTATCTATGACCACTAATGGAAGCCTCTTACCCGGTAGAGCGGGACGGCTCGCAGAAGCCGGGCTCAGCAGGCTCAACGTCAGCCTGCACTCATTGAACCACTCGGTCTACAGGTTTATCACGGGTGGTTCAACGATGCTTGAAAGGGTTCTCAAAGGCGTTGATGAAGCACTGGATCACGGGGTGAAGGTTAAATTAGACTTCGTCGTGATGAGGGCTAACCTGGGTGAGTTAAAGAGCATCATAGAGTATGCATCGGGGAAGGGGCTGGATGTAAACATCATAGAGTTGATACCGTTGAACACCCCGCCGGAGGCCTACAGGGAGCAGTACACGCCCGTGGACCCCGTTGTCGAGTACCTTGAGGAAGCCTCTGTTGGCAAAACCGTGAGGGATTTCCAGAACCGGCCCAGGTATATTATGCCCAGCGGCATAGTGGTTGAAGTAGTCAGAGGGTACGGTAACCCAGCCCTGTGCGCTAGGTGCACGCGGCTCAGGCTGACCCCTGAGGGCTGGATCAAGACATGCCTATTCGTAGAGGAGCCCTTCGTCGATATTTCCAGTAAGCTTAAGAACAGGGATGAAGATGGAGTTGTAGAGGGGATACGGAGAGCCGTGTACCTGAGGGAGCCATTCTTCAAGCCCGGGGTGGATATCCGTGGACGTTAGAATGGTTGATGTAACAGGGAAGGATGAGGTCTACAGGGAGGCCACTGCAACAGGCTTCATAAGGCTCAAGCCGTCGACTATTGAGGCCGTCAGGAAGGGGCTTGTCGAGAAGGGCGACGTGCTAGCGGCTTCAACGATAGCAGCAATACTTGGAGTCAAGGAGACGCCGAGGGTCCTGCCGTTAACCCATAATATTCCCATAACTCATGTAAAAGTGGACTTCACTGTGCTCGATGAAGGCATCAGGGTCCACGTGACCGTTAAAACCACTGCTAAAACAGGGGTTGAGATGGAGGCGTTAATGGGTGTTGCCGCAGCATTGCTCAACATATGGGATATGGTTAAAAAGTATGAGAAAGATGAGAAGGGTCAGTACCCGGATACATTGATAACGGATGTAAGGGTTGTGGAGAAGAGGAAGGGGGATTATCAATGAGGATCATTGTTAAGGCCTACTCTATATTCTCCGACTTCATAGGTGGCGAAGTCGAGATATCCCTCGACAGGGATATCACGGTTGGTGAACTCCTCGAGTATCTCAGGGGCTCCTACGGTATGCCACAGGAACCCAAGCCAGTGGTACTGGTAAACGGGGAGATAACGGGGCTCGACAGGGTTCTGAGAAACGGTGACATCGTCTATATAGCGCCTCCCTTCTCTGGTGGGTGATAATGTGCCTCGTGGATGTCAGGCTCCTAGATAGTGGTGAGAATGTTTCATTAGACGGGATTCTGGAGAAGCTGCGGAGCCTGGCTAAGGGGAAGGGGGCGGGTGCCTTCTCAGCGTTCATCGGCCTTGTTAAAGGAAGTGTTAACGGCGTGGTCGTCGATGAACTAGTGTACACAGCGATAAATGACGTAGCCCTCAGGAAGCTTGAGGAGATAGCTAGGGATATATGTGTGAAGTACTCGCTGGACGCTATAGCTATATATCATAGGCTCGGCGCCCTTAAACCCGGTGACACCACGATATATATTGTTGCATTAGGGGTTAGCAGGAGGAACACTAATCCAGCTGTATCCGAGGCCCTTGAGAGAGTGAAGAAGGAGACGCCTATATTCAAGCTGGAGAAAAGGAGTGATGGAGAATACTGGGTTGTCGGCGACGGCGTGAGATATAGGAGGGCGAGCCGCGGCAGCTAGCCGAAAACAGCTATCTCCTTTATGAGCCTGCCCTTCCTGAACCTCTCCGGCTTCAGGTTCTCGAACTCGGGTAGTGCCGGCTTGTCTCCAAGTATGTATGATGCCAGTGCTTCTGCAACTGCCGGAGCCATCATGAATCCATGGCCGCTGAAGCCTGCCGCCACGATCACATTCTCGTTTTCCTCCAGGGGTCCCACTATGGGGTGGTGATCCGGCGTCATATCATAGTATCCTACCCAGTACCTCAATACGTATACCTCGCTTAGCCAGGGGAAATACCTCACCCATATCCCTGCTGCTTTCTCGAGGAAAGCATACTTGTTCACGGCTGGTGCATCGTATTCCTCGGGTATGTCCGCCCCGATATATATGTTGCCGTGTAGCACCTGGAGTATGTAGGATGAAGTAGACCAGTCTATTATCAATGGTTTTATAACGGGTTTAAAGGCCTCCGTGATCAACACGTGCTTCGCAAGGTTCCTTATCGGGAGCTCTGCACCCATGTCTTTCACTAGGTCAACGGTGTCTCTTGCAGCCGCAACCAGTACTTTGTCGGCCTCAATCCTTCCCCGGTTGGTCTCAACGATTAACCGGCCTCCCTCACTAGTGATCCGGGTGGCCTGTGTCCCCTCGTAGATTTTAACACCGCTACGCTTCAGGAGCGCTGCGGCATTAACGGTGGCGTTGAACACGCTTGCCTTCCCGGCCAGGGGGTCGTGAACGGCTGAGAGAACTCCCTCGGTGTTCATTGAGGGGATGAGCTCCTTGACTTCCTCGGGACCCATCATCCTGGTCGGCACGTTCAGGGAGTGATGGAACTCCACTACCCGCTTGAAGAACTCGACATCCTTCTCCCTTGTTAAGACCCATAGGTAGCCGTCCCTCCTGTACTTGAACCCTAGTTTCTCCGCTAGTATGGGCCATAGGTCTATCGCCCTCTTCATGATGTTTACGTGTTCCCTGCTAGTGAAGCTGGCCCGGATCCCGGTTGCACATCTAAAGGTGCCTCCCGAGCCTATGTATGATTTTTCAACTATTGTGATATCCCTGTAGCCGTGGTCTAGGAGGGATACAGCTGTGAAGAGACCGGTTACTCCTCCCCCCACTATGAGTAGCCCTGTTTTCATGCCTTATCACCGCTGAGGAAGTACTTGATTTTAACGGGAGATATGGGTGGCCTGTTGCGCGGCATGAAGATTTCCTCAAAGCTCTTGCCGGTTTTCTTCATGAGGATGCCGGCTACGATGAGGAGGCATGTCTGCCCCTGGCACTGGCCCATCCCTATCCTGAGCTTCCTCTTCAACAACTCCAGGTTGTCGATACCGCTCTCTATGGCGTTTAACACGTCGGCCAGCGTCACGTTTTCACACCGGCAAACTATTACCTTCCTTGGATCCATGCTCACCGTGCTTCACCTCTTCACCCTGATGGCTCTGACACTCAACCACTTATCCGGCGGGACCTCCACTGTTACAGCCCATGTTCTCTCATAGCTCCATGCTTTGACAACTGTTCCCTCTCCGAGAGACCTGCCCTCCCTGTCAAGGAGCTCCACCCGGGCTCCCTTGAAGGGCGCCGGCAGCATCTCGTATGGCAGCGTCACGTATGCTTTCCCCGGTTTACTGATGTCGACCACGAATATGGCTAGCCCCGGGCATTTCGCAACGCAGACGCCGCAACCAATACATTTTTCTGGATCCAGCTTGGGTATCTCGTATATCTTGCTCTTGGACACGGCGTTGAATGGGCAGGCGGAGACACATATGTTGCAGGGGATCTCCTCAGGGCACTCTAACACGGCTACAGGGCCCTTGGCGAGCCTCTCCCTTGGTGGGAGGAGTCCTTTTTCCTCGAGCTCCTCGGGTGTGATAACACCTGTTTTCCTCGAGCTCATCTCCGTGATCCCCTCCTTAAAGCATTCATTTCTTCCTCACCTATGGTTGCCTTGAGCTTGCCTTGCCTCGCCCTGGAGACAGCCGGGCTCATCCTGTACTCGTTCCACAGGAAGTCTATTAGCCTGTTCTTCTCCTCCACGACGTCCCCGTGCCCCATTTTCTCCAGTATGGCGTACGCAGCTATCTCGCCCTCGATGAACGCTGTTGTAGCTTCCTCTATGCCGGTGAGGTCGCCGGCCACGAAGACCCCCGGGATACTGGTCTCCATGTCTACCGTTCTCACGGGTACGAGGCCGCCTGCTTCAGGTATGTACTTCATTACAGCACCCATTTGACTTAGGAGAGCGTAGTTCGGCTGTAAGCCTACTGCTAGGAGCACTAGGTCGACGCTGTACTCTCTCTCAGAGCCCTGCACAGGGTTTAGCTTCTCATCCACTGCTGCTACAACAGCCTTCTCAACTCTTTCACGTCCCTCAGCCCTTACAATGGTGTGCCCGGTGAGTATTGGTACACCATGCCTCCTCAGTTTCGATGCATGCACCACCCAGCCCCCTATCTCCTTCATCAACTCTACGACGCTGTGAACCCTTACACCTGCTTGGAGCAGCTGGTACGCTATTATCAGCCCAACGTTCCCGCTTCCCACGACTAGTGCGTCGTCACCTGGTTTAACCCCGTATTCGTTCATCAGCGTTTGAGCGCCCCCGGCCCCCATCACCCCTGGGAGGTCATTGTTCTCGAAGAGGATGGTTTTCTCCGTTGCACCCGTGGCTATGACCATGTATCTAGGCTTCACGAGGAGGTTAACGGGGTTTTCTCCTTGAACCGCTACACCCATGTAGCCCTCGCTGAAGAATCCATATGCGTATGCACGAGTATAGGTTTTGACTGTTGGAAGCTTGGATAAGGCTTCAACCAGTTTCCCAGCTATCTTGAAGCCGCGCATACCTCCATAGTACCTTGTGTCACCGAAGAACTTGTGTGTTTGCTTAACTAGCTGCCCGCCCAGCCTGAAGTGATCGGTTACGAGAACCACGTCTACTCCCTTCTCCCCTAGTTTGAGTGCTGCCTGGAGCCCGGCTGGCCCCGCGCCAACCACTAGGACATCCGTCTCTAATACCTCCTTCTTCACATGTGAGGAAACAGTGTTGACCGGTGGCTCCGGGAGCCCTTCACCGCTGACCACTGAAACCCCGTCTCTCACCGGCTCTATACATATCCTCGTGTTAGGTACGCCATTCACCTTTGATAAGCAGCTTGAACACCTCCCAATCATGCAGAAGGCTCCACGCGGCCTGCTCCCATCGGGACTCCTCGAGAAAACCCTGTAGCCCACGGCGTAGAGGGATGCAAGTATGCTCTCTCCTTCATAGGCCTCCACTATGCTGCCATTATAGGTGAAGCTTACTCTGCGTCCCCGTTTGAAATCTATTACTGGGTGCTCGTAGATCCTGTAATCTGGCATCATGTTTCACCGTGTGTCTCAGGGATGACCCTTAAGTATATACTGGGATGTATTCATTGGAGCCGTCAGATAAATAAATATTAGTGTGTTGAGAGATAGCGATCAAGGGAGGCTTTATGAGTGAGCATAGATTGGTAATCTCACTCGACCTCTTCCTTTACATTCTGCCAGAGGGTATTCCAAGGAACTCCCTTGTAATACTAGCCGGTAAAGGGGGCTCCGGGAAGAGCGCAATCGTGGCCAACATAGCTAAAAACATTGTGGAGAACGGGGAGCCAGTCGTATATGTCGGCCTCGACGATGACCCGGTGACAATAGTTGAGCAACTGGACTCCTTCGGCTTGAAGGTTGAGGAGGCTGCTTCGTCAAGGCTCCTCATGCTGGTGGATGGCTTCAGCTACCTTATTAAAGGTAGAAGGGAGAGGGCTCACCCGGCGGTTGTTGAAGAGGTGGATCCCAGGAACCCGGATAACGTGGCTAGTGCGGTGCTAAGGGTTCTCGAGTCAACTGGCTTGAAGGGCAGGGGCCTGGTGATCATAGATTCCCTTAACGAAGCCATGATCTCACTCGACCCCACACGCTTCATAGAGTTCGTGAAATTCCTGAGGGCCAATGTCTCAAAAGCACTCAGAGTACCCGTAATAGCCACATTGCACACGTCCACAGAGGGCTTCGAGGAGTACCTCTACACTATAGAGCACTTGGTTGACGGCTTGATTGAGACACAGAACCTGGAGGAAGGACTCTCCTCACAGCTACCCATGCAGGTTCGCCAGGTGATAATCAGGAAGATAAAAGGGGTCTCACACAGGCATGGCTGGGTTCTATACACTATCGATAAGACCGGTGTTAAACCAGTGATCTTAAAGGTTGAAAAATAATGAGGGCTGGTGAAAAAGGTGTTTAACGCGTACGCCTACTGCGGAGGATCACCGCTAGCAGGGCTACCACCACGAAGAGGCCTACTGCTGCAACAGTGATCAAGAGCGTTCCCGAAGCATTCACGGCTTCAACGGGCCGCGGGGTTGTTGTAGGAGACTGCACAGTGCCCTGTGTCGTTGTGCCAGGTGCCCCTGTGGTCAGGGTTGCAGTAGGCGTCTCTGCCCCGGAAACAGTGAATCCGGCTACTATGGCGTAGAGGTAGGGGGCAGTTAAGCGCACCATGATCGACTCGTTTCCGTTGACAACGGCTACACTGACGCCTGTTGACGGCGTCACGTTAACCGTGTACCCGTATGGTAGTTGCAGTGTGAATTCCACATTTTGGAAAACCGTGTAACCGGTTAGGTCAATGTAGGCAGCGTAGGAGCCTACTCCAATTGGCTCTGTGAAGTTCTCCACCGTGAAGTATAGTGCAACCCAGCTAGTGTTGTTCAATAGCAGGGTGATGGCGTCAGCACTGTAATCAACGACAACACTACCCCCGGGCTCACTGCTCGTTGACACAAGGGAGAGCCCCACCGACTGGTCGAAGGGGTTGTCTAGTGTTAACTCCACGATTGATTCAGGCCTGCTGGCAAGGGTGATGTTCAGGGTGAACACCCCGGAGTCCTCGATTGGATCGTATACTAGGGATGCGTAGAGTCCTGCGGGCACCGGCGTGGTCTGCCCCTCCATGACGGGTAGCATCGTTAAGACGAGTAGGAGTACTAGTGGTAGAGTCTCCTTGAACACGTGTCTGCACCCTTGTGTCTCAGTATTTAATAAACTATGGTATAAAAAGCGTTCACGGCTTGCAGCCGGGCGCCATCCCACCCCTCCCCGCCTTAAGGAACTGTGTTTCAGCTATATGATTCGACTAGAGGGGTGCAGCCTGCTGGTTCATTTATAGGATTAATCTGGTTAATGTTTAATCGTGTTGCATGGAGCGTGATTGACGTGTTGTTGAAGGGTGTTAGGGTGCTTGATTTAAGCCACACGCTTGCAGGACCATTCGCATCCATGGTGCTCGCTGATCTCGGAGCAGAGGTTATCAAGGTTGAAGCACCACATGGCGATGAGACGAGGAGCTGGGCTCCCTTCGTAGACGGCGAGAGCTCCTACTATCTTTCAATAAACAGGGGGAAGAAGAGCATTGTGGTTGACTTGAAGAATCCGGAGGGCAGGGAGATAATCTATAGGTTGGCTGAGAGAAGCGATATCGTGATCGAGAACTTCAGGCCAGGGGTGCCTGAGAAGCTGGGCGTAGACTATGAGAGCTTGTTGAAAATAAACCCTAGGATAATCTACGCTAGTATAAAGGGCTTTAAGCAGGGGAGCAGGTACCAGTATAAGCCGGCCTACGACCTAATAATACAGGGCATGACGGGCCTCATGACGTCGACCGGTGAGGAGGGGCGTCCACCTGTAAGGGTCAGCTTCGCTCTCTTCGACGTGATCACGGGGCTACTGCTCTCAGTGTATGTTGTGAGCACCCTCTACGCTGGGAGAAGACCGGTTAAAATAGAGGTACCCATGTATGACGCAGCAGTGTTCTCGATGTGCTACCTCCCCATGATGTATCTTACAACCGGGAGGAAGCCTAAGAGAATGGGTAATGCTCATCCCTCAATGGTGCCCTACCAGGCTTTCAGGGATAAAGACGGTAAATGGTTCATTGTTGCCGCAGCAAACGACAGGCTTTGGGCCTCGATGTGCCGTGCCCTGGGCAGGGAGGATCTAGCTGGTGATCCACGTTTCAGAACCAATGCTGACAGGGTTGCCAACAGGGATTTACTGGTTAGTATGCTCCAAGAGATCTTTGAAACCGGGAGCAGGGATGAATGGTTGAAGAAGCTCGAGGAGGCAGGGGTGCCGGCGGCGCCAGTCTACGAGCTGGACGAGGTATTCAAGGACCCCTATGTGGTCGAGCAGGAAATAGTTTACAGGATCCACCACCCGGTGCTCGGTGAGATACCGCAGTTAAGTGAGCCAGGCTACTTCAACGGGGAGAGATACAGCTCCCGTATGCATCCACCAAGGCTCGGGGAGCATACCGTGGAAGTGCTGCGTGAAATAGGCTATAGTGAGAACGAGATAGCTAGGCTTAAAGAGGAGGGTGTAGTCTACTATCCGTGAGGTGTGCAGTGTTGACTATCGCTAAGCTCGGCGTGGGTGTTAAAGGCGTTACAGCAGACCATCCTCTCGCAGTCAAAGCAGGCCTCGAAGTCCTCGAGAAGGGGGGTAATGCGTTCGACGCGGCGATAGCGGTAAGCGCTGTTCTCTCCGTTGTACAGCCACAGATGGGTGGACCCGGGGGCGACGGCTTCCTCCTCGGGTTCATAGGAGACGACATCGTTGCCTACGCCTCGTCAGGCCGCTCCCCAAGCGGCTTCGACCCCGAGAGGTTCATCACTGAGAAGCCTTTGAAAGGGCCTCTCACGGTGACCGTGCCAGGCTTAGTGTACTTATGGGGCGTCGTGAACGAAGAATACGGGACACTGGATCTAGCTACACTGCTTAAGCCAGCTATATCCCTGGCCTACAACGGCTTCCACGCCGGCTACACCCTTGCCAAGGCGGTGAAGTCCGTGGAGAAGGATCTCGCTGGATTCAAATGGGCGAAGTACTATAAGGGCATAGGCCTCGGCAGTAGAGTAGTCAACAAAGAGATGGCTAGAACCCTTAGACTGATAGCGTCAAGGGGCTGGGAGGAGTTCTACCATGGAAAACTAGCCGAGGAGATAGTTGACGAGCTACAGGATCAGGGGGTTGGAATAGGGCTCGACGACATGATGGATCACGAGGGCTACAGGGTGGAGCCCCTGAAGCTCGAGGTGGAAGACCTAGTCCTCTACGAGTTGCCGCCGAACACTCAGGGTGCTTCAACCCTCCAGTTGATCAGTGCGCTGTATGAGGAGGGGCTTGACAAGCTCGAGTTCAGGGATCCACGACGCGTTGAGGCGTGGAGCAGGCCTGTTGAAGCCGTGTACGCGTTCAGAGATGAATACTTAGGTGACCCGGATCACATGGCTATAGATGTCGGCGAGTACTTAACGTACACTAGGGTTAAGGAAATGGTTTACCGGGGTGTTGGCCGGCCTAGCGGGGGCGGTGACACAACCTTCTTCATCGTGTCGGACGGGGACTCCCTAGTAGGGTTTATCCAGAGCCTCTTCCACCCCTTTGGCTCCGGTTTGATGGCTGGAGGCTTCCCGGTGCAGAACAGGGGCATAGGCTTCGCGAGAACCACTGGGTTACCTAATAGCCCGGCGCCCAGGAAGCTCCCGCTTCACACATTGTCGATCCTAGGGGTATCGGGTGGCAGGGAGAAGTATATTATAGGGTGCGTTGGAGGAGACTACAGGCCGCAGCTACATCTAAGGGTGTATGAGAATCTCTTCGTGTACGGTATGGATCCCGTTGAAGCCGTGAACGCGCCGCGATTCATATACACTGAGCCGCGTGGCAGGCAGGAAGTAGTCGTTGAAGAGCCGTTGAAGCCCACTACCCCGGCCGGCATCACCGTTAAACTAGTTGAATACTTCGGGAGCCATGGACACGTACATGTAGCCGTCTACGATGGTGTTAAAACATTGTTAGTGAATGACCCACGTAGCGAGGGGATAGCCCTAGCCCTCAGCAACTAGCTAGGCTTCAACACCATGGTTGACCAGGGCACCCCTGTTACATGGCTTGGCCACGAAGATCCTCCAGTCAGGTTTCCTCTCTATCCTACCAAGTATTTTTTCAGCCTCCTCTAATCCCTCCACAACCCCGTAGACCGTGGGTCCCCATGAGCTCTGCCCAACGCCCTCGACACCGGCTTTCCTGAGGGCTCTAACTGCTTCACTCGAGCCCGTTGAGAACACGCCGCCCTGATACCTGGAGAACATTGATCCAACGGTCTCCTGCAACATTGTGAGCGCCCTGGTGAAAGAGCTGTAGTCTCGGTCGGCCACCGATGATGAGAGTTCAAGCATGTGGTGCGACGCCTTCCAGACGAGTTCTAACGGTATCCCTGGCTGCTCCCTGAAGACCATGTCTTCCTGTGCCTCGCCCAGTCCTTGACCGGGTGGAACGATGACTATGAAGACCCAGTCCTCTGGGAACTCCAGCCTGGTGAGGAGGGCTGGGAACTCTGAGGAAGCCGACTTACCGGCGTCGAGGATGAATCCACCATGCTTGAACACGTATGTGCCGACCCCGGAGTATCTGCCTAACCCTGTCTCCCTGGCTATTTCAACTGGATCCATGGGGGAGCCGTTCAACACTGCGAGCCCGTATGCTGCTGCAAGCACCAGCTGGGTTGTCGAGCCAAGCCCCACGTGCCTCGGGACACACTCCATTACATTCACATGGCCGCTTAAACGGTGCTTCTCCGCGAAGCCGGCTATCCTTGAGAACAGCTCGCTGGAGCGGCATCCATCAATCCTTAAACCCTCGCCCTCCTCAACCACCACCGTGTTAACCGGGTTTGAAACCGCTACACCGGCTGACACGTATCTTCTCAACTCTTTCACGAAGGGGTTAACCATACCGAAGTGTAGCCTGGACGGTGTTACTATGGTTACCTTCTCAGCCAATTCTCCACCAGCCTCCTAATGTTCTCGGCGAGCACCAGGTAATCACGGCTTCTACACGTCTTTGACACCACTCTAAATGAATCCTCAATGCTTCTTAAAGCTGCCTCAAGCTCCTCGCCTGCGAGATCCCGCCACGCCTTCACCTTGGTTGCATACACTATCATTTCTATCAGGGAGCTGTAGCACCTTGTATAGGGCTCCACGCAGCGTACAGCCCCCTCCCTTGCCTCGAGGATCCCGTATTTGAATAAACCGTAGTGTTCATACTCTACCACGCCTATCAGTTTAAGCAGGATGTAGGCCTCCGCATTCCTCAGGTAGGCTACCCCCTTCTCCTCGTCGATAATGAAGTCCTCCCTGGTTAACCCGTTCGACTCGGATTTAAATGCCGTCCTGTAGAAAAGGAATGGGTCCCTTGTCACGTTTAAAACAGGGTTTTCAACGGTTTTAAGTAGGCTGTGCGTCCTCGACCCCTTGTAGAGCTTGATTAACACCTCATCACCCAGCCTCCAGAACCCCACCGGTGTAGCATACGGCTCTGAGCCGGCGAGCAGGGTGACTATGGCCTCGTATACCACTCCCTCCTTAATCAACGCCAAGCTTACTCCACCACTCAATGTTGAATGCCCTGCTACGCATAAACCCCCTTAATCTCACATAGTTGACCCCTAGCTTCGAGTACTTGAACCTGGGGTGCACTATGTAGTCTAGTGAGGAGCCACGCGCGTTCACCACGCCTACGTGCTCGACCAGCGTGTGGAAGACTCCGCCGGCAAGCCCGTCGGCTATCACAGCGTATCCCTGTGCTGTTTCCTTCACAGTGGAGGCGCCTGGTAACCCCTTCATGCGTCTAACCGGTGCGAGGTCCCCTAGCTTCTCCTCCAGGTAGTCTACGACGACAGGGTTCCTTGACACCCTGCCTGAGAGGAGGATCTCTACTGCTCCACCTACAACCGGTATCATTGAGTAAACTGTTTTCACCAGTGACTCCATCATCGCGTCGAAGCATACGCCCGCCAAGGGGTCTTCGCTGACCTTGCTAATCCAGTCCTCCGGTGTGGGTGAACCCGTTAACGGGCCGCAGCCCGTTGAGAACACATCGTTCTTGTCGAGTGATCCAATTGCTTGGGCCACCTCGAGATCCATGGCTCCCGCGGTGAGGAAAGCTGGGCCGGGCATCAGTGTGCCGCCTACGCCGTCCACGATCAACCCGTTTCTAACCGCTATCACCGCGTTGTATCCGAAGCCCATCTCGACATGTATGTAGTTTACTTTCCCATATGGTAGTCCATGCTCACTGGATACCTCGTGTATCCCTAGGACTGCAACTGCCAGCTTGTCGGCTGTACCCATGTCAACCCTGTTGAGCTTCCTGTGGACGGGGATGCTCTCCAGGTTTATTACCGAGGGGATGAATACTCCCTTAACCCCTCTCCGCTTTAACTCCCGCGTTATCTTACCCATGGCGTCATATATGAATGCGCCCACACTACCCTTCCTTAACCCGACCTCCACCTCCTCCCTTGTAGTGGCAAGTATGAACGTGTAGTACCAGTCCTCCAGGATAGCTGTGTCCACGTCGCTTAAACGTGTCACCTCGACACCGTAGCCTGAGGGGAGTGCAACTAGATCAGCCTCACCGAACTCCTCAACAGCCTCCACTACTCTCGCCGGGTCCCTGCTCGCCTCCAAGGTATCTATGGATTTCTCGAAGCACACCTCCCCGTCGCAGAGGCCGCATAAGTCAATGCTTTTTGAACCGGGATCCATGCCTAGTACCCTGGGCAACGGGATCCACCTGCCTCATCTATCGTGTCCCGGGAGGATAAACCTAGTGTTTGAACCCGGTTCCCCTGGCTGAGGGCACCTGTATCTCGCCGGCTTTCACAATGGGGACAGCCCAGCTCCCCTTAAGCACCCAGGGCACCATTACGGCCCCTGAGACAATGTTGCTCAGGCTCATCGCTATCCATACACCTAGGCTTCCAAGCCCTAGGTTGAATGAGAGGATGTATCCTAGAAGTATTCTCACAGCCCAGAGGCGCACCACCCCCAGTATCGTTGGAAACACCGTGTGCCCTGAGCCCCTGCCAATGCTGACGCCTATGAAGAATAATGCGAAGAAGGGTAGTGAAGGTATGAAGGTTGCAACGAAGACCCGGGCCTCCCTCACTATTACAGGGTTGCCTGTGAACGCGTTGATGAATGCGTCCCTCACGGTGAAAGCTATGAGTGAACCTACCAGTGTCGAGAGCCCTATGTAAAGCATTGCCTTCGAGGCAACCCTCCTAGCCCTCTCAGTGAGGCCTGCGCCGAGTGCCTGTCCAACCATGATTGACACGCTGCCCGTGAAACCCCATAGTGTTGCATCAGCTAGATCCATGAGTATGAGTCCTATTGCGGCTGCTGCAGCCGTGTACTCGCCGAACTGGTTTATTAGGTTGTTTTGAAGCATGAATGCCAGGCTGTTTGACGCCATCATGAGTGATACTGGTGCACCGATCCTTATGCTTCTAAGTATCCATTCCCTCTCTATGTGTAGCGTTAGCTTTGGAACCATGTACGGGTACTTGGTGCTCAGCCTCCTGAGCAATAGGAGTAGCCCGGCGAGCCTTGAGAGTACTGTAGCGTACGCTGCCCCTGCAACACCCATTGCAGGCAGTAGTTGAACACCGCCTGCGTTGACGCCGAGGATGAATAATGGGTCTAGGATAACATTGGCCAGGGCTGCCAGGGCGTTTATGGTTGCAGGCGTACGTGTGTCGCCTATTGATTGCAGGATAGTCGAGTATGTCAACGTGAAAGCGGAGAAAACTATGTCGAGCGTTATTATCCTGGAGTAAGTCATGGTGTCCCCGTAGAGTTGGGGAGGCGTACCCACTATATACCTGAATATGAAGGGTCTTAGAAAGAAGTACACGACAGCTATAACACTGTTCACCATAAGGGCCGCTGAGACAAAGTAGGAGATATACCTCCTAGCCTCCCCGTAGTTACGAGCACCCACCAGCTGCGTCAACAACGCTAGATTAGCCGCAATCAACCCCTGAGCCACAGCATTCCACAACATGAACGTCGGCATAACCTGCCTCGGAGCAGCATACGCTATCTCACTATAACGGCTCAACCAGTAAGCATCAGCAATATTATACGAAACATTCACAAGCTGCACAGCCATCAAAGGCAAACCAAGCCATAGAAGAGTCCCACCAATAGAGCCCCTCAGAACCCTATCCCTCTTCTCATCAATCTCCGTTTGCCCCTGGATATTCATTCTCATCCTTTCATCTTCATTCATATCTAGGGGCCTCCGCCTCGCCCATACCTCACGGGCTGTCACCCTGGGATCATGGGTGGCAGTCGAGCCCAACAGTGTGGGGCCCCCATCTACAGGTAACCCCGCTGGGCTTGGAGCAGTGCTCCCATCACCCCTCAGGGCCCGCCACGGCTCACCCCTCACAGCCGGGGCACCCCGGTTAGACTCCACCAGCCTCCCAAAACCCATAATCATCAACCCAGGGAAACAAGCGATACAAAGGCCTATAAAATGTTTTCACCAATCCATCTAAATAGTAACAGCCCTCCGCATATAAACCATTAACCACTACCACACTACTCTACCTCGATCTCCATGTCTTCCAATCCTCTTTACATTGAGGCGGGGAAACATCTAGGTATCGCTTATCCACATGTGTAGAGCTCCTAATAGTTATCCTGCATAGAAAAACACTGCTTTTATATTGTTTTTAACAGGCTTCTTCACTTCAACTGATCGATGACTAAGTGTGATCCTACACTGCTATGGATTATGAGATGTATGTGTTGGGAAGCCGGGGTAGCGGTGGGTTGAGAGTTAAGGTATGGGTAGATGCTTGTATTGGAGAGTGGTTGGTGGAGATATGTGTAGATGCATCTTTTAGCTATAAGGGATCCGTTTGAAAGCGGATTGAAAGACAAAGCGGAAAAGGGATTGTTTCTACCAGGTTTCAACATATACTCCTCCAATCTTGTAACTACCATCCTGGTACTTGTAGAAGTATGGCGAATTGATGTATCTATATGCAACTAACTTACCATCATTAACATCAAATACTACTTGTATAAACATGAATTGCTGACTTACTCTCTGAACTGTTGCACCAATGCTTATACATAGAAGTGCTATAGCCCATGCTGGCGGAGTTGCTTTTAATAAAGCAAATATTATAGCTCCAATAGCTATGCTGCCTGAAAGTAACGGAATAGTATTCAGTTCAGCGGAAATGATGGTACTATTAATTCTTACATTACCAGGTCCAACATATTTCCAGGATCCAAACCAATTGTTGTCCTTTAATATCTGATATGTTTTAACCAAGTAGTGTTCAGTATTAGGTAAAGGTGCTGCGCCGATCACACCTATACTATTATCTAAGTTGAGCTTGAAGGGCCTCGCTATAGTTGCATTAGCATCTACACCTAGATAACTACATGTAGGGGTGCCTAGATCCGGGTATACGCAGAGGTACTCCTTAAATAACCCGATTGTAGCATTACCTTTAAATCCAACATAAAGTATGCTTGGAGAATTAAAGTCCCTATATGGTCTAAATCCCGCTCCAAGGTTGAAATTGGCACTTTGTTGACTATAAGCCGTCCACGATAAACCTGGTATCTCATAGGATACGCTTCCATACGATCCAATAGCAAATGTTGGGGCTATACCAATTGATATGCCGGCTTGCTCAGATGCTATTAGGACAGCACTAAGATCAAAGTATCCGAATTTATCTGGCCACTGGGCAATAGCCATAGCTAATGGTATGTCCACATTACTGAAGCTTCCATATGTTTTATCAAGTCTCCATTCATAACATATCACCCTACCATAATTAGGGCCTCCTGTATAGTAGCAGTACTCTTCAACTCTCCCAGTATTTAACAAATTAATGAACCGGGTGAAAGCGGTTTCACTTGCTAATTCAACTACTACCTTTTCAGGTTCAACTCCAAGACTACTTGCAACATCTTTCCTTACGTCTTCTATACCTCTTATCTTAATTGATTTCTGACTAGATGTTACTTCGATTGATACTTCTGGTTTCGAGGCTAACCCTATTCTCAGTGGTGGCATGATAATATTAGTGTATACTCCGTCTTCCATGTGTATAGAGTTCAGTATTACTAATCCTAATCCGACGCTATCAGGGTCTAACCCTTCTCTCTTCACGTATTCAGCTACTTCCCCATACACCTCGACAATCTTACCCTTGGGTATCTTTATGACGCCGCCTACACTTCTATACCTACCGAGATCTATCAGGCTACCGTTAAGAGCCCAGAAGTAAACCCTGGATATGGTGATAGCCCTTGACGACGTGCCCGGTACACGTATTCTTATAGCTGGCTCAAAATAATCCCTATAATACCTGGTAGTTAAACCCCTATGCTCATCCCTCTTAATATCCGCGGGTACAGTATAATCTAGGACCACCAGCCCCGATACCAGGATGGCTACTACTAATAGAGGAGCCACCAGCCTCATAATATTCACATGCCCCACCCATAAAAAAGACAAACCAGGTATTTATGCCTTTACCACAGCGTATTCACGTATTTCCAACTCATCCAACATCTTGTTTAGAGGCAGCTGTTCCGAAACCCTTTCAATCCCCTTTACATTGAGGCAAAACTATTTAAAAAACTAGGCTAGAGCGTATTTAACTACCTTCAATCCTCTTTATATTGAGGCTGAACGAGTTGATAAACGCCTATTCATATTATCGTGAACATCTTTCAATCCTCTTTACATTGAGGCAGGTGCTCAACGCGGGCCCCATTGACCTCGTGGTCGAATACTTTCAATCCTCTTTACATTGAGGCTCCAGTGGACGCCTTTGGCATCGGTGTAACAATGGTCTTTCAATCCTCTTTACATTGAGGCTGGTTCTCCCATTCACATTTAGGACATCGATGAGATACTCTTTCAATCCTCTTTACATTGAGGCTTTAGGACATCGATGAGATACTCGAATTCCCCCGTTATATCTTTCAATCCTCTTTACATTGAGGCCAGCGGAGTGTAGTAAATGGTCAGGGTAATTCATTACGCCTTTCAATCCTCTTTACATTGAGGCTCAATGTATAGCCCCTTTCTACTAGTAGTAGCGTCAATGCTCTTTCAATCCTCTTTACATTGAGGCTTCGGCATAGGTGTAATAATGGTTGACCGCAAGGTGTTTGCTTTCAATCCTCTTTACATTGAGGCCTACGGATTCCAGAGCATTCATCTCCAAGCGTATTACAACTTTCAATCCTCTTTACATTGAGGCGTAATCCCATAGCGATGAAACCGTGAAAAGGTATTCGCTCTTTCAATCCTCTTTACATTGAGGCCTAAAATGGTGTTCAGCGCCAACGCACTACCCGTAACCAGCTTTCAATCCTCTTTACATTGAGGCGCCGAAGGCCTTCAACGCTACGTAAGCGTCAAGCAGCGTGCTTTCAATCCTCTTTACATTGAGGCTATCGGCCGCAGTGACTACACTGGCGACGGAGGCAGTCTTTCAATCCTCTTTACATTGAGGCGCTGGATGACCTGAAGGAGCAATTAAGACAAGGGCTAATCTTTCAATCCTCTTTACATTGAGGCTTGCGCGAGCTCCAGTTCACCGACCTCGAGATCGAGTTAACTTTCAATCCTCTTTACATTGAGGCCGTAGGCCATGTCAAGCATCTTTGCCTCCCTCCTTCACGCCTTTCAATCCTCTTTACATTGAGGCGCCTCCTTATCGCCCTTCGCAGCCTTTATTATCAGCTTCACTTTCAATCCTCTTTACATTGAGGCACTAGAGGAGGCGGAGCGGAAGCTGGGGATAAAGAAGGACTTTCAATCCTCTTTACATTGAGGCCGGGGAAGTGGTATGTAGCCGCGGTCTCGTTCAGGTTCGGCTTTCAATCCTCTTTACATTGAGGCTTGCGCGAGCTGCAGTTCTCGGAGCTGGAGATCGAGTTAACTTTCAATCCTCTTTACATTGAGGCCCTATGATAAAAGCGGTGCCAGTATCGACACACCTGCACTTTCAATCCTCTTTACATTGAGGCCGACCAGTGCTAGGAACGCCCGGTATATCATCAGTATAACTTTCAATCCTCTTTACATTGAGGCGGAGGATGGTGAGCCGGCTGTCTCGGTTGAAGCCTACACTTTCAATCCTCTTTACATTGAGGCTGTTAGGCACGGCCCTAAGCTACATATTCTACAGGCTACTTTCAATCCTCTTTACATTGAGGCTGAAGAGGTATCTCACCGATGATTTAATCCTTGGCCGACTTTCAATCCTCTTTACATTGAGGCTGAAGCCGTAAAACCCTATATGGTGGTAGCACGGACGAGCTTTCAATCCTCTTTACATTGAGGCGTGGGGTGATATATTCTCTGGGCCCTTCGGCAGGCTATCTTTCAATCCTCTTTACATTGAGGCCTAGCTCAAACAGCCACTGATACGACTACTACCACAATCTTTCAATCCTCTTTACATTGAGGCTTAAGCGATACGCCCGTTATACCTAACTATGTGTTCCGCCCTTTCAATCCTCTTTACATTGAGGCCGCCGGCCCCGCGGGATCTGCCCGCCAGCACCGCTAGATCTTTCAATCCTCTTTACATTGAGGCCTAGGAGCGATGGTTACATTAGTCAGCTCGAACCGGGCCTTTCAATCCTCTTTACATTGAGGCTGTACCTTTCACAGTTGAAAAAGGAAGGGATAATTAGGCTTTCAATCCTCTTTACATTGAGGCCGAGCTACGAGGCCTTCAAAACATTAATGAATTTCCTCCAGCTTTCAATCCTCTTTACATTGAGGCAGCTTGATAATGCCCATGAGTAGCCTGCCGAAGGGGCCAGCTTTCAATCCTCTTTACATTGAGGCAAGGCGTTAAGCTGCAGCCCTACAGCACTGGCTACCTCTTTCAATCCTCTTTACATTGAGGCAAGAATTAATCGAGCAGGAATGGCTCAACGAGGAGGAGCTTTCTTTCAATCCTCTTTACATTGAGGCTTCTACTTCAATGCCGTCAAATTTGTCGTAGAACTAGGCTCTTTCAATCCTCTTTACATTGAGGCAGCAGCCCTACCCCCGTTAAATATGACGTTGAAGCCGTATCTTTCAATCCTCTTTACATTGAGGCGAAGAAGCTGCTGCGTCTCATTAAGGAGAAACTTGACGACTTTCAATCCTCTTTACATTGAGGCCTTATCTAACTGTGACTAATACCTATACCGTATATGATACTTTCAATCCTCTTTACATTGAGGCTGAACCAGCCCAAACCCAAAACCAAGCCCATAATTGAATCTTTCAATCCTCTTTACATTGAGGCAAGACTTAGCGGGCTTGACACAGGTTTACCGGTTTAGGCATCTTTCAATCCTCTTTACATTGAGGCAGGAAGGGAAGGACCATTGACGGTGGTGGGATTTTGGGTCTC
Source organism: Desulfurococcus mucosus DSM 2162 (assembly GCF_000186365.1). Classification (NCBI taxonomy): domain Archaea; kingdom Thermoproteati; phylum Thermoproteota; class Thermoprotei; order Desulfurococcales; family Desulfurococcaceae; genus Desulfurococcus; species Desulfurococcus mucosus. The sequence goes on from NC_014961.1 coordinate 972,296, forward strand.
TTTCAATCCTCTTTACATTGAGGCACTTGTCGAAGCTCTTCTACATATTATGCTTTCCGGGTCGCAGCTTAAATATCTTACGGTTTTAACTGGAAAGAGTGTGCAGAGCGGCTTCGACCAGTATCAACGGGAGGGATCTAGAACCGGGTGATCAACCTGTTTGTATAAAGCGATCACTTCGACCAAAAACCAGCGGGGGGCATTGGGTTTTTATTGCGGTGTGCTCTAAGTAGATCCTAGGAGTGGTTGGATTGCCCCGCCTGGTCAACGGTTACCTGCTCGTTGACGAGTATGGTGCTTTTCTCGGGAAGAAGCATGGCAGGGTGGTTGTTAGGGTGGGAGGTTCTAGGGAGGAGTATGCGTTGAAGCTGATTAGGGATGTTGTCGTGGCTGGGAGGGCATCCATATCCTCGGAGCTTCTTAAGGCTATGGCTTATAGCGGTGTCGGCTTACTGGTAACTAGTTACACAGGTACTCCGTTAGCTAGGCTTATTCCAGCCAGGGCGGGCGGCACATTTAGGAATAGGGTGGAGCAGTATAAGGCCCTGGAGGATGGGCGTGCATGCATCATTGCTAGGGATCTGATCACGGGTAAAGTGAAGAATCAGTCTTCAAACATCAAGTATTACTCAAAGGCCAGGGCACAGGAATCCGAGAAGAAGGCCCTGTATGAGAAGGCCCTATTGCTCGACGGCCTCATCAAGCAGTTATCCACGTACACCCCTGGGACAGGGAGACTGGAGGAGTGCAGGGAGAAAGTGTTATCTGTGGAGGCGCAGGCAGCAGAGATATACTGGGATGGAATGCGGGTAGTCCTCGGGGACTACGGCTTCGAGCGTAGAGTTAAAATACCTGAAGCAGAGGACAAGCAGCTGGACACGGTGAACACAGCCCTCAACATAGTGTACAATATCCTGGCTGGAAACATGTGGAAGTACGTGTTGAGATTCGGCCTAGACCCCTACGCAGGCTTCCTCCACGCTGAGAGACCTGGCAGACTATCCCTAGTATACGACCTCATAGAGCCTTTCAGACCCCTCGGGGACAGGTTGATTGCTTCACTACTGCGGAGAGGAGTATTGAGGCCCGGGATGCAGGGTAAGGAGGTTGCGATAGCACTCAGGAGTGCAGCGTACTCCGAGCTAACGGAACAGGAGATGAAGTACAAGGGGAGAAAGGTTAAGCTGGAGGCCTCAATGTTCCTGCTCGCAGAGGAAGTGGTCTCAATGCTCACGGGGAGGAGGAGCAGTGTGTCAACACCATTCCTCCTCTGGTGAGCCCGCTTGTACTACCTGGATCACGCCGAGGTAAGGCTTCTCTCACAGGACTTGTTGCCGCGTGTCAGGCTTAACCCACCTGACGAGAGGCTCCGGGGCTGGAACTGGAGTCAGAGCCCTGTTAAACCCTACACCAGGGATATACCTTTAAGCGTGTGGGAGGTTGCAGCTAGGACATGTCCAACGAACAGGGATGTGTGGCTTAGGAGGAAGCTGTTGAGGAAGAACATGCCCTCCAGCCTCGTGATGGTTAAAGGAGTTGTAATACACAGAGTAGTACAAGCCCTCTTCAAGGAGGCTAGGAGGAGTATTTATCTCGGGCAGCTCAGCGACCTCCGTGAAAGACTAGTCGAGAAAGGCAGGGCTGTAACCGAGGATGAGCTCGGCTCTTTCTCCAGGCAGGTGGACACGGGGCAACTAGCTGATGAGTTGCGTGCTTTGAGCAGCGAGGTTTCGAAGTATATTGCAACCGTGATAGAGAGCCACCTGCTGGAGGCGAGATCCAAGTATCCTTACATAGATGAAGACTCCTTGGCGAGTCTGGTTTTCCCATTCGCAATAGAGCTACCCATAGATGGCTCTCTGCTTGGTCTAAGTCCCAATTTAAGAGCGGATGCGTCATGGATCTTCGGTGGACTAGTCTACGATATAAAGACCGGTGAAAGACAATGGTGGCATAGGCTTCAAATAGCTGGCTATGCACTGGCAATCGAGAGCTTCTATGAGAGGCCGGTAGATATAGGAGCTGTCATATATGTCAATTACTCTAGTAGAACCGGGGGGCTGAGGATTGAGAAAGACTTCTTCATAGTGTCGGATGACCTGAGGTCAAGGTTCCTGGAGTACAGGGATGAACTCCAGATGATGCTGGCAGGCAACAAGGAGCCACCTGTAGCGGAAGCATGCCCCAGGTGGTGCCTCTTCAGAGAGCACTGCCTCGGTGTCGGCGAATGATGGTGCTCGTAGTATACGACATAGCTGACAACGGGTTGAGGACCAGGATAGCCGAGGTCTTAAAGGACCACGGCCTTACCAGGATCCAGAAGAGTGCTTTCATAGGGGACTTAACGCCTCAGGAGAGGGAGACACTGGCTGAAAAGCTGTCTAGGCTACAGCTGGATGAGACCGATAGAATAGACATATTCCCGATCTGCGAGAGAGATTTGAAGATGCATATATTGGTGAGGAGGGGGCTTGTTGAGAGGAAGCTGGCTACTCGTTAGAGACCTCGAAGAGTACTTCTTCTGTCCCTTCGCCTTCTACCTATCCAGGGTGGCTGGAGAAGCCAGGGCACCCGGGCTCTGGAGCGAGGTAGGGAAGGATGTGCAGGCAGAGCTATCCAGCCATGTTGAATCCAGGTACAAGGTTATCGGGAGAGAAGTGTTCTTGGAGAGCGTGAGGCTACGTTTAAGGGGTAGGGTGGACTACGTAGTGGAGTTGCATGGGCTGCCAGCCCCTCTGGAAGTAAAGCACAGTAGGAGGCTGAGGCCATGGTGGAAGTACACGCTGGTAGCCTACGCGATGCTCGCCGAGGAGAAATACAGTAAACCCGTTAAGCAAGCACTCCTCATCCTACCGGGCCCCAGGGAGATAAGGCTCGAAGTAGCCTCTGAAGACAGGAGGAGGGTTGAAGAGGCGTTGACAGCGGCTACAGCAATACTCGAAGGGAGGCTCACGCCGAGACCCTACGAATCCCGGAGTTGCATTAACTGCGACTACTCCGCGGCCTGCCGCCTCCTACGCTCCTGAGCCAGCTTCCTTTGTTAAGTGTTTCCCTATTCCTGGAGTTTTGTTGTTACATGTTCGTGAAACACTTCTTCCCGAAACAGTGTTTTGTCCTGGCTCATTGGATTACACGTATGTTTCATTTTCTAGAAACAATAATAATGTAAATATACTTATCTAAGAAACGTAAAGCTTAAATATTACTTAATCCCAATACAGACATGTGGTGAGATACATGTTGGAGAGAGATGAGAGAAAGGCAATTCAGAATGTGGCTAAAGCACTATCCTGGCTGGCAAAGGAGAAGGTGTACAGCCCAATAGATGTGATAGGAGACTCCCTCTCTCCCGCACTGAGGGTCGAGGCGTTGAGAAGGGCCATCAGGATGATAGCTAGCGAGAAGCCCGAGATACTGCCGAGCAAGGAGGATCTGGAGAGAACCATAATGTTATTGCTGGATGAGAAGAGGGGGAAACTAGTTGGAAGCATACTAGCCTCGCTAGCATTGGCGAGTCAGGCATCGGAGAAACTGTTAGAGGAGCCTCCTAAAACCGGGGGTGCGTGAACATGGTGAACCTATGTCTAGCAGCCAGGGTAAGAGCTAATGTTGAAGCATTAAACATGACTGAGACAATCGGCAATGTGAGTAAGCATAGGAGAGCCCCCTACATAATAAGCACTCGCGAAGGATACAAGCTGGTCTATGTTCCAGCGATTAGTGGAGAAAGCCTTGGGCACGCGTTCCAGGCAAACCTCGTAGATGCAGCCCAATACATATATGGGGTTGAGAAGAAGCCCGTGCCCCTAGACCCGTACTCCGCGAGATACGAGTTCGTTAAGTTCAGCGACAGCAAGCACTTGCCCGAAAGCCTCAAGAAGATATTGGAGGAAAGCGGAAAGAAAAAGAAAGAGGGAATAGAGGAACTACAGCACTTATTCGAGAAAACAGCCATACAGGAGAGCATAGTTGCCGACATAGGTGGATTCATGCTTGCCGAGAAGATGCCGGTAAGGAGAACCAGCTTGTTTGAAGTAGGCTATGCAGTCCCCGTTGAGGAAGCAGTATCGGAATCCATCATCGAGGCGCAGATGCATGCTAGACAGGCAGTCGTAGGGCTTGAGGTGGAGGAGAAGACCAGCGGAAAGAAAGCCGGGGAAGAGGCCGGGGAGGGGAAGGAGGCTAAACAACAGATGCTGTATTACGTGGAAGTAGCGTCAACAGTATATGGAATGTCCATGTGCATAGACTTGGGCTCCATCGGCGTTACCTCAATGGTTAAAAGGGAGGAGGCCGTTGCCAAAGACGAAAAGCTGAGGAGGGTAAAGTCAGCTCTGCTCGCACTAGCCATGACCTTTGGATTACAGCTATATGGTGCGAAGAGAAGCAGGTTCAGCCCGGTACTCAGCATAGAAAACATGGTGGCAGTTATCTCGAAACCCCTGCCGATAGCGGCTTCCCCACCACAGGTATCGACATACATTGAGGAGACTGTTTCCAGGGTGCAGAGCACTGTAGCAATGCTCAAGAAGCTTGGAGTAACAGAGGATGCGATAGTACTAGTGTATGGAAAGGATGTCAAGGATGCAGCAGTATTCAAGACGCCTGAAGCATTGTTCGACAAGTTATTCGATGAAGTCTTGAAGAGAGTGGGGTAGCATTCCATGGCTGAGGTAAATAAGCCGTTTTTTATCCACGTCGCATTGTCGCCTCACTCAGCATTGAACTTTGGTACTTTGACTGGAAATAAGAGTAGGCCGGTGTTCACCATACCACCACCTACGACACTAATAGGTGCTCTTTCATACCCTCTAGCTAGGATCGAGGGATCGCCTGAATCAGGTAGGAGGTATATGCCGGCGGTTCTAGCGGGAATTCTCATGGGGGTATATATGCGCCTTGACGGCCCCGCCATTCCCTATGCAACCATCACTAAGATGTGGTTCTACGATCCCGATGACAAGCTGGTGAAAAGCGACGCTTATGGATATCAAAGGCTATATGTTAAACCCAAGTGGAGAGGAGGCCCAACCATAAAGGCTGTCTACATTTTCGACGGAGTCAAGGCTAGAAAAGAGCTTGGAGACAGGTGGAGGGAGAAGCTGGTTGCCAGTGCTACTACGATGGTGAGGCTAGGAGATAAGGAGTCCCTTGTCAGCGTTGACCAGGTGAGTTACGGTGAAGCTGAAATACTCTACTTGGACGAGGTTGTAACACGTTACACGGTTCCATTAAATGACGCCCTCCTGATCGAGCCGGTTGAGCGGTGGCAGGAATTAAAAGTGTATGAGTTCTACGATTGGAGAAAACTAAAGGGACCGGATATCACTGAGCTCCCCACCACTAAGGTGGTCTTCGCGTACGATAGGAGAAACTTCCTCGCAGGCGGGTTGAAGGTGAGGAATCGGAACGCAGGGAAACTTAAGGCTTACAAACTAAAAGTGGGAGAAGAGGTGGAGCATGTTGTCGCCTGGTGAGGAAGGCCAGCACTGTAAAGTCTCCGAGATCGAGATAAAGGTTCCACCCATCCAGTACCCGACAATCAGGAGTCTCGTGCTAAACTTCCTCATTGAGCTGACATCGAAATCGGGTGGAAACTACAGTTTCACCGGAGACACCTTCGTGCTACGCGGCGATGCCTGTGCTACTTTACGCGAAGCATTGCTGGACGTTATCGACGTCTTCGAGTCCAGAAAGAACATAGATGAAAGAGGCGGGTATTGCCCCAAGCTCTCAAGCAATAGAAATGATTTCGACTGGGTTGGTAATAGAATAGCTAACGAAATGGGCTTCCAGATTGAAAAGGATATCACGATATGCGACTTCTTCGTTAAACTCATCAAAGCCTCTGCAGAAATTGTATCGAGAGAGCCCGGGGTAGTGGCAGAGGAGTTGAAAAGCATTAGGATGGATGAAGGGGATATTTACCTCGGGAGGGATGAGAGTGCACAGTATCCTCAGCTACAGGTTTTCAAACTAGAGAAATACAAGTATGGGAAGAAATACTTGAGCTTCACAGAGTTCAAAGGCCAGATGAAGATTTCGTCAATATGGTACAGTATACTAGGGGCTGGCTGGCTCTTATCTTTCTCAGGTTACCTAGGCTCTCTTCTCCTAGCCCACATAGATGAGGATGCCATTCTATCCAGGTTAATGCTGCCGGGCGGGGATCCAGGGGAACTGCTTGGGGCGCTAAAAGAGTACACTGTTCTACCATTGAAAGAAGGATACCAGCCAAGCCACACTGAAGCCTACACATTGCTACTCTACCTCAGCATTGACCCGGGTAAGGTGGACCGCTTGAGAAACATACCAGCCAAATACTCCAAGATAGTATTCGCTAACACATATGTGGTTGTAGAAGACATAGGTTTCGATATTTCACCAGTATACGATGGCGTAGAGCTATTAATTGGAAAAGAGGAGTATGCCGAGCTGAGGGAAAGAATAAAGGAGATGTTGAGATGCGTGCTCCTAGATTATGCTAGGAGGCCTTCAAAATACTGTAGAGATGTATGGGGCGATACAAGTGATCTCTCGGCGATGGTAAGGTATTTGTGGAACATAATGTCGAAGATGGATCCATATACTAATGCCTACCGGCTGATTCGCGCATCCCCGCCCGGTAAACGTAATTTCAGGGATCCATACATAGCGCGGAAACTCCTCAAGTGGGTGGACGACATAATGAGGCAAGGTGTTGTGTTGGAGTGAGAAAATTAATATCAGATTTTTTATACGCATTCGACTTCAACGCTCCCGGGCTTGCTGTACTAAAGCTACCCACAGGCTACGGTAAGACTGAGCTCTTCATGGAACTAGCAAAAAGAACCTGTATGGGGAAGATAGCTAGGGCTATTTATGCATCGCCGTTGAGAGCGTTGAACGAGGATCTCTACTATAAGCTTGAGGAGAGAGGCTACTGCGTAGTTCACCAAAGGGCGAGACAGTACATGGAGAGAAGCGAGTCCCCATTCTTCCATAGAAAGGTTGTGGTGACAACGATAGATACACTTGGCTTCAGCGTCTACAAGGTGCCTACTGCAGAGATGAGTGATATTGTAGAAGGCTATGTGATGAAGGATGAGAGGACAAGGGGGCATTTCTCCATCCCTAGGGCTAACATCAGCGATTCAGTTGTACTGATAGATGAGCCCCACCTGGCATTCACTGAGAGCGGGTTGGAAAGACTTCTACTCGGGATACTCCAATACTTGCTTGCAAGCAAGGCAACCGTTATACTAGCTTCAGCAACGCTCACAGACCTCATGCTCAGGAAGATAGATTACATTAAGAGACGCGTCGAAGATAAAATAGGTGTCAAACTACAGTACGAGAAATGCATATATGCGAAGGAGTGCAGCTTCAGTAGCAACACACGCGATGAGGAGTTCGACCAGGTGCAGGCAAAGAAGAATGTGGAAATGGAGATTCACACCTCGAAGCAGCTGATCGACAAAGTTCTTGAACTGATTGCCAGCCGGGACGCAACTAGGAAGTTGATAGTGTTAAACTCACCGAGGGAGGCCATCAAGGTATACAGAAAGATCCAGGAGCAAAACATTGAGGGAACCGGTGAAGTATTTATGTTGCATGGGCTTCTATCGAGAAATGACAGGGAGGAAACAACAAGAAAACTCCTCGAAAACAAGAATAAGCCATTCACACTAGTAGCAACACAGGTTGTTGAAGCCGGGCTCGATGTCAGTGCGGATCTATTGATAACGGATCTTGCACCAATACAGAGTCTCGTACAGAGAATGGGGAGGGTGAGCAGATGGGATCAAGATGAGTCAGGCAGGATCGAGATCGTAGTTGACGAGCATAAAATGAACAACAGCGAGGACTACGGCCCATATGGAAAAGACCTCGTTGATTCCGCCTTAAAAGCTCTCTCAGAGATCAAGGGATCCCTAAAGCCAAAGATTCCTGCGTCAATGGAAGGCTTCAAAGGGTACATGGATCTAGTAGACTACGCTGAGAGCATCCTAGCCCCCAGATATGAGGAGCCAGCACTTTCACTGGGAAAACTGCTGTCTCTCTCCTCCGAGCCACAGGAGCAGATAGTGTTCGACTTCCTTAGTGGTAGAATTGGGAGGAATGCGGTCACAATTCAAGGGTTTATCCTTGACGCAGACGGCAGTAAGGTGGTTGAAAACAAAAATGTGGAGCCGGGGCAACTCGAAAGCATGGATAAATTGATGTTGCCTGTCTGGCTACTTGAGAGGCTACTTGACAGTGACGATGGGAAGAGTATAACGGTAATAGTTGAGGAGAAGGGATCAATAGTGATTCGTGAGAAAGGCCTAGATAAGTTGAGGGATATAATCAGGAGGAGCAAGAAGGGCGGTGCTGGGACGCATAAACACTATGATGTCTTCAAGCTGAACTATTCCCTGATAAACGAAAACATCAAGGGAGTTCTGGTTCCGAGGTCTTTGTATAATAAAATAGCCCGTGAGGGTGTGGATTATGGAGAGTAAAATAGTACTCTGTGCCAGAAAAGGACAGCAATTATTGGAACACGTAAAACTCATGCTGGATTTCACGGAGAAATGCTACTTCAACAAGAACGAATTCGAACTAACGGCAAGGAGGCTCGGCATCGATGCATCCGAGCTTAGGGAAGCCATTATCGTGGCCGAAGTTTTTCACGATATAGGGAAGATATTCTTTCACAGCAATCTCAATGTTGATGAAAAGTGCGATAACGCACCAAACTCATATCGTGGACACGAGGTGCTATCCAGCTTTATTCTCAACACCATTTCCGACCAGTATAGGGTTTTTGAGTATGATACACCTAGAGCCAGAGAGGGCACTGAACCAGAATGCATTATTCAAAGAGCATTAAAATACTCCGTCCACTTAAGCATAATAGGTCACCATGAAGCCATGGGTTATCAACGCAGATCGCATGCGTCATCAAGAGAAGTTTACGAGAAGTTCCTGTGGTTCAAGAAGAGAACAGGCATTAGTGCCGGCGAAGCCGTCGAGGGTTTCCTAAGCAATGTTTTATCAGGTACTCCAATAAATCTAGGGACTCTAAGATATGATGCCCTAGACGATGAAGACTTGGTAAGGCGGTATCTTGAGAGATTCGTAAGTCATGTAGACAGCGTGTACAACCTGCACAACGAGTCCAAGGAGTACCTGTATGCCTCTGCAATTGCAACAAGAGTATCAGCAGTACTGATGATGGCCGATAACTTTTCTGCAGCTAAGGGGAGTGTAAAAAATAAGAAGATGTTCCTGGATTTCGATAGTACCTGTACCATGGGCAGGGATGTCAAGGTACACACGTAGGGACGAGGAAAATGGATGTCGAGAACAGGACCTTGGTTTTCACTCTTGGATTCGACATCAAGTACCAGGTTAAGACAATTATTGAACTAGGGAGAAACATAAACAGATTCATCTCGATAGTCAACAGTGATAAGAGTGAAAAAGTGTTGAAGGCACTTGAAGAGATAGACAAGTTCGTGAGAGACTATTTAGAGGCCGAAGTTGAAACATGGGAGATAGACTTCTCAAACGTTGACAAAGCCTTCCTAGAGCTATGCAAGAGGTTTTCAAGCCTGAGGAACGGGGAAGTGATTATAGATGTAAGTGGGGGTATGAGGATAATGGGTATCCTCACCCTCTTTGCTGCAATAGTAACCCTAGAGCCCAAGGACATTAGGATCTACCTATGGACAGAGGATGGAAAAACCAGGGCAGACATATCATTCGTCAGTTATATACCGTTGAGACCCGCTCTCTCCGAGTTATCCAGGAAAGCACTGAGGGTTATCGCGGATAGAGGAGAAATAAGCCTAACTGAGCTTTCCCAAAGCATGGATAAGCCGAAGCCCTCCGTCTACAGGGCTGTAAGAGAACTCTTGAAGCTTGGCTTAATCAACGAATACAAGAGGGGAAGGGCTAGCGTCTACAGGCTTACCCCTAAAGGGAGTGTTATGGCGTATATGGATGACTCAGAGGGAGACTAGTGGAATGAGAAGAATTATCGAAGACCTCATCATCAGATTCTTCAACAAGTATTCCGTCGTGAGGTTAACGTACTCTCTGAAGACAAAGGAAACACTGCAGCTCCCATACTTCAGCTCATACCTAGTGAAAAACCTTATCGAAACCATGGATGTATACAGACCACTAATTGAGGCACAGGACTCGCACATGCAAGGCAGGGTTATCTTCAGAGCTATTAAAACCAGTAAAGGAACCCCGCTCTACCCTGTGCACAGTAGAAACGAGGGGTGCACACCCTACATTAAGCCCAATAAATCCTACAGCACAGAGATAATCGTTATCTCCGAGAACCTAGGTTTCATGGATGAAATAGTTGCGAATCCATATACCAGCTTCAAGACGCCTCACGGCGAGGTGGAATTCGAATTACTCGGTATGCATATACATGCTCAGCCACCCACATACACTTCCAATGTAGATAGTGGAAAAGTGCTCAGGGTGGATGTTCAAACACCTTTACTCCTATCTTCCGAGTTAACGATGCCACTCAGGATACGCAGAGTACTACATGGCACTCTTCGTCATTTTAGGCTCAGCGTATCTCCCGGTCTTCTCGCAGCCTCCATATTAGGGGAGATAGCCGAATACGTTGGGGTTACTGGCGAGGAAACATGGAGGATTCAATACCTTACATCAAGGTACTTTGATGCCTTAATAGAAGAGGTGTATTTGAAGCTCATGGCGGAGACAGTCACTATTGAGAAGAACAGTGCAGGCGACTACAAGGTTGCCAGAGGTGTTAAGGGTCAACTAGCTTACAAGCCAGTAAAGGAAACATGTGGCGAAGCATTCGTGAAGCTTCTCTGGCTCGCTACACTTATAGGCGTAGGTGATGGAAGGGAGGTGGGTTTCGGCGAGATAAGCCTCACAGTAGAGGACACGGAAAAGGCAGGGTCAAGCCCGTTGGAAACCAGGAATGCGGGTCTCAGCGCAGAGAAGTCTGAACGACAAGCGTGTTGAGGTGTGCTGGTTGAAGGATGTTGATCCCTCTGTTAATGTTGCTAGGGTTCTGGTTTTCCGTGTGAGGTTTTTGGAGCAGGCTGAGCTGCCTGTGTGGAAGGGTAATATTATAAGGGGGGCGATTGGCAGTGTGTTGCCGAAGGTGTGCGGCTTCAAGAGGCTTAACTGTGGTAAATGCCTTATATGGTATATGTGTCCCTTCGGCTACCTGTATAGGGCTAGGTCGAAGGGGATTGTGCTTAGGAAGCTGAGGGGTGTGTCTAAACCATTCGTCCTTAAGCCACCGTTGACTGATGCACGCTCTTTTTCACCCGGCGACATGTTGGAGTTCTCGGCTGTGCTCGCCGGCGACGCGGTGAGGTTTGAGAAGGATTTACTGGTCTCAGTGCTGGAGCTGGGTGGGAGGGGGCTTGGAGTAAAGTCTGCCAGAGGGAGGTTTGAGGTGGTTGAGGTGGCTGCCAGGAACCCTGTTACGGGCTTTGAATCCATAGTGTACAGGGGCGGCAGTTTCTTCGACTCCAGGGCAGTGGTGACGGTGGGAGACCTTGTGAAGAGGGCTTCAGAGATATCCTCGGGCAAAAGCCTCCAAGCCTCCTTCCTCACCCCGTACAGGGTTGTCGAGGGAGGTGTTGCAGGCCCCTTAACCAGTTTTGAATCTCTGGTTAAGTCAGCGTTAAGGAGGTTCTCAGTCATCATGCCGCAATACATGTACGTCAACCCTGTGCGAGACGTGGGGAAGCTGCTCGAGGAGGCTAGGAAGGTGGGGCTTGCGGGAGCCGACTTACACAGGGTGCCAATAGTGTACAGGGGTAAGAGAGAAGACTACTACGTCGGCACCTACGAGTTCAAAGGCGAGATCGGGATGGATGTAGCATTACTCCTAGCGTTCTCAGAGCTATTCCACATAGGTAAGAGGGCGAGCTACGGGCACGGCTGGCCGGTCTTCCTCCCCGGGTAGCCGTGCATCACGGTTGATGCATGCATATACGGTATATACAGTGGTTACGGCTCTATACTGTACGGCGGGCACATGAATATTTATATACCCGGGGTCTCCTCAGTTAGGTATCGCTGACATTAGGTTAGGTGAATCTAATGCTCGGGGGAATCCCGGTAGACGCGTTACCTGCTTTAACGGTTTACGTGTTGATAGGAGGGGCTTTCACCTCAATCCTCCTCAAAGCCCTCGGCGTCAGGCCCTCTGCCACAGCCCTCTACGGTGGTTTAATCCTTGCTTTCACAGCAGCCTCATCCATAGTAGTCTACATGGAGGCCCAGGGGAGGATACTCCTCTACACTCTCGGCGGGTTCACACCCCTCGTCGGGATAGCCTACGAGGTCGACTTATTCTCAGCCTCCCTAGGGCTCCTCGTAGCAGTCCTCGGGCTCCTCATGTACCCCCTGCTCCACGCATCCTCTAACAGTATAGGGGAGTACACGGTTGCACTATACCTCGGCCTGGTCGCAGGGCTCCTCGGCGTAGTCTACACGGGCGACGTCTTCAACTCGTTCGTGATGCTTGAAGTACTCACAATATCGATGCTCGGCCTACTCGCATCACCCGGCAGCATAGACGCCTACAGGGCGACGCTTAGATACGGGCTCCTAGCATTTGTAACAGGACTCGTATACTTCTTCGCCGCAGCCCTCCTCTACTTCGCTGTCGGCGCATTAAACATGGGGTATATAGCCGCCTGGAATATTTTCCCAGGCGTCGTCACGGGTAAAGCCCTCTACGCCTCCATACCACTCAGCGAGACCCTGCTCTTCATACTCCTCTTAATGACGTGGAGCCTCATAGCCGAAGAGGCCCTGGCACCCCTCCACTTCTGGCTCCCCGACGCCTATAGTGCTGCACCACCAGCGGTCGCCGGGCTGCTCGCCGGCGTCGGAGAGGCAGTCGGCTACTACCTGTTGTTAAGACTCTACTACACGGTTTACTCCACGATACCCTGGCCCGTTGCACTAATGCTCAGGGTTGTAGGTGCAGCAACGATCATCGTGGGCGGCCTCGGCATGGTTTACTCAAAGAGGCTGCTTAAAACAGTCTCCTACAGCGTCATCCTCGACACGGGTTACATAGCTATAGCGGCCTCCCTCGGCCCAGCAGGGGTTCCAGCAGTCTTATCATACATAGTGGCCCACGCAGTGGTGAAGCCATTGCTCTTCACGGTGAGCGGGTGGGCGGCGCATGCAAGGGGGAGTGACTCGCTTGAAGACTTGAAAGGGGTTTTCAGGGGAAGCACTATCATGCAGCTGGGCTTCACCACGGGTGCACTCGCCGTCATAGGGGTGCCCCCCACAGTACTCTTCGCAGCCAAGCTGAGCCTCTACACGGGTCTACTCAACGGTATTACATCGGATCCAACACTAATACTATCCCTGGCAGCAGCCCTGTTGGGCAGCGGGCTCGCGTTAGCGGGCTTCATAAAAGCAGTGTCGATAACGGTGCTCTCACATGACGGTGAGGCGGGCTCACCGGGCACGATTATTAAAGGCTACACACTCCTCTTCACACTACTAGTCCTAGGCTTAGGGGTAGCGTACGGCCCCCTGGTGAACAGCTTCATAGAGCCGGCTTCATCCACGCTCCTATACGGTAGATTCAACTACGCATTGAACGCGCTCTACTCGATCCTTAAAGGTGGTTAGAGATGGTGTTGGAGAAGGCGGCTAAGTGGAGTTTCTCCAGGAG